>DASTSW010000034.1:0-40299 GCA_035760445.1 Solirubrobacterales bacterium | reverse complement strand
CATCACCGTGTTGTACTCGTCGGCGTAGCGGACGCCGAAGCGCAGGCTGCGCGGCCCGCCTTTGGCGCCGAGGATCAGCGGCAGCGGCTGCTGCACCGGCTTCGGCCGCGCGTCCAGCTCGCTGACCGAGTAGTGCTCGCCGGAGAAGCTGAACGGCCCGTCCCCCCAGTGGCCGCGGACGATCTGCATCTGCTCCTCCAGCGCCTCCATCCGCGGCCCGACCAGCGGCAGGTCGAACCCGTAGAGCTCGTGCTCGCGATCCCACCAGCCGGCGCCGATCCCGACTTCGACCCGGCCGCCGGAGACGTGGTCGGCGGTCACCGCCAGCTTCGCCAGCACCGAGGGATGGCGGAAGGTCGCCGGCGAGACCATCGTCCCCAGCCGCAGCGTCTCGGTAACGGCGCCGAGGGCGGCGATCGTCCCCCAGGCGTCGAGCGAGCCGCGCTCGCGGCGGTCGTCGACCGAGAGGTAGTGGTCGGAGCGGAACATCGTCCTCACCCCGTGCTCCTCGCAGGCGGTGGCGAGCGCCCGCCAGTCGTCCCAGGTCACGTCCTCCTGGCCCTCGATCATCAGGCAGACCTCCATCGCGCCTCTCCTACCCGCTGGCGACGATTTCAGCGAACGCGGCGAAGCCCGGCGCGGTGCGCTCGACGAGGTCAGCCTCCAGCTCGGCGGCCCGCTCCGGCAGGGCGTGCTCGCCCGCGTCGCCGAGCGCCCCGACGGCCTCCTCGATCATCGACGGCACCTCCAACCAAGCCTCGACCAGGGCATAGTCGGCCTCAGGGTGGAAGAGGACGCCCCAGGCGTTGCCGGTGCGAAACGCCTGGCACGCGGTGCGCTCGGAGGACGCGAGGTGCTGGGCGCCCTCGGGCAGGTCGAAGACGTCGCCGTGCCAGTGGAGGACCTCGGCGCGCGGAGCGAGCCCGCCGATGACCGGGTCGTCGGGGGCGGCGATCTCAACCGGGGCGAAGCCGATCTCTGGCACCCCGCCGGGCCGCACCTCCGACCCGAGCGCCCGCGCCAGCAGCTGCGCGCCAAGGCAGATCCCGAGCACCGGCATCCCCCGCTCCATCGCCCCGGCCAGCCACTCGCGCTCGGCGGCCAGCGCCGGAAAGCGCTCGACTTCGTCGACGTTCATCGGCCCGCCCATGAAGACGGCGCCGGCGACCTCCTCGTGGGCCGGCAGGGGCTGCCCCGCGAGCGGTTTCACCGTCCGCACTCGCAGCCCACCGCAGGCGTCGAGGATCCGGTGCGGTCCCTCCCAGGGCACATGCTGGACCGCCAGCAGGGTCGGACGCTCGTCCAAGGTCATCGGGCGTCAGGCTAGCCTCACCGGCATGCGGAAGGCGAAGGGCGACGGTGCGCGAACAGTGAGCCGCACAGCGGTGCGCCTTATCCCCCCTGTAGCGCGGAAAAGGAACACCGCTGTGGGATTCGGCCTCGCGCTAGTGGCGCTTTGCGTCGCCCTCGCCGCCTCATCCGCCTCCGCCGTCGGTCCCTACCCCGACCTCGCGCCCTGCCAGGTCTTCCCCAACCCGCCGGGCTCCCTTTCTCCCCGTGCCGCCTCCCTCCCCACCGAGGCTGCCTGGAACCAAGACATCTCGAAGGCGCCACGCGACCCGCGCTCGAGCGCCTACATCGCCTACATCAACGCCCACGGCGGCGACAGCCTCCACCCCGACTTCGGCTCGCCACGCGCCTACGGCTTCCCCTACTCCGTGGTCGGTGCTGGCCAGCCTGAGCTCCCGATCCACTACACCGCCTACGGCGACGAGAGCGACCCCGGGCCGTTCCCGTTGCCCGCCCGGGCTCCGGTCGAGGGCGGCAACGGCAGCGACGGCGACCGCCACGTGATCGTCGTCGACCGCTCGGCCTGCAAGCTGTACGAGCTCTACCGCGCCTTCCCCGTCGCCAAGCCGCGCCCGCACTGGAACGCCGACTCCGGCGCCGCGTGGGACCTTCGCTCCGCCGCCCGCCGTCCTGAGGGTTGGACCTCGGCCGACGCCGCCGGCCTGCCGATCTTCCCCGGCCTGGTCCGCTACGACGAGGCCGCTAGCGGCAGGATCGAACACGCGATCCGCGTCACCTTCGAGAGCACCCAGAACGCCTGGGTCCACCCCGCCTCCCACTGCGCCGGCGACACCGCCAGCGCCGCCGCGCCGCCGATGGGCCTGCGGCTGCGGCTCGAGGCCAGCTACGGGCTCGGCGGCTTCAGCGGCCCATCCCGGGCGGTTGCCGAAGCGATGAAGCGCTACGGCCTGATCGTCGCCGATAACGGCTCCAACTGGTACTTCTCGGGCAGCAGCGATCGCCGCTGGGATGACGAGAACCTCAATCAGCTGAAGCGGATCCCCGGCAGCGCCTTCGAGGTCGTGAAAAGCGCCGCCCGCGTCCACCGCTGCTGATTCCCGCAATTTGGAATGGGTATCTGAGCCAATAGGGAGTCCGCGAGGAGAGAGGAACCATGGCTCAAACGAAAACGAAACCCAAAGCCAAATCGAAACCAAAATCCAGATCGAAAAAAGCGTCGACTGCGAAATCGACGCCGAAACGGACGAGATCAGCGGCTAAACCGAAAGCATCGAAAGCCAAATCGACCGCGAAATCGAACGGATCGGCGAGTCACAGCTCGGGCGTTGAAGCCGTCCGCCACGCGGCCGAGGAGGCCGGTGACAAGGCGAAAACTGCCGGTAAGACGGTCGGCAAAGCCGCCAGCAAGGCGAAAATCCCGCTCGTCGCCGGGGGCGCTGCGCTGGCCGGAGCCGCAGGCGGTCTCGCCCTTGCCAGCAAAGGGGCGAAAAAGAGCGGCCTCGGCAAGGCGATCGCGCGGCGGCCGAAGATCAAGGTCAACTCCGGGGACGTCGCCAAGGCGGCCAAGGAGGTCGGCAAGGTCAGCACCCAGGTGGGGCAGCTCGCCGACGAGCTGCAGCGCAACCGCGCGGAGGCGAACGGAAAGCATCGCTCGCCGATCGAGGTCGTGCTTCAGGGACTGACGTCGCGACGTTGACGGCGCCGGCCTGGCACGCCACGCGTAACCAGTCGCCAGGCCCCGCCGAACACGTAGAGGATCGCGAAGGAGATCGCGAGCCCGATCGCGCCGAGGACCAGAAGGAAGAGGACGAAGGCGATAATCGCCAACGGGACCAAGAGGAGTTTCACGCCTCCGTAGTCTTGCAACGGAATGGGGCACACGGCAGCACTCCTGCAGGTGGTCGTGGCGCTCGCCGCCACCGGCGGCGGCGACCATGCGGTCAAAGCAGTCAGCGAGAGCCTGGCGCTGGTCGAAGCGCGGCGCCAGGTCGAAGCCAAGCCGGCGGAACCGAAGCCTTCCCGCGCCAAGCCCGAGATGCCGACCGCGGCGGAAATCGCCGCCGACCCCTCGCTGCTGCCGCCCGCCTCGGCCGGGAGCAACGGCACCCACGTGCCGCACAAGTCCTCCCTCGGCCGCGACGAGATCTTCGCCCACCGGCGCGGCGGCGACCCCAGCTCGACGGCGATCCTTCTCACCGGCGTCGCCCTGGCACCGCCGGACGCGCCCGAAGTGGTCCAGGGAGCGATCAACGCCGCCAACACGATCGTCGGTCGTCCATATGTATGGGGCGGCGGCCACGGCTCCTTCTACGACGACGCCTACGACTGCTCGGGCGCCGTCAGCTTTGCCCTCTTTGGCGGCGGCCTGATCCCGCGGCCGCTCGACTCCGGCGAGCTGATGCACTGGGGCGCGCCGGGCCGCGGCAAGTGGATCACGGTCTACGCCAACCCGGGCCACACCTTCGTTGAGATCGCCGGCCTGCGTTTCGACACGGTCGGGGCCGAACAGGGCACCGGCCCGCGCTGGCACCTGGCGACGGCGTCGACGGACGGGTACGTAGCCCGCCATTCGCCTGGTTTCTAGATCGGCCTTCTGAGAAAGAAAAGGGGCCGGTCCCCCCTTCTGGACCGGCCCGCAGTTAGTGGTGGCTAGGCGCCCTTCGCGATTGACTCGACGGGCACGATGCGCTCGGTGCGGAGATCCATCCGTGTTCACCCCCTCCCCGGCTTTGAGCTTCTGCGCTGGAGACCTCATCATTGGTGAGATACGTTCCACCAATGGGGGCCATTCCAGCAAAACGCGGAGAAATCTGAACACGATGTCCATTAAGCAGTTACGATCAAGTCCTCGCCAGTAATCAGCTTGGGATCAGGGAGACGACATGTCGACGAAAACGCAGCGCCGCAAAGCAACTGAAAACCGCATCAAGGCGATGAACCATCCGCTGCGCGCGGCGATCCTTCGCACCCTGGTCGAACGGACCGCGAGCCCCGCCGAAATGGCCCGCGAGCTCGACGAGGAGCTATCGAACGTCAGCTACCACACCAAACAGCTGGTCGGGTTCGAATGCGCCGAGCTGGTCAGCACGCGGCCTGTCCGCGGCGCCCTCGAGCACTTCTACCGCGCAACCGAGCGGCATCTGATCGACACCGAGGAATGGGATGAGCTCGATCCGGTGATGGCCGAGAACCTGCTCTGCGAAATCGTGCAGAAGATCCTCGACGACTTCGTCTCTTCGACTCGCGCCGGAGTCGTCGGTTCAGATGAGCACTTCCACCTCACCCGCACCCCGCTTGTGCTTGATGAACAGGGAGTGCAAGAAGCGCTCGAAGCGCATGAACGCGCGCGTTTGGAGATCCTGGAGATCGAGGCCCGCAGTGCCGCCCGGATGATCGAGTCTGGCGAGAACGGCTCCAATGTCTCGTCCTCTCAGAGCTGCTTCGAAATGCCTTCGCGGCAACGCCGCTAAGCGCCAGCCGGCAACGGGAAGCGCATCCGGACCTCGGTCCCGTCGCCTTCCTGCACGATCTTCAGCTCCGAGCAGAGCCGGGCGATAATCGAGAGGCCTAGGCCGAGGCCGTCGTTCGAGCCCCTGCCGAACCCCTCGCCACGGTCGCGCACCGTCACCTCGAGCCAGCCTTCGCGCTGCGCACCGGCGAGCTCGACGACCCCCTCGGCCTCCGCGGTGTTCGCGTACTTGACCGCGTTGGTGACCGCCTCGGAGACCGCCAGGGCGACGTCGTCGACGACGGGCTCGTCAACTCCCTGGGCGGCCGCGTACTCGGCGGCGCGGTGGCGGAGCACCGGGACCGAGGCCGGCTCCGCCGGCATCGTCAGGTCCAAACC
Organism: Solirubrobacterales bacterium; assembly: GCA_035760445.1. Taxonomy (GTDB): domain Bacteria; phylum Actinomycetota; class Thermoleophilia; order Solirubrobacterales; family 70-9; genus VAYN01. The sequence continues at coordinate 35,141 of DASTSW010000034.1, read as the reverse complement.
TCGCTGCGGCTCGTCCTCGACAACCTGTCGCATAGCCGCCTATTTTCCAGGAGTTGCCGGACTGAGCTCTACTTGAATTGGAAGCTCGTCAGGTCCTGGTTGAAGGTCGGGTTGTAGATGACCTTGTCGAGGTCGATCGCCGAAGAGACGAAGGTCGGGAAGGTGCTGGTGCCGTAGGGGGCCCACGGCGCCAGCTCCATGAATTCCTTGTCGAGCTCCGCGTATTCCTCTTCGACCTGGGAGTCGAGCGGCTTTTCGGCCAGCGCGTCGATTTTCTTGCTCAGCCGCGGTACCGCGATCCGAGCCAGGTTCGAGGTGTTGGTCGGGAAGATGCTTTCTTCGGAGAGCATCGGCTGGAAGAAGTCGTTGGGGTGCGGGTAGTCCTGGAACCAGCTCGCCCAGCCGGTGTCGAGGTCCTTGGTCGAGGCGTTGCCGATCACCGAGAAGTAGTTGTCGGCGTTCAGCACCTGCAGCTTGGCGTCGAAGCCGATTTCTTTCAGCACCTCGGCGTAATAGGCGCCGGCTTCTTCCTGGGTTGGTTCGTCGTCGGTCCAGACGGTGATCTCGCGGTCGGCCGGGTCGGCTTCGGTGATCATCTCCTTCGCCTTCTGCACGTCATAGGGATAGAGCTCGTATTTCTCGTAGCCCGGCATCCCCGGCGGCAGGATCTGCTGGGTGCCGACCAGCGTCCCGGCGTAGATCCGTTCCAGCGCCTCCGGGTTGACCGCGTAGTTGACCGCCAGGCGGACGCGGACGTCGTCGAACGGCGCCTCGGTCGTGTTCATCCAGAAGAAGTAGGTGCTCTCGGTCGGCTCCTCGCGGAACTGGGTGCCTTCGTACTTTTCCTTCACCTGCGCGTAGAGGTCCGGCGGCGGCATGTTCTCCATCCACTCGTAGCGACCGGCTTCGACGTCGCTGACCTGGGTGGCGGCATTGCTCGACACCGTCACCTCGATCTTGTCGACGTGGCCGGCGGGCAGATCCGGCATCGCCTTGCCGTTCGCCTTCGCCCAGTAGGGATTGCGGACGTAGGACCAGCCGCGACCGGGCTTGGAAGAGGTGATCTCGTAAGGGCCGGTGGCCGGAGGCGGGTCGGCCGAGAGGTCCTCGGTCGGCGTGTCCGCCGGCAGCGGCGCGGTGAAGGGCAGCGCCAGCTCCTGCAGGAAGGTGCCGCGCGGGCGCACCAGGTGGATGGTGATCTCGCCGGTCTTGTCGTTGGCCTCGATGCCGGAGATTTCGCCTTTCCTCGTTTTCGCGAACGCTTCGGCGCCGACGATGTCGGTGTAGAAGGGCGAGCCGCTCGAGTTGAGCAGGAAGACGCGTTCGACCGCGTGTTTGAAGTCCGAGGCGCGGACCGGGGTGCCGTCGGAGTAACGCAGCCCGTCGCGCAGCTGGAAGCCGTAGGTCTTCTCGTCGGAGCTGATCTCAGGCATCTCGCGGGCGAGGCCGGGGATCACTTCGCTCCCCGCCTTGCCGTCGGCGTGGTTGTAGGTCAGCAGCGGGACGTAGGTGTTGTAGATCGCCGTCCAGCCTTCCTCCGAGTGCGAGAGGGCGGGATCCAGGTAGTCCGGGAACGACCCGAAGGTCGCCCGCAGCACGCCTCCTTCTTTGCCATCGGAGCCCGAACCGCAGGCGGCAAGGCTCAGCGCCGCGGCAGCGGCAGCCACGATGGCGGCAGCCCGCTGCCAGGATCGCGCTGCTTTGGACCGGTTGGCACGCACCTCGCCCCCTTCGGCAGATGCGGCTCATTACTTGAACCGGGCAGGATCGAACCCAGGTGCAACGCTCGGGCCGAACCGGACATATAGAGACGATGGCGCAAAGTCAGATCGAGGCGGGCGGGCTCGGCCGGGAGCTGGCGCAGGTCCATTTCAGCCGGCTCTACCGTGAGCAGGGACGGGCGGTCCTCGCCTACGCGTTGCGGCGCGTGGAAGGTCCCGAGGACGCCGCCGACGTCGTCGCCGAGACCTTCCTGGTCGCCTGGCGGCGCCTGGGCGAGGTCCCGGCCGGGGGCGAGGCGAGGCTCTGGCTCTACGCCGTTGCCCGCCGGGTGATCGCCAACCTGCAGCGGACCGCGCGGCGCCGGACCCGCCTCGGCCAGCGCTTGGCCGAGTCGCTGCGAACCGAGCTCGCGACCCACCCCACGCCCAACGCCGAAGCCGCCGAGGTCCTGCGAGCGATGTCCGGCCTGAGCGACGGTGACCGCGAGCTGCTCCTGCTCGTTTCCTGGGAGGAACTCTCGCCGGGCGAAGCGGCGAAGGTCCTCGAGATCTCCTCCCTGGCCGCGCGCAGCCGCCTCCATCGCGCCCGGCGCCGGCTGCGGGACCTGCTGGAGGAGCGCAAACCGACCGGGTCCCCGAATCCCGAACTCGATACGGAGGAAGTTCGATGAACACGCGTGAGCTCGACATGGCGCTCGTCGCGGCCAACCCGGTCGATCCGGCCCGGCTCGACGGAATTCGCCTCGAAGAGATGGAGGCCGATCTGCTCGCCGATCTCGACGGCGAGCAGCCGGCTACGCCGCCGATCGAAGCCGACGCGCCCCGGCGGCATCGCCCGCGCCGGCTCGCCCTCGCCCTCACCGGCGCGGCGATCGCCGCCATCGCCGCCGTCATCGTCTTCGTGGGCGGAGGCAGCGGGGACCACTCCTCCCGCGCCTACGGTGCCGAGCTCGTCCGCTTCGCCGAGTCCACGCCACTGCTCCTCCTCGAAGGCCCCGGCTGGCGGGTCGAAAACGTCTTTCAATACCGCGGCCGGGAAGGCACCGAAGGGTCGATGGAATTCGTCACCGGCAAGCCACTCCCCGACGAATCGCTCTACGTCGACGAGAACGGAACGGTGACGGGGATGCTGCCGCCCTCGGTGCGCCAGCGGAAGGTCGAACTCTCCTGGCGCCACGGCAACCTGGCGGAAACGATCCACTACGCCCGCAAGGTGCCGCACCCGCACGGCCAGCACTGGGTCGAGCGGCCCGTCCTGGGGACCACCGCCCAGGTCGACACCCGGGCCGACTTCTACGCCAACCTCGGCGGGCCGGGAAACCGCCAGATGACCGCCTACTGGTCGGAAGGCGGCTACGTGCTCGAAATGCGGGCCGCGGTCCCCGACCAGGCGGCCTTCGAAGACCGGCTCGGCTGGCTGCGCAAGGTGGATTCCCAGACCTGGCTGGACGCGATGCCGGCGATGGTCGTGAAAGCGGCCGAACACGACGCCACCGTGCGGGAGATGCTGAAGGGCATCCCGGTGCCGGGCACCTTCTCGCCCTCCCGGGTCCCCGACGAAGGCCTCACCACCAACCGCTACCAGGTGGCCGGCAGCGTCACCGCCACTGTCTCCTGCCTCTGGTTCCTGCAATGGGACAAAGCCCGCCGTGAAGGCGACAGCGCCGCCAGGATCGAAGCCGAGAAGGCGATGGCCACCTCCGAGCGCTGGCCGATCCTGCGAGAGATGTCAAAGGACGGCGCCTACCCCAACACGATCTGGCAACTCGCGGCCGAAATGCCCCAGGGCTACTGGGACTTCCGAGGTCAGAAACGCAGGCTTCTCGCCCACGCCGAAAGCCTGGGCTGCGCCCGCCTGGGCCTCCCCCTCCTCCCCTGGAAGCAGCAACGCCAGCGCGAACGCGGAGACGGCGGGCGTCCGTAGTCAGCGGCGGTAGACGAGGTGGGTGACGTGCGGCGTGGTGCGGCTCGAGACCGGGGTCAGATCGATGTCGCCGACACCGTCGAACACCCGCTCGCCGCCCCCGGCAACCAAAGGCGCCACGTGCAGCCGCAACTCGTCGACCAGGCCGGCGGCGAGGTACTGGTTGAGGGTGCCGGGACCGCCGGCGATCGAGACGTTCTTCTCTCCCGCGGCCTCCCGCGCCCGCTCCAGCGCCCCCTCGATCCCGTCGGTGACGAAGTGGTAGGTGGTGCCGCCTTCCATCTCCACACTGGGACGAGGCCGGTGGCAGAGGACGAAGACCGGCGCGTGGTAGACCGGGTCCGGTCCCCACCACCCCGTCCAGTCGAGATCCCACTCGCCACGATCGGGCCCGAACATATTGCGCCCCATGATGTAGGCGCCGGCCGCGGTGATCGCCCCGGCCTCCTCGCTGTTTTCGTCCCGATGGTCGAACTGCCAGGCATGTAGGCGGTTCTCGTCGAGGTCGCCGAATGGATGCTCGGCACTCTGCCCCCTCCCCGACCCGTAGCCGTCGAGGGTGATCGTCATGTCCGCGGTTACCTCTGACATCTCGTTTCCTCTCCTCGTTGGGGCGCTGTCTAGCTTTTATGACATCTACAGTCAAGACGGACATCAGAAATACGCGTGGCCGGACAAGAATGGCCGCGTCGCCCGGGGAGGAGAGGTGCCCATGTAGGTGCTCCCACAGTGCATCGAGTTCGCAACTGCCACCTCGACCCTCGATGTCGCCGACCTGCTGGATGCTGTCGCGCGGGGATACCGGAGGCGCGACACCCCCGCCGGCAACAGCGAGTAGAGAAGCGCCCCCGGCTGGATTCGAACCAGCGACCGTCGGATTAGAAGTCCGGTGCTCTGTCCACTGAGCTACGGGGGCAGGTGGTCAAGGTTAGGCGCTGAGTGGGCGGCTGGCGTAGGATCGCCGCATGCCCAAGGCCGCTGTCAGGGGGACCGAGCTTCACTACGAGCGCGCCGGCTCCGGCGAGCCGCTGCTGCTGATCCAGGGGATGAGCGGGACCCATGTCTCCTGGGGGGAGCCGTTCAAAGGGGCGCTGGAGGAGAGCTTCGACGTCGTCGCCTTCGACAACCGGGGGATCGGGCTCTCGGAACGAATCTCGGAGCCGTTCACGATCGCCGAGATGGCCGAGGACACGGCGATGCTATTGGACGAGCTGGGCTGGGAGAGCGCCCATGTGGTCGGCATCTCGATGGGCGGGATGATCGCTCAGGAGCTGGCCCTCGCCCACCCCGGCCGCTTGCGCTCGGTGACGCTTGGCTGTACCTACTGCGGCGGCGACGGCTCGCAGCTGATGCCGCAGGAGAACGCGGAAAAGCTGCTCGCCGGCTTCGCCTCCGGCGATCGCGAGACGGCGATCCGGGCCGGTTACGAAGTCAACCTCTCCCCCGCCTTCCGCGCCGACGAGGGCGCCTTCGCCGCCTTCCACGAGATGGCGACCAGCGTGCCCGCAGCCCGGGACGTCATACAGCTACAGCTGCAGGCGATCCTCGGCCACGACACCAGCGGCCGGCTCGGCGATATCGCCACCCCGACCCTGATCCTCCACGGCACCGTCGACGGCGTCCTCCCCTACGCCAACGGCGAGATGATCGCCGGCCTGATGCCCAGCGCCCGCTTTGAAACCTACGAGAACATCGGCCACATGTTCTGGTGGGAGGAGCCGCAGCGCTCCGCCGAGCTGGTCCGCGAGCACGCACTCGCGGTCGCTTAGCTATTCGACCGGTTCTTCGCCTGGGATCGACGGCCGCTTTTCCGGCTTGCAGCCCGAGGGGTCGAGCTTGCCGTTGACCTTCAGGACATAGTCGGGCTGCGGCGAGGCTTTGAAGTCTTCGACCACGGTCTTCACCGCCGGGTCGCCCTTCACCCAGCCGTAGACCGGGAACTGGTACGGGTTCGGGATGCCGGCGTTGTAGGGGCCGGTGTCCTGCGTGTACTGGCTCATCACCAGGTAGTCGTATTCGCCCTCGTTGATCAGGCTGCGCAGCTGCTCGCAACTGGTCGGCAGCCGGTTCGCCCCGTGCGGACCTTTGACCCCGATGTATTCGACGTGGTTGCTGACGTCGTTGCCGTAGAACCCGTACTGGCCGAAGATGATCTGGCTGGAGCCGATGATCCCGATCCGCTGGTCGTGCAGTTTTTGGGTGAATTCGTAGGCTTCCTTCGGCCCGCCTTCGCCGAGGAACGGGTCCGGGTTGACGTAGTGCTGGTCGGCGTACTGCACCTGCTGGGCGCGACCGAGGACGACCGCCAGCAGCACCAAAACGGCGGCGCCGGCCGCGACCGCGGCGCGGCTGACCCGGGCGCGCGACCGCGCCATCGAGAGCACCGCCGGCGCCCAGACCAGGCACAGCGTCAGGAAGACGGTGCCGACCAGGTAGCTGGTGAACCAGCGCGGCGTGGTCAGGACCGTGATCGCGAAGACCACGGTCAAGAAGAGCAGCGTCTGCCAGGCGCGCTTGTCGGGCGCGCGCAGGGGTCTTGCCAGCGGCAGCAGCGCCATCGCCAGCACCAGCCCCGGCACCAGATACCGCGTGTTGGTGAAGAACCCCGTCGGCGAGCCCTCCTGCCCGGCCGCGGTCAACGGCGTGAAGACGTAGACCACCGCGGTCAGCAGCGAGGCGACCGCAATCACCCGCAGGATCTTGTTGCGCGATTTCCAAGCGATATAGGCGGCGGCGCTGACGGCCATGATCAGGATCAGCGGCCATAACGGCCCGAAGGCGTTCTCGAGCTCGGGGAAGAACCAGCGCCGGTAGATGGTCGCGTCGGTGATGTAGTCGATGACGGCGAAGCGCGGACGCGGGTCGAGCGGCATCTGGTCCGGCTTGGGCAGGTTCAGCGGGCCGAATTTGGTGATCGGGATCGGGTTACCCCCGGTCTTGACCGCCGCCCGCAGGTACCAGTAGCCACCGACGATCAGCATCGGCAGGCCCATCACCCAGGCGGTGGTCCAGCGCCGCCCCCGGCCGCTGAAGAAGATGACTCCGAGGGTGATCGCGACCACGGGGACGAGGAAGGTGGTCTTCACCGAGGCGGCCAGCCCGGCCGCGATCCCGGCCATCACCAGCGGCCCCTTGTCGAGCAGCGGCGCGTCGCTCTCCGGCGCGTCCGCCACCGCCCCCGCAGACGGCGCCCGCCGCTGATGGCCGTTGATCAGGAAGGCGGCGAAGGCGAGCAGGAAGGCGAGCCCCATGATGTCGTTGCGCGCCTCGCCGGGCTGGGTTTCGATCATCACCCCGGCGTCGAGGACGATCGCCGCGGCGACCAGGGTCGCCGGCCCGACCTTGTAGGGGCGGCCGATGCACCAAGCGGCCAGCAGCCCGATCGGCAGCCAGATCATGTTCTGCAGCGGCGCCAGCCAGTCGCTCTTGAAGAGGACGATCGTGGCGGCGTTGACGAGCTCGGTGCTGGCCGGGTAGAACCAGGCGGCGAGCCGCAGCGGGTCGGTGTAGTGGAGCGGAACCGTCGAGTGTTCCTGCGCCATGAACGCCGAGAAGGGCATGTGGTACCAGGTGGTGTCGCCGCCGAACATCCCGAAGTCGAGGCTCGACTGGGTCGGGAAGGTCCACTCGGCGACCGTCCACGAGGCGACCGCCAGGGCGATCACGAAGGCAATCGTCTCGACCCGCGGCGCCGCCACCTCCTGGTCGTGACCACCGGCTTTCGAGCGCCCCAGCCAGGCGGCGCCGAGGCCGACGGCAACGCAGAAGACGACGATCCAGCCGAAGTAGAGGAGGCTGAGCGAGCCGAGGATCTCGAGGCAGACGACGAGCATCGCGATCGCCAGGGTGGCGTCGGCCAGTCGCGCCAGGGCGCCGGTGAATTCCGGCACGATCCAGCGCCGCAGCCAGTAGCCGCCGAGGCCGAGCGCCGCCACGATCCCGATCAGGGCGAGGCAGCCGGCTATGTAGGAGCCGAAGGAGGGTGCCACGAAGGCCGGGATGCTATTCGGCCCGTCCCCCGGGCACCGCCGCGCCCCAGGTTGCTCCTACCTACGCGGCAGTGGGGATGGTGCAGGCGACCCCGGTCCCTTTCAGGCCGCAGTAGCCGTTGGGCACCTTGTGCAGGTACTGCTGGTGGTAGTCCTCGGCGTAATAGAAGGGCCCGGCGGGCTCGATCTCGGTCGTCACCGGCTCCTTGCCGGCGGCCCGCAGCGCTTGGTCGTAGGCGTCCCGCGCCATCTCCGCCGTCGCTTTCTGGGCGTCGTTGGTGAAGTAGATCCCCGAGCGGTACTGGGTGCCGACGTCGTTGCCCTGGCGCATCCCCTGGGTCGGGTCGTGCTCCTCGAAGAAGACCTTCAGCAGGTCGGCGTAGGAGACCTTCTGCGGGTCGAAGGCGACCATCACCGCCTCGGCGTGGCCGGTCTTCGCCGTGCAGACCTCCTCGTAGGTCGGGTTCGGGGTGGTCCCGTTCTGATAGCCGACCGCCGTCGTGTAGACGCCGTCCAGTTCCCAGAACAACCGCTCCGCGCCCCAGAAGCAACCGAGCGCGAAATAGGCGACCTCGATCCCCCCCGGGAACGGTGGCTCCAGCGGGGTGCCGAGCACCGCGTGGGTGTCGGGGACCTCAAAGGCGCGCTCGCTGCGCCCGGGCAGCGCCTCCTCCGGGGAGACCATCTGCGTCTTTTCCGGGTGCATCATCGTCATCAGCTTTCCGAGTCTGTTCATTTCAGCCCGTCCTCGAACCTTTTCTCGTTGTGACTTCCTATGAAGAAGGTAGCGTCTGCGTATGGGCTGCCTGGTCGTGTTGCTCGCCTTCATCTCGCCGCGGCTGGCGCTGTTCGCGATCTTCCTCTTCTCCGACCTACTCAGCCGCGCCTTCGACAGCTGGCTCGTGCCGCTGCTCGGCTTCTTCCTGCTGCCCTGGACGACGCTCGCCTACGCCGTCATGTGGTCGGCCAGCAGCAACCAGGTGACCGGCTTCGAGTGGTTCATCGTCATCCTCGCCTTCCTCATCGACCTCGGCTCCTGGGCGAACCGGGGACGGGCGCGGCGCGAGTAGCGCTAACTCTCGGTCGGATAGGCGATGCGGATGTGTCGCTTGGCAAGAACGAGGAAGGGAACGCTGCTGACCTTGCCGTCGGCCAAGGTGGTGACCTGCACGTTGGTCAGCGGCACGAACTCGAACTCGCCCCGGTTGAGGGAGTCCGAAAAGCGGCTCTGGTAGCCGGCAGGCGGAAGCGTCAAGTCGCCCTCGATCAGCTGGCGATCGGTTTCGAAGACCGCCCGCTCGACCCGCCGGCGCTCCCGCCCCTCGCTCTGGTCAGCCTGATGTCCATGTAGCTCGTCCATTTCGCTATCTCCTCATTCTTCGGCTTGAAGGGGGGAGAACTTGACGCCGACTGGACTTAGGGGGACATGCCAGCAAGTCTCCAGCCACAAGTTGTACGTCCGAATGGTCATTATTATGGTCATATGGCTAAATCAATGACCGCCACCGCTGCCAAGGCCGGCTTCCTGCGCCTCCTCGATGAGGCCGCGGCCGGCGAAGAGATCGAGATAACCCGACACGGCCGCCCGGTCGCCCGCCTCGTACCTCCCACCGGACCCCGCTCTTTGAAGGGCCTGTTCCAGGGACGGGCGAGGACGGCAGTCGACGAGCAGGGCCTTCTTTCCACCGAAGAGATGTGGGACATCTCCTAGATGGCCGCTGCCCTGCTGGACACCCACGCCGTCCATTGGTGGTCGGCGGAACCAGATCGGCTCAGCCGACCAGCGCATCGCGTGCTCGAAGCAGCCGACGAACTGCTTGTCGCGGCTGTCTCCTGGTACGAGCTTGCGTGGCTGGCAGAACGACAGCGCATAGTCATCGACGTCCCGATCCGTGCCTGGCTGGAGAGCCTTGGGGCGCAGCTGCGAACCGTTGGGATCACCCCTGCGATCGCCGACAGCGCGGTGGGCCTACCGAACTCCTTCCCCCGTGATCCCACGGACAGACTCATCTACGCGACCGCGATTGAGCTGGGAGTGAAGCTGGTGACGAAGGACGAAGCCATCGCGAAGCACGACGGCCCTCGGTCCTTGGTCGTCTGGTAACCGCCTACTGCGAGTGCTCGGCGGCCCTCTCTCGCACCTGGGCCTTCTCTTCCAGCGTCATCGCGCCGGGGTGGCCGTCGCCAGGCCAGGGTGAGAGGACGTAGAGCAAGCGCGCATCGGAGCGGGCGACGATCGTCCGCCGCTCGCCGGGGGCGAATTCGAAGAGGTGGCCGGCGCTGGCGTTGACGACATCGCCGTCATCCTCGGCGGTGACATCGACGACCCCATCGACCACGATCAATCGCGCCCGCTCATGCACCTCGTGCTCCTTCATCTCCTCCCCCTCGGGAAGGTTGAGGAGGATCGACCGCGCGTCGTCCCCCGAGGCGAGTATCCGCGGCTGATGCGGCTCGACCTCCACCGTCGTCAAATCCCAACTCTCCATCTGCAACCCCTTCCCGTGGCGTCTGCGGGTTCTCCTACCCACTGAAGATGGAGTTCATCCTCATCCGACTTCCCGAGCAGGTCAAGTGAAAGTCGGGGTGCCCGGATTCGAACCGGGGACCTCCGCCACCCAAAGGCGGCGCGCTACCAGGCTGCGCCACACCCCGACTGAGGCAAGTGTAGGTTCTGGGGCGATGGCTGAGGTGCTCCCTTTCAAGGCGCTGCACTACGACCTCGGGAAGGTCGGCTCATTGGACGCGGTCGCGGCGCCCCCTTATGACGTGATCGACGCCCCGCAGCGGCGCGCCCTGCTGGAGCGCTCGCCCTACAACGCGGTCGCGATCGACCTGCCGAAGCCGTTCGACCCCGCCGACCCCGACAGCAACCCCAGCGGCGACCCCTACGCCGAGGCGGCGGCGCGGATCGAGAGCTGGAAGTCCGACGGCGCGCTGGTCCAGGACGAGGAGCCCTCGCTCTGGGCGCTGACCCAGGACTACGTCGCCCCCGACGGCAACAGCTACAGCCGCAACGGCATCCTCGCCCGGGTCCGGGTCGAGGACTACGAGAGCGGCACCGTCCGCCCCCACGAGCGCACCCACCCCGGTCCGCTGCTCGACCGCCTCGAGCTGACCCGGGCCAGCGGCTACAACCTCTCGCCGATCTTCTCGCTCAGCACCGAGGACGCCTGGCCGCTGGTCGCGCCATCGCTCCCGGACGAGCCTTGGGGTGAGGCACGCGACGAAAGCGGCACCGTCAACCGGCTCTGGAAGGTCGAGGACCCGGCCGTCCACTCCGCGGTCAGCGAGTGCCTCGGCGCTGCCCAACTGCTGATCGCCGACGGCCACCACCGCTACGAGACCGCCCGCGCCTTCCGCGACGAGATCGGCGGCGAGGGGCCGCACAACTACACGCTGATGTCGCTGACCGGCCTCGACGACCCCGGCCTCACCGTCTTCCCCACCCACCGCCTGCTCTCCGGCTTCGCCGAGGACAGCGATCGCCAGCAGCGCCTCGGCAACGGCCTGCGCGAGCTGTTCGACGTCGAGGAGATCAGCCGCGAGGAGATCGACCCCGCCAACGAGGACGGCGTCGGCGTCTTCGGCCTCTACGACGCCTTCCACAAGCGCGCCTTCCGGCTGCGGCTCAAGGACCCGGGTGAGATCGACCTGCGCCTCGAGGGCAAACCCGAGGCCTACCGCCGGCTCGACTCGGCGATCCTCGAGACGCTCGTCCTCAAGGACCTGGCGGAAATGAGCGACGACGACATCGACGAGCGCAACGGCCTCGAATACGCGAAGAGCGTCGACGACGCGCTGCGGATGGTCGACGAGGGCGACTACGACGTCGCCTTCATCCAGCGCCCCGTCCCGGTCGAGCAGGTCAAGGACATCTGCAACACCGACACGGTGATGCCGCCGAAGTCGACCTTCTTCTTCCCCAAGGTGATGACCGGTTTCGCCTTCAACCCGGTGCGCTGAAGTGGTCAAGATCTACACCAAGAAGGGCGACGACGGGACCACCTCGCTCTGGTACGGCGGCCGCGTCCCCAAGCACCACGGCCGCACCGACGCCTACGGCACCCTCGATGAGGCCTGCTCGCAGCTCGGGGTCGCCCGCGCTCTTTGCGGCCCCGACCAGGCCGAGCTCGCCGCCGACATCCTCCGCCTCCAGGACGACATCTTCGTCGCCGGGGCCGAGCTGGCGACGGCGCCGGAGGCCGCCGGCCGGCTCGAAGACGGGGTCAGCCGCACCACCGAGGCGATGGTCACCGAGCTGGAGCAGCTGATCGACCGCTACATGGCGCAGGTGGAGCTGCCGCCGAAGTTCGTCATCCCCGGCGGCAACCAGCTCTCCGCCCAGCTCGACGTCGCCCGGACCACGATCCGCCGCGCCGAGCGCCGGATCTCGGAACTGAACGAAGCCGGCGAGATCGAGGGCGAGACGGTGATCCACTTCGTCAACCGCGCCTCCGACGCCATCTACGCGATGGCCCGCTACGCGGACGTCGACGACCCCGCCCTGTTCGAGGGGCGCGGCAAGGGCTGACGTGCGGATCGTCGCCCGCCGAGTCGAGGGTTACGCGCACGACGTCGAGCTGGAAGGCGGACACGATCTGCGGGTGGACGAGCCGGTCGACCGGGACGGCACCGACACCGGCCCCCGCCCCACCCAGCTGCTCGGCGCCAGCCTCGCCGGCTGCATCGCGATCACGATCGAGATGTACGCGAACCGCAAAGGCTGGGACGTGGGCCAACTCGAGGTCGACGTCGAGGTCGGGTACGAGGGCCCGGTGCCGAACAGCTTCGAGGTCGGGGTGAAGCTCCCCGCCGAGCTGGACGACGAGCAGCGCCGCCGGCTGATGGTGATCGCGACCAAATGCCCGGTCCACAAGGTCCTCGCCGGTGAGGGCCACGTCCGGGTGATCGAGCGGCTGGAGGCGGCCTGATGGACCTTGGGCTGAGCGGACGCACCTGCGTCGTCACCGGCGCCAGCAGCGGCATCGGCAAGGCCACGGCGCTGCAGCTCTGCGCCGAGGGGGCGAACGTGCTGCTGGTCGCGCGCGGCGAGGAGCGGCTGGCGGCGGTGACCGAGGAGGCCGGACAGGCGGCGGAGGCAGCCGGCGGCGCGGCGGCATTCCTCTCGCTCGACGTCACCGCCGAGGACGCCGGCACGCAGATGCTGGCCGCGGCGGAGAAGCGTTTCGGCAGCCTCGACGTGCTGGTCAACAACGCCGGCGCCGCCAGCTGGCGCGACCTCGACGAGGTTCCCGACGAGGACTGGCGGGCCCAGTACGAGCTCAACGTGATGGCGCCGCTGCGGGCGATGCGGGCGGCGATCCCGCCGATGGTCGAGCGTGGCTGGGGCCGGGTGGTCAACGTCTGCTCGACCGCCGGCAAGCGCCCCTCGGCGGCGATGGCCGAGTACTCGGTCGCCAAGGCCGCCGAGCTCTCGCTCTCGCGGCTCTTCGCCGATCGCTACGCCAAGACCGGCGTCCTCGTCAACGCCGTCGCCCCCGGCCCGGTCGAAGCCGAGATGTGGATGGAGCCGGGCGGCCTGCTCGACGAATCGATGGAGCTCGGCGGCGCCGACAGCCGCGAGGAGGCCCTGGCCGAAGCCGGCTCCAAGCGCCCGATCGGCCGCCTCGCCCAGCCCGAGGAGATCGCCGCGGCGATCGTCTTCCTCTGCTCCGAGCGCGCCTCATACGTCGCCGGCGCTGCCTGGTCGGTGGACGGCGGTACCGTCCAGGTCATCGTTTGATCGGCGGCTCGGTAGAGGCGGCGGTCCTCCTGCCCCTCTACGGCTGGCCGGACGATCCCGGCCTCGTCTTCACCGAGCGCCGCGCCGACCTGCGGCGCCACGCCGGCGAGATCTCTTTTCCCGGCGGCCGCCGCGACCCCGGCGACCCCGACTTGCAGGCGACGGCGCTGCGTGAGGCCGAGGAGGAGATCGGGCTCGACCCCTCCCAGGTGAAGATCGGCGAGGCCCTGCCGGCGACCCGGACCTTCGTCACCAACTACGTCGTCCACCCTTTCGTCGGCTACGTCCCGCACCCGCGGGAGCTCGGCCTGCAGCCGAACCCGACCGAGGTGGAGACCGTCCTCACCTTCTCGCTCGAGCTGCTGCGCGAGGGCTACGAGATGCGCCGCCTGATCCGGCGCGGCGTCCCCATCCACACCCCGACCTATGAGGTCGAGGGACAGCTGATCTGGGGAGCAACCGCGCGGATCCTCAGCGACTTACTGCAGAGCCTCGACTAGCTGCCGGACTTCTCCGGCTGGGGGACGATGCGGATGTAAGGCTTCGGCTCATCCCACCCGTCGGGGTAGGTCTCTTTCGCCTCGTCGTTGGAGACCGAGCCAGCGATGATCACGTCGTCGCCCTGTTTCCACTGGGCCGGGGTGGCGACTTTGTGGTTGGCGGTCAGCTGCAGCGAGTCGATCACCCGCAGCACCTCGTCGAAGTTGCGCCCGGTGGTCATCGGGTAGACGAGGATGAGTTTGATTTTCTTGTCGGGGCCGATGACGAAGACGTTGCGGACCGTCTGGTTGTCGGCCGGCGTGCGGTCGGCGGCGTCGCCGGAGACGTCGGCGGGCAGCATCCCGTAGGCCTTCGAGATCTCGAAGTCGGCGTCGCTGACGATCGGGTACTCGGGCTTCGCGCCCTGCGTCTCCTCGATGTCCTTGGCCCAGTCCTCGTGTTTGTCGAGCGGGTCGACCGAGAGGCCGAGGATCTTCACCCCGCGCTTCTCGAACTCCGGCTCGATCCGCGCCATGTAACCGAGCTCGGTGGTGCAGACCGGCGTGAAGTCTTTCGGGTGGGAGAACAGGACCGCCCACGAGCCGTCGATCCAGTCGTGAAACTTGATCCGGCCCTGGGTCGTCTCGGCCTCGAAGTCCGGTGCTACATCACCCAGTTGCAGAGCCATTTTTGCCGCTCCTCTCGCGTTTTTCGGCTATTACCTGAATTCCCATCGGAGTTTAGCTATTTAGGTGGGTCGGCCAGGATGGTCATCGCCTCGTCCGCCGCGAACCGCACCGGGATCCGCCAGGTGCGACTGGCGGTGCGGACTATCTCCTCTCCCTCCTTGGTTCCCTCATAGACGACCCCGCGAACCGGGGTTTCGACCAGGTGTTCCAGCAGCCGCTCCAACCGCGGCCCGTGGATCGCGGCGAGCTCCTCCTCGCTACCGCTCGTACTACCGAGCAGCAGGACCAGCACGGCGACGTCGTTGACCAGCTCCAGGATCGTCCCCGGCCGGTCGGGGTCGGCGAGCGCCGGCTCGATCCCCGCCGCGGCGATCGGCTCCAGCCCCTCCTCGCGGCGACTGGTCCCGCGCACCGCCCAGCCCTCGGCCAGCAACCGCTCCCCCAACTGCCGGCCGCGGCAACCGCAGCCGACGATCAGCGCCCGCGCCACCTAGCCAGCCTCGAACGGACCGCGGCCGCGCAACCGCAGTTGCTCGTCCTCGGCGACGCTTTCCTGCAGCTCCCGCTCGGTCATCTCCGGGACGCCGCGCCGCCGCCGGATCTCGTTCTGCGCCTCCATCATCTGGCGGATGTCGTCGATCTCGTTCTGCGCCTCGACCTCGGGCGAGCGGGTCGGGGTCCAGTCGACCAGGCTGGCCGAGCTGCCCGGGTAGTAGTGGCCGACGATCAGCAGGACGCCGACCATGAAGGCGAGTAGCGCCAGGGTCCCCAGAATGAAAAGCACCCGACAAGGATACGGTTCATCTCCATGCCCGACGCCTACATAGTCGAGACCGCGCGGACCCCGATGGGTGCCTACCGCGGCGCCCTCTCGGGAGTCCGCCCCGACGACCTGGCCGCCCACGTGATCGCCGCCGTGGTCGAGCGCAGTGGTGTCGACCCCGAGCGCATCACCGATGTCTACCTCGGCGCCGCCAACCAGTCCGGCGAGGACAACCGCGACGTCGCCCGCATGGCGGCGCTGCTGGCCGGCCTGCCGCAGAGCGTTCCCGGCGCCACCGTCAACCGCCTCTGCGCCTCCGGGCTGGAGGCGCTGAACAGTGCCGCCCGGGCAATCAAGGCCGGCGAGGGCGACTTCTACCTGGCCGGCGGGGTCGAGTCGATGAGCCGCGCCCCCTGGGTGGTCGAGAAGCCCGAGCGCGGTCTCCCGCGCGGCCCGCAGACGATGCACGACACCACCCTTGGCTGGCGGATGATCAACCCGCGGATGGCCGAGCTCGGCGTCTCGACCGAATCGATGGGCGAGACCGGCGAGAACGTCGCCGAGCGCTACGAGATAAACCGCGAGGACCAGGACGCCTTCGCCCTGCGCAGCCACCAGCGCGCCGTGGCCGCCGCCGAAGCGGGGGTGCTCGCCGAGGAGATCGCCCCGATCGAGGCGCGCCAGGGCCGCGAGACGGTCCTGGTCGAGGCCGACGAGGGGCCCCGCCCCGACGCCTCGCTGGAGAGCTTGGCGAAGCTGCGGCCGGTTTTCCGCGAGGGCGGAACCGTCACCGCCGGCAATGCCTCGACCCTCAACGACGGCGCCGCCTGCCTGCTGATCACTTCCGAGAAGGGTGCCGAGGAGATCGGCGCCCAGCCACTGGCCCGGGTGGTCTCCACCGGCGTCGCCGGCGTCGACCCTGCCTACATGGGCATCGGGCCGGTTTCGGCGGTCCCCCGCGCCCTCGCCAACGCCGGCCTCGAGCTCGATCAGATCGACCTGGTCGAGCTGAACGAGGCCTTCGCCTCGCAGGTCCTCGCCAGCGCCCGCCAGCTCGGGATCGACGAGGAGCGGCTCAACGTCAACGGCGGCGCGATCGCCCTTGGCCACCCGCTCGGCTGCTCCGGCGCCCGGCTCGCCAGCACCCTCGTCCGTGAGCTGCGTCGCCGCAGCGGTAAATTCGGCGTGGCAACGCTCTGTGTCGGCGTGGGCCAGGGTCTCGCCACCGTCTTCGAAGCCGTCTGACCGTTCGATACCACTAGGGTGGTGTGCGTGAGGCGAGCGCTCACCCCGGCAATCCTGTTCCTGGCACTGCTGATGCCTGCCACGGCGGCGGCTGAATCCGGCGAGGCCCAGGCCTCGATCGTCGGCGGCCACGACGCCTCGATCGCCGAATTCCCCTCGCTCGCCTACATCGAGGCGCACCAGGGAAGCGGTGGCTTCGCCTGCACCGGCACGGTCGTCGCGCCCCGGGTGGTGCTGACCGCGGCCCACTGCGCCGAGGACATCGAACGCGGCACCTTCACCCCCGCCAAGCAGTACGCGGTGGCGACCGGCACCACCAGCCCCGGCAAGGCCCTGCGCGAGAACGTCTTCAAAGTCGTCGAGACCCACGTCTTCCCCGGCTTCGACCCCGGCAGCCTGCGCGGCGACGCCGCGATCCTCGTCCTCGACCGGCCGACCGCCGCCCCGCCGATCGCGCTCGCTGGGCCGGCCGATGCCGGCCTCTACGCGGGCGGCGCCGCGATCCAGCTGGCGGGCTGGGGACTGACCAACGCCAGGGCGATCAACGCGCCCGAAAGCCTGCGGGCGACGTCGATGCTCGTCCAGTCGCCGAACTTCTGCGAGCAGAAGACGAAGCGCTTCTACCCGGAGTTCTCCAGCACCGCTCAGTTCTGCGCCCTCGACACGCCGACGAAGAAGAGCGGCGGCTGCTTCGGCGACAGCGGCGGCCCCGGAATCGGTACCCGCGCCGACGGGACCCCGGTCGAGCTGGGGATCATCAGCACCGGCGGCCCCTTCTGCAACACCAAATTCCCCAACGTCCTGACCCGGATCGACACTGTCTCTCCCTGGGTCGCGGAATGGGTCGCCGCCACCGAAGCGGGCGCGCCGCGGCCGGCAGCCAAACCCGCCCTGCCGCAGATGACCAGGAGCACCGCCGAACTCTTCTCCGTCTACACCCTGCAGAACCACTTCGGGCGGGCCTTCGAACGCGCCTCTGAACTCTTCGGCAACTGCCGCCGCGCCAGCCGCAGCCGCTACAACTGCGAAATCGTCTTCCGCTCCGGCCGCAACCTCTACGCCGGGATCGTCACCCCCTCCTACATCCAGCGCCAGGGCGCGATCGCCTGGCAGAGCCACTTCAAGATCGAATGGGCACTGCTGAAGTGCCTGCGCAAGAACCCGAATCGCTGCGCGATCCACACCCGCCGCGGATAACGGCGACCAGATAGCCTCGGCCACTGTGAGCGAGGGCTTCGAAGAGCTGGCAAGCGTCAACGGGACGATCGGCCCGACCGCCGCGGCGACCGTTCCCCTCAAGGACGACGGCCTCTACCGCGGCGACGGCGCCTTCGAGGTGATCCGGCTCTACGGCGGCAAGCCGTTCGCCCTCGTCGACCACCTCGACCGCCTCGGCCGCTCGGTCGCCGTGATCGAGCTCGAGTTCGACCGCGGCGCGCTGGAAGCCGAGATCGAGGCGTTGCTCGCCCAGGCCGGCCCGGTCGAAGGACAGCTGCGGTTGATCGTCACCCGCGGCGGCCGCCGGATCGCCGCCACGGAGCCGATCCCGGCCCATCCCGAAACCCTGACCCTGGCCACCGTCACCTACTCGACCACCGTCATCCTCGACGGCGTCAAGTCGCTCTCCTACGCGGCCAACATGCAGGCGACGCGAATCGCCAAAGGCAAGGGCGCCGACGAGGCGGTCCTGATCCGGCCCGAGGGGACCGTGCTCGAGCCGCCGACCTCGTCGATCTTCTGGGTCTCGGCCGAGGGCGAGCTGCGCACGCCGGCGCTCGACGACGGCGTGCTGGAGTCGATCACCCGCGACCGGATGATCAAGGCGCTGGACGTCACCGAGGGCAGCTGGCACGTCGACGACCTGCACGCCGCCAGCGAGGCCTTCCTCGCCTCGACCACGCGCGAGATCCAGGCGGTCGCCTCGGTCGACGGCCGCGTCTTTTCCGCCGCCCCGGGCCCCCGCACCCGCGAGGCGCAGGAGGCCTTCGCCGACACCCTCGGCCGCGAGCTGCGAGAACTCTGAGCATGGACTTCACCTACAGCGACGAGCAGAAGCTGATCCGCGAAACGGCGCGCGAATTCGCCGAGCGCGAGATCCTGCCGCATGCTCGCGACAACGACCGCGAGGGACGCTTCGACCGCGAGCTGGCGCGCAAGCTGGGCGAGGTCGGCTTCCTCGGCGCACCGGTCGCCGAAGCCTACGGCGGCCGTGATCTTGACTACGTCAGCTATGGGCTGATCGCCGAGGAGATCGGCCGCGCCGACTCCTCGGCCCGTACCGTGATCTCGGTGGTGACCTCGCTGGTCGCCGGGCCGATCGAGAAGTGGGGCAGCGAGGAGCAGAAGCAGAAGTGGCTGCCGCGGCTCTGCTCCGGCGAGGGCCTCGGCTGCTTCGGCCTGACCGAGCCCGACACCGGCTCCGACGCCGCCAACCTCCGCACCCGGGCAACCAAGACCGACAGCGGCTGGTCGATCAGCGGCCAGAAGATGTGGATCAGCCTCGCCAACCACTCCGACTTCGCCCTGATCTTCGCCCAGACCGACCCGGCGCTCAAATACCGCGGCCTCGCCGCCTTCATCGTCCCCACCGACAGCGAGGGCTTCACCACCCAGGAGATCCACGGCAAGCTCGGCCTGCGCGCCTCCGACACCGCCGAGATCTCGCTCGACTCGGTCGAGGTCGGCTCCGACGCACTGCTCGGCGAGGTCGGCGACGGCTTCAAGGTGGCGATGAGCGCGCTCGAAAACGGCCGCTACAGCGTCGCCGCCGGCTGCGTCGGGATCTGCGAAGGCTGCGTCCAGTCCTCGGTCGAGTACGCGAAGGAGCGCAAGCAGTTCGGCGTCCCCCTGGCCCGCTTCCAGCTGGTCCAGGAGATGATCACCGACATGATCCTGAAGCGCGACGCCAGCCGGATGCTGGTTCTGCGGGCGGGCCTGCTGAAGGACGAAGGCAAGCCGAACGCGACCGAGACCTCGGTGGCGAAGCTGTACGCGACCGAGTCGGCGGTCGAGTGCGCCAACCTGGCGATCCAGGTCCACGGCGGCTCCGGCTACGTCGACGACTACCCGGTCGAGCGCTACCTGCGCGACGCCCGCGTCACCACCCTCTACGAGGGGACCTCGCAGATCCAGAAGCTGATCATCGGCCGCGCCGCGACCGGGATCAACGCGATGCTGCCGCTGCAGGAGTCCTGACCTTGGCCCTCGTCGAGGTCGCGATCGACGAGTACCACGTCGCCCTGCTGCGGCTGAACCGGCCGGAGGCGCGCAACGCCCTCTCGCAGGAGATGCGCGACGAGATCGCCGCCAGCCTCGAGCGGCTCGACGCCGATCCGGAGGTGCGCTGCATCGTGATCGCCGGAAACGACGAGTTCTTCGCCGCCGGCGCCGACATCCGGGCGATGGCCGAGCGGCCGCTCGACGCCCCGCCCGACCCCAGGGGGATGGAGTTCTGGCAGCGCCTGGCGGCGGTCGGGACGCCGACGATCGCCGCCGTCTCTGGCTATGCCTTCGGCGGCGGCTGCGAGCTGGCGCTGGCCTGCGACATGATCGTCTGCGACGAGAAGACCCGCTTCGGCCAGCCGGAGATCACCCTCGGGATCATCCCCGGCGGTGGCGGCACTCAACGACTGGCGCGAGCCGCCGGCAAGCAGCTGGCGATGGAGTACGTCCTCACCGGCCGTCGCTGGGACGCGAAAACGGCCCTGCGCTGGGGGCTCGTCAACAAGGTGGTCGGCAAAGGCGCCTGGCTGACCGAGGCGATCGAGCTCGCCCGGGTCGTCGCCGAGCGGCCGCCACTGGCGGCGCGGCTGGCGAAACGGGCGGTGCTGACGGCGCAGGAGACGAGCCTCGCCGACGGCCTCGTCGCCGAGCGCGCGCTGTTCGATGAGGCGATGGCGAGCGAGGACCGGGTCGAGGGCATGAACGCCTTCCTCGAGAAACGCGAGCCGCGCTTCCAGGGCCGGTGACGGTCTCCCGCGTCGGCGTCGTCGGCGCCGGCACGATGGGCCGCGGCATCGCCCAGGTAGCGGCGCTCGGCGGCTACGAGACGGTCCTCTTCGACGCCGCCCCCGGGGTCGCCGAGGGGGGCGCCGCCGCTCTGCGGGAAGCGCTCGACAAGGGCGCCAGCCGCGGCCGCTGGAGCGCCGACGAGGCGAAGGCCGCCGGCTCCCGGGTCGAGACCGCGGCCGAGATCGACGGCCTGCGCGGCTGTGAGCTGGCGATCGAGGCCGCGCCCGAGAGCGTCGAGCTGAAGCGGGAGATCTTCACCGGCCTCGCCGCCGTCCTCGGCCCCGAAGCGGTCCTCGCCACCAACACCTCTTCGCTGCGGGTCTCGGAGATCGCCGGCGGCGTCCCTCAGCCCGAGCGGGTCGTCGGCATGCACTACTTCAACCCGCCGGCGCTGATGAAGCTGGTCGAGGTGGTCGCCGCCGAGCGCTCCTCCGCGGCGGCGCTCGAGGCCACCACCGAGGTCGCCGAGCGGATGGGGCGCACCCCGATCCGAGCCAAGGACAGCCCCGGCTTCGTCGCCAACCGCCTCGCCCGCCCGTTCACGCTGGAGTCGCTGCGGATGCTCGGCGACGGTCTCGCCGAAGCGGCGGAGATCGACCGCATCGTCCGCCTCGGCGGTGGCTTCCGCATGGGCCCGTTCGAGCTGCTCGACCTGATCGGCCTCGACGTCAACCTCGAAATCGCCCGCTCCTTCTTCCGCCAGGGCGGCGAGCCGGAGCGCTGGCGCCCCAGTCCGATCCAGGAAGCACTTGTCGCGGAAGGCCGCTTCGGCCGCAAGAGCGGCCACGGCTACCACCAGTACGGCGAGGGTCACGAGCGCGACCCGGATCCCGACCTCGGGATCGACGCCCCCACCCTCGATCCCGAGCAGCTGGCCAAGATCGGCCCCGCCGCCGAGCCGGTCCTCAGCCGCCTCTTTGCTCAGATCGCCAACGAGGCCGCCTTCGCCCTCGAAGAGGAGATCGCCTCACCCGAGGACATGGAGACGGCAATGCGGCTCGGCTTCAACTGGCCGCTGGGACCGCTCGGCTTCGCCGAGCTGATCGGGCCGGACCGGGCAGCGGACCTGCTCGAAAGCCTGGAAGCCGAGAACTGCGGCGCCTACGCGCCGGCGCCGCTGCTGCGCTCGCTCAGTCGCCCCTGAGCCGCATCATCAGTTCGTCGGGGTAGCACCAGCTCCAGTCCTCGCCCGGCTCGGCCGAGCGGATGATCGGGTGCCCCGTGTCCTGATGGTGGGCGGTGGCGTGTTTGCCGGGGGAGTTGTCGCAGCAGCCGATGTGGCCGCAGGTCTGGCACATCCGCAGATGGACCCAGCTCATCCCCATCGCCAGGCACTCCTCGCAGCCCTCCACCTCATCGGGGAGGCTGAGGTAAGTGACGGAGTCGAGATGGGAACAGGCGGAACTCACTCGCCCAAGATATATCGAAAGACCTCTCGGCCCTCGATAAGTAAGAAATTCTTATTTAAGAATTTAGGAGGTGGCTAGGAGGGATTGGTGAAACCCGCGTGTGCGGCTGGCGAGCGCCGGACCAAGCGGGGCAAGGACGCAGGGGGGCCGAATAGCACCGCTATTTGGCCGACTGAGGACGCCGCACCGCGCAGAGTCCGCCGCCGCCAGGCGTGCGCGGGGTTTCGCCAAGCCCTCCTATGAGCCGGTGGCGATCTCGGCTGGCTCGCCGCCGGGCATCCAGTGCGCCTCGACCGGCACGTCGGCGTCGCGCAGGTAGCGCTCGGCGTCGAGCGCCCCCATGCAGCCCGTCCCGGCCGCGGTCACGGCCTGGCGGTAGGTGTGGTCGACGACGTCGCCGACGGCGAAGACCCCGGCAAGGTTGGTGCGGGTCGCGCCCGGCTCGGTGACGATGTAGCCGTCCTCGTCGGTCTCGACCTGGCCCTCGACGATCTCCGATTTCGGCACGTGGCCGATCGCGACGAAGGCGCCGTCGGTGGCGAGCTCCTCCTCGGCGCCGGTCTCGGCGTTGCGGAGGCGGACCTTCTCGAGTTTGCCGCTCTCACCGGCGACGAACTCCTCGGCCACGAACGGGGTTTTCAGATCGATGTTGTCCTTTTCGCGGGCGCGGTCGAACATGATCTTCGAGGCGCGGAACTCGTCGCGGCGGTTGACGATCGTCAGGTTCTTGGCGAACTTGGAGATGAAGATCGAGTCCTCCATCGCCGAGTCGCCGCCACCGATCACGATTACGTTCTGGTCTTTGAAGAAGGCTCCGTCGCAGACGCCGCAGGTGGAAACGCCGCGGCCGCCGAGCTCCATCTCGCCCGGCACGCCGAGCCGTTTCGGCTCCGCCCCCATCGCCAGGATCACGGTCTTGGCGCGGTGCTCCTCGTCGCCGAGGAAAACCTTCTGCACGCCGCCGTCGGAGAGCTCGACCCGGTCGACGTCGTCGGTGACGAAGCGGGTCCCGAAGCGCTCGGCCTGAGCGCGAAACTGGGCCATCATCTCCGGCCCCATGATCCCCTCGGGGTAGCCGGGGTAGTTCTCGACGTCGGTCGTGTTCTGCAGCTGGCCACCCCACTGGAAGCCCTCGAAGACGAGCGGCTCCAGGTTGGCCCGCGCGGTGTAGAGCGCCGCCGTGTAGCCGGCCGGCCCCCCACCGATGATGATTACGTTCTCGACCTTCTTGCTATCAGTCATTTTCGCCGCCTGAAGTCTAATACTTTACTTTTTATAGTAGCTCTACTCGCGGTCGAAGGCAATCTCCGCGACCTCGTCCACCGGCGAGTGAGTCTCGCCGCCGCGATCGATCGGTAGACCGTCCTCTTCCCAGCGATGAACCGTGTGCCGGAGCTGGAAGAAGGCGAAGATCCCCGGCGGGATCGGCATCCAGAAGGCGACCAGGCGGAAGATCAGAACCGCCGGGAAGACGGTCTCCTCGGGGATCCCGAAGAGGACGAAGGCGCCGATCATGCCGGCGTCGACGGCCCCCACCCCCGCCGGCGCCAGCGGGAAGAGGTTGGCGACCATGCCGAGGAAGAAGCCCTGGACCACCACCGCCAGCGGCACATGGACGCCGAAGGCGTGGAACGAAGCCCAGAGGACGCCGATGCTGGCCGCCCAGAAGCCAGCGGCGCCGAGCACCGCGAGGCCGCCGCGGCGGGGGTGGGCGAAGAGGCCGAGGGCGAAGCGGAACCCTTCACCCAGGGTGGCGGGAATTTTGCCGGCGCTCCGCAGCCAGTTGCGCGAGCGCTCGCTGTGGGCGAAGCGGGCGAGGCGGCGGTCGGAGTCGGGCGGGATGAACGCGACCAGGACGCCGAGGATGATCAGCAGCCCGGCGACGCCGGCGGGGATGATCGTCAGCTCGACCGAGCTCTTGCCGTTCAGCACCCCGGTCCGCAGCAGCACCCCGAAGACGATCAGGGCGATGGGATAGAAGGCGTAGTGGAGGGAGACGAAGGCGACCATCCGCCGCGCCACGTCGCGGCGCGGCATCCCGGCCTTGCGCAGCGCCCAGTAGGTGACGGCGATGCCGCCGGCGCCGCCGGCTGAGAAGAGCAGCGTCCCGGCGACCCCGGCCATGTTGATCTCGTAGGTCTCTTTCCAGGTCAGCCGCAGCGCATCGCCGCCGACCACCGCCTTGAAGAGGGCGATGTAGGTCGCGTAGGCGACGACGTTGAAGCCGATCGCGATGGCGATCCAGAGCGGGTCGGCGTCGTCGAGCTTGCCGAGGGAGTCGCCGAGCCCGACCAGCTTCGGGAAGAGGAAATAGATCCCGCCGAGCAGGATGAAGACGACCACGACGGTCTGGATAAGCCGCCGGGTCGTGAATATCGGCATTTCGGCGAGCCGGTGGTTGCCGTTCGCCGAGTCTTCCGGAGACACGCCAGGGAAATTACCCGCTGGCGATCCTCTCCAGACGCTGCAGCACTCCATTTACTCCGTTAACCAGGGGTTCTGCCAGCGGCTCGCCCTTGCGAACGGCGGCCACCAGGGCGGCGCCGGCGAGCAGGTCGGTGACGTAATGCTCGCCGAGATAGACGAGGGAGAAGCCGAGCGTGCCGGCGTATCCCCAGCCGATCGCGCCCTCGACCTTGCCCGATTCGGAGAGCGAGAGCGCCGCCTGCAGCGAGGTGGCGAAGTGCAGCGAGGGCATCGCCGCCCAGGGGTTACCGCCAAGCGCGTCGTAGAGGCGCTCCCAGGCCCGGCCCCAAGTCGGTTCGCCGACCTCGACCATGATCCGCCGCACCTCTTCGCCGGTCAGTTCCTGCTCGGAGGACCACCACGGCGGCGCAGTCGGGACCGCGAAGTAGACGACGCAGCCGAGGTCGAAGACCGCCGCCATCTGCCGCGCCGCGCGCGGGAAACGCTCGTTATGGCGGACGAGGATCAGAGCCAGGGAGAGGTAGGGCTCGATGAACCAGAGCCAGTGGGTCCAGGTGAGGACCTTGTTGACGGCCCCGACCCCGGGACGACCGGCGAAGGCACGCTGCAGGCGGGCGTTGGGCAGCTTGCCGCCGCCGATCATCCGGTCGACCCGGATCGGGTAACGGGTCTTGAGCCGCTGGCGCAGGCGCTCGGGGTCGTCGAAGGGCAGCTCGTGGGCGACGGTGAAAGCCCACATCTGCAGCGCGTAGAGAGCGACGTCGCGCCGCTTGGAACGCGGCCGCAGCACCGCCAGCCCCAGCGGGCCGGCCGCCACCGCGGCGACGGTAACCCCGGTCGGAAGGTTGAGGCGCTTGCGCAGGAAGGGGACCGCGACCGCGGCGCCGACCGCCGCGACGCCGCCAGCCTGCACCGCGAGGCGGAGCGCATTCGATGGCCGGGAGCGCCTCCTCATGAGGCTGGCGAGTATAGGTCCGCGGGCCGGAGCCGGCCGGAAACCGCGGCGCCGCCGCGCGTGAATAGAATGGCCGCGCTTTGGCGTCCCACTCCCCTGGCTCTGACCAGATCGACACCCTGCTTTGGATCGGCATCGCCGCCGCCGCGATCCTCATGGTCGCGGTCACCGTCGCGCTGCTTTACGTCGTGCGCCGCTATCGCTCCGAGCGCGGGGCCGAGCCGCGCCAGTTGCTCTCCGGCCGCCGCCTGCAGTTCCGGGTCGGCGCCGTCCTCACCTTCTTCGCCGCCCTGCTCTTCGTCCTCGGCGTCGTCTTCACCAGCAACGCCCGCGAAAAGCCCGAGACCGGCGAGGCCGGCCTCGCCTCGCTGAAATCGGAACCGCTGAAGATCAAGGCGACCGGCCAGCAGTGGCTGTGGCGCTACGACTACCCCAACGGCGCCTTCTCCTATTACAAGCTGGTCGTCCCGGCCGACACCGCGATCGAACTGGAACTGCTCTCGACCGACGTCGTCCACACCTGGAACGTCGGCGAACTGGCCCGCAAGGCCGACGCCGTCCCCGGCAAGACCAACCGCGTCTTCTTCATCACCGCTGACGAAGGCAGCTACCTGGGCGACTCGGCGACTCTCTCCGGTCAGGCCTACGCCGCGATGCGGACCGAGGTCGACGTGGTCTCGCCGGAGGAGTACGAATCCTTCGTCGAAGCCCAGAAAGAAGACATCCAGACCGCGCAGGACCGGGTCGTCGAACTGATCGAAAACGGAGAAACTCCATGAGCCCCAGCCCGCGCCCAGAGCTCGCCGTCGACGGCTTCCCCGCCCGCCGCCCGCGCTGGCAGGAGCTGGCGACCTCCGCCGACCACAAGGACGTCGGCCGGATCCTGATCACCGGCGCTCTCGGCTTCCTCTTCATCGCCCTGATCGAGCTGCTGCTGATGCGGATCCAGCTGCTGGTCCCGGAGAACACCTTCCTCGACCCGGTCACCTTCAACCGCATGCTCTCGCTCTACGGCGCCAGCGCGATCTTCTTCTTCGCTCTGCCGCTGGCGATCGGACTCTTCTACTACGTGACGCCGCTGCAGATCGGCGCCCGCGGCACGGCGCTGCCGCGGCTCGGCCAGATCGGCGCCGCCCTCTGGGTCGCCGGCGCCGTCGTCCTCTACGCCGGCTTCCTCTTCACCCCCTCCGAGGCGGGCGTCAATCCACTGCCGCCGCTGAGCGAGAAGGCTTTCCTCGCCAACAACGGCGTCGACGCCTGGGCCACCGCGACCGGCCTGGCGACGCTCGGCTTCCTCTTCCTCGCGATCAACCTCGTCGCCACCCTGCGGACGATGCGGGCGCCTGGCCTAGCCTGGCGCCGGCTGCCGGTCTTCGCCTGGGCCGCGGCCGTCTCCTCCTGGCTGATGGTCGTGATCGGCCCGGTCCTGCTGGCGGCGCTGGCGATGCTGCTGATCGACCGCAACTACGACGGCATCTTCTTCGCCGACGGAGCCGGCGGCGCGCCGCTGCTCTGGCAGCACCTGAGCTGGATCTTCTTCACCGGCACCTACATGCTGATCCTGATCTTTGCCTTCGGCACGATCGCCGAAATCGCCGCTTCTTTCGCCCGCAAACCGCTCTTCAACCGCACCGTGGTGATGGCCTCGCTGGCCGCGATCGCGGTGATCGGCACCCTGGCCTGGCTGCAGAACATGCTGACCGCGCCAATCGGCATCGGCTGGATGTACTTCGGGATGCTGATGGCGCTGGCCCTGATCGTCCCTATCGGCCTCGTCATCTTCAACCTGATCGCGACCCTCGCCGGCGGCACCCTGCGGATGCGGGCACCACTGCTGTTCGCGGTCGGCGCGATCTTCGCGATCTCCGTCGGCCTCGCCTCCGAGGTCTGCCACTCGCTGGTCGCCGCCGCCTGGAAGGTCAAGAACACGACCGATGCCACCGCCGCCACCCACTTCGCGCTGATCGGCGGCTCGGTCTTCGGCGGCTTCGCCGCGCTCCACTACTGGTTCCCGAAGATGACCGGCCGGACGATGGGCGAGAGCCTCGCCCGGATCTCCTTCTGGACGATCCTCGTCGGCCTGCTGCTCGGCTTCGTGCCGCTGTTCTTCGCCGGCACCTTCGAGGGCCAGGTGATCGACGCCTACAAGTACTTCGGCGACACCGGCGTCACCGCCTACAACGTGATCGCCTCGATCGGCACCCTCGTCCTCTTCGTCGGCATCCTGTTGACGATCCTCAACGCGATCTTCAGCCGCGAGGGCGGCGCCGAGGCAGGCCATGACCCCTGGGGCGGCGACACGCTCGAGTGGTTCACGCTCTCGCCCCCGGAGCCGCACAACTTCGACGTCCTCCCCGACGTCCGCAGCGACCGGCCCCTGCGCGATATCCGCGTGGCGATCGACAATCGCACCCGCCGCAGCGAGCAGGCGGCGGCGCGCGAATCGCAGCCGGTAGCCTGAGCGCCATGCAATCCGGTGCCGGCGCGCAGACCGCGCCCAACCCGACGACGGCCACCCGCTCCCTCCTCCCCACCGTCGTCCGCGATTACCTGACGCTGACCAAGCCGAAGGTGCAGTCGCTGCTGCTCTTCACCACGGTGACGACGATGTACGTGGCGGGGGATCCGTCGCTGAGCCTGATCTTCCTCACCTGCCTGGGGGGCGCTCTCTCGGCCGGGGGCGCCGGGGCGATCAACCACGCCGTCGACCGCGACATCGACCGGACCATGGCCCGCACCGCCGATCGCCCGGTTGCCTCAGGCCGCATCTCCGCTCGCGCCGCGACGATCTTCGGCCTGACCCTCGCCGCGGCCTCGTTCCTGCTGCTCTCGCTGACCGTCAACCCGCTGGCGGCGACGCTCTCGCTCTCGGGCTTCGTCGGCTACGTCGGCGTCTACACGCTGTGGCTGAAGCGCCGGACGCCGCAGAACATCGTCATCGGCGGCGCCGCCGGCGCCGTGCCCCCGCTGGTCGCCTGGGCGGCCGTCACCGGCGAGCTCAGCGGCATGGCCTTCTACATGTTCGCGATCATCTTCTTCTGGACCCCGCCGCACTTCTGGGCCCTCTCGCTGCTGATGAAGGACGAGTACGCGAAGGCCGGCATCCCGATGCTGCCCGTGGTCCGCGGCGAGGACGAGACCCGGCGCCAGATCCTCCTCTACACCGTCCTCCTCTACGCGGTCACCCAGCTGCCCTTCTGCGCCGGCGGCCTCGGCGTCGCCTACGTCATCCCCTCGATCCTGCTCGGCGGCGCCTTCATCGCCTTCGCGGTCAAGCTCCTCCGCACCGCAGACCGTCGCTGGGCCCTGAGGACCTACCTCTTCTCTCTGGCGTACCTAGCGCTCCTCTTCCTCTCAATGGCCATCGCGGCCAACGTGTAGGCACTTCCGGCGTTGGAGGGGGATCTGCAGATCCCCCAGCCACCTCTCACGGCGAAAGCGTCGGCGTGCAGCCTGAGAGCGTTTCGGTTTTAGCTGCTTGGAGACGGAGGCCACGGGTCCTTCGGGAGGGTCGTGTGCCCCTCGACAAAGGCTCCTGAGACCACATCTGCGCCCAAGCCCACGACCAGCTGCGCGACGGGCTTTGGCGAGGGGCACACGACCCTCCTCCCCCGACCGTCCCTCCCCCCGTCCTGATAGAACTCCGGCCAATGGATCGTGATTCTGCACGCAGGCAGCTGAGCGCGGGGCTTGTCGCCGGGGGCATCGCCGCCGGGATCTTTGCCCTCTCGTTCGTCGCCGCCTTCCTCTACATCGCCGCGTAAGAGATGGCCGAGCACCGACAAGTGGCCGAGCCGGGCGAGACGATCTACGCGCCGCGTCCCTCCTGGGCCCCGGTCTTCTTCGCCGGCGGAGCCGCCGGGGTAGTCCTCGGCATCTTCGCCTCCGGTTTCATCTTCGCCCCCTACATCTGGGGCATCATCGGCGCGATCTTCCTCCTCGCCGGCTTCCGCAGCATCGCCCGCGGCTCGGTCCGTGACTACTACCGCCTTCCCCGCCGCCAAGAGACCCATGGCGCGGCACTGCCGGTAGAAACGATTTCCGGCCCGCCCCGCTGAATCTCAGCCAGGCAGCGGCATTTCGGAAGTTGCCCCATCCGACGTCCAGCACCTGACGATGTCGCGCATCGAGAGGACGCCGACCGGCTCGCCGCTGTCGAAGACGACCAGGTGGCGGACGTTGCGGCGCGACATCTCCGCCGCGGCCCGCTCCAGGCTCCATTCCGGCGCCGCGGTGAGGACTCCCTCGCTCATGTGGTCGGCGACCCGCTCGAGGGCGGGGTCCTGGCCCTGGGCGACCGAGATCAGCAGATCGCGCTCGGTGAGCATCGACGGCGTCGCCAGCTCGGCGTCGATCACCAGCGCCGCCCCGGTCCCTTTCTCGACCATCTTCTCGGCCGCCTCACGCAAGGTATGGGACGGACCCACGGTCAAGGTGATCTCCGACATCCCATCCCTCACCTGCATCAACGGCCTCCGATCGGTTCGATTTCAAAGCTAGTGCCGATTGCCTCAAGAATAGTCCACCCGGGCGCCTGAACGGCACGCTTTTCGGCAGCGCCGACATATAGACTCCCGCCCGCATTGCGCCCCATGGCTCGCCTTCCGAAACTCATCACGCCACTGCTCGCCCTCGTGGCCCTGGTCGCCGTCATGGTGGTCGCTTCGGGCTGCGGGACGACCAATGCGGACCCGGAACGCGGCCGCACGCTATTCATCCAGAAATGCGGCACCTGCCACGCCCTGGCGCAGGCCGGGACGACCGCGCAGACCGGCCCGAATCTGGACCACGCCTTCGCGGCGGCGCGTGAAGAAGGCAACGACTCGGACACGATCGAGGGCGTCGTCAAAGCCCAGGTCGAGTACCCACGCCCGAGCAACAACAATCCCGCCGTCTCGATGCCGGCCGAGATCGTCACCGGCCAGGATCTCGACGATGTCGCCGCCTACGTCGGCGAATGGGCCGGCGTCCCCGGCGCCGCACCGCCGAAGGTTGCGGGTGGCCCTGGCGCCCAGGTCTTCGCCAACAACGGCTGCGGCGGCTGCCACACCTTCGCCGCCGCCGAATCAGGCGGCGTAACCGGCCCCAACCTCGACGAAGTGCTGCAGGGCGATACCCAGGCCCACGTCGAAGAAATGGTCAAAGACCCGAACGCGGAAATCGCGAAAGGCTACCCGCCGAACGTGATGCCGCAGAACTACGAGCAGATCCTCTCGCCGAAAGAAATCGAAGACCTCGTCAAATACCTGCTTGAAAACGCGGGCGGCGGGTCTTCCGGCTCCAAAGGCTGAGCCGCAAGCGGCCGAGCGGCCGCTGCCATGATGGACCCCAGATGCGGGAACGCTTGAAAAGCCGCCTCGAGATCTCCCCCACCCGCTACGCGCAGGTGACGCTGGTCGCCCTTGCGGCCCTCTCCCTGATCGTCCTCACCGGCGCCGCGGTGCGCCTGACCGGGTCCGGGCTGGGCTGCCCCGATTGGCCCAAATGCTACGGCGGCACGACGCCGCCGCTGGAATTCCACGCGGTGATCGAGTACGGGAACCGGCTGCTGACCGGGTTCGTCGGCTTCGCCGTGATCGCCGCCAGCGCCCTCGCCTTCTTCCGCCGCCCCTACCGCTGGCACCTGGCGCTCTTCGGGGCCCTATTGCCGCTTGGCGTGATCGGCCAAGCGGTGCTCGGCGCCCTGGTCGTCAAGTACCACCTGGCGCCGGGCCTGGTGATGAGCCACTTCATCCTCTCGATGATGCTGCTGGACGCGGCCTTCGCGCTGGCCTGGTGCTCGCGCTTCGAACCGTGGGAGCGGCGGCGCTCCCGGGACCGCCTCAGCGTCTGGGCTGTGCGAGCGCTGATCCCGCTCGGGCAGCTGACGATCCTCGCCGGCACGATCGCCACCGCCTCCGGCCCCCACGCCGGCGCCCACGAAGGGCAGCTGGTCCACCGCTTCGACTTCGAGGGCACCGGGACCCTGGAGTGGGTCGTCCAGCGCCACGCGGTGATCGCGACCATCTATGGCATCGCGGCGATCGCCGTCTGGTTCCTGCTCCGCCGCCCAGGAGCCGACAGCAGGGCCCTGAAGCCGCTGACCCTGGTGATCGGCCTCTTGGCCCTCCAGGGGGCGATTGGGGGCATCCAGTGGGGACTGGAACTGCCGGCCGGGATCGTCTGGCTGCACATCGCGATCGCCACCGGCAACTGGCTGGCGATGCTGTGGACGGTTGCGGCGGCGGGCCGCCTCGAGCCCCGCGCGAAGTCCTCGCCCCAGCGCTCCGGCGAGACGGAGCAGCCAGCCCCAGCCACCGCGGGCTCGCTCTAGGGCTTGCTCCCCTTCTGGCTCTCGATCGGCGTCCTCAGCCTCGTACAGGCCGTCCTGGTCGCCGCGCCCCGTGCCCCCTCGCTCGCCGTCCTGGGACGCCTCAGGAGCCGCTGGTGGGCTCTGGTGCTGCCTCTCTCCATCATCGTCGTGGTTTCGGCGATCGCCCTCGAATCGGCCAGCGCCCGTTTCCTCACCTATCTGGCGCTGGTGGCGGTCCCTCCGCTCGCGGCAGTCGCACTGGGCTGGCTGATCCGCGGCTCCCGGCCGCTACTGGCCATCGGCATCATTCCCCTCTTCGCGCTCGCCTGGGCGGCCGAGGGCGCACTTAGCGGCGAGACCGCCGCCCTCGCCCTCTCCGCTCTGGCCTGCGTCAGCCTCGGCTGGCTGGTGGCCTGCGTCGTCCCGCCGCACTGGCTGAAGCTGGGGATCTACGTGATGGCTGCGGTCGACGCCTACCTGATCGCCTCCAACCTCCTGCAGGAGCCAAACGCCACCCTCAACGCCGCCGCTCCGGCCGCCGACCTCCCTCGCCTCCAGCTCGCCTCCTTCGGCTCGGCGTTGATGGGCTTCGGCGACCTCTTCATCGCCGCCACCCTCGGTGCCCTCCTGGCCTCAGACCGGCGCTTGCAACTGCAAGGCGCGGCCCTGGCCGCCGTCATCTGCCCCGCCTTCGACCTGCTCTTCTTCTTCGTCGACCAGACCCCGGCCACGGTCCCAATCGCGCTGACGCTGGCGACGTTAGAGCTGATCCGGCGGGTTAGAGCTTGACGGCCAGAGTCAAGAAGCCGGCGACAAACGCCGTCGACATCGTGATCGAGCCAAAGATCAGCGCCCGCTGAACCGTTTCGAGCCCATTACCGATTCGGTTGAACTGCTTATCCATCTGCTCCAAGCGCTTATCGACACCGTTGAAGTCCTGTCTCGTCTCGCTACGCATCGCGTCGAAGCGCTCGTCGACCCGCCCAAATCCCTGGTTCATCTCGCGCCGCAGCTCGTCGATCCGTTCGTCGGCTCGGTCGAAGCGTTCGTCCATCCGCTTTCCGAACTCGTCCAACCGCTCGTCGGTCCAGCTCTCCCTGACCATGGTTTGCATACTGCCAAGCCAGCGGAGCAAATGCAACATTTTGTCTATGAAGGTAAATCCTTTGCGCCAAGTTCGCGGCGTTTCTGTGCCGCCCAGCGATATCCGTAGACGCAGCCTGCAATCACGATCGCTAGACCCAACAGGGACCCCACCAGCGGCCGCGTCAGCAGCGTCACCGCAATCACCAGGGCACCAGCCGCCCCGACGATCACAACCCATTTGAAGACGGCGGCCTCGTTGAGCCTCATCCGCCGCTGCCGTTCAGCTAGAGGATGTAGACCGTGACGTAGACGACGATCCACATGATGTCGACGAAGTGCCAGTAGATACCTGGAACCTCGACGCCGAGGTGGTCCTTCTCGGCGGGGCCGAAGTGGCCGCGGAAGGCGCGGATCGTCGCGAACGAGAGCAGCATCAGGCCGACGAAGACGTGGGCTCCGTGGAGACCGGTGAGGCTGTAGAAGATCGAGCCGAAGGCGAGGTCGCGGGCGCTGAACCCGAGGTGCACGTACTCGTTGATCTGGATGAAGAGGAAGGTCGCGCCGAGCAGCCAGGTCGCGACCAGGCCCAGTTTCAGGCCGGCGCGATTGCCGCGGCGGATCGACTCCAGCGCGTAGTGGATCGTGAAGCTCGAGGAGATCAGGATCGCGGTGTTCATCCCTGCCACCGCCTTCGGCAGCTCGAAGGGCTCGGGCGGCCAGCTGGCGGGGTCGACGACGACGCGGAGGAAGAAGTAGGAGGCGAAGAACGCCCCGAAGAGCATCACCTCGGAAACGATGAAAAGCAGGATGCCCAGCGTCTGGCGGTCGATGCGGGAACTCTCGTTGGCCTCCGGCGGGCCGTGGTGGTGATCGGCGTGGCCGTGACCGACGGCTACGGTCGCGCTCTCCATCAGCTTGCCTCCCCCTCGGCGACGGCGGCGGCGACGGCGGTTGCGTTCCGGCCGACCTCGATGTGCTCGACGGACTTCTCGGTGATCTCCCGCACCCGGCCGATCAGGTCGTCCTCGAGCCACTGCGAGCGCTCGCCCGCGTAGGTGGAGATGAGGATGTCGTCGATCCGGTAGTGCTCGATCGCGTTCTTGACCCCGTCAAACGGGTCGGGGCTCATCGGCTGGCCGGTGGCGTCGATCTCGGCGCGGTAGAGCTCGGCCAGGGTCGAGGCGAGGTCCTTGACGACCTGCGGCTCGCTGACGTCCTCGGCTCGCGGGCAGATGATCGTGAAGCGGTGTGGACGGATGCCGGCGCGGTCCTTCATCCGGGCCACCAGATCGGGGGAGGCCACCGTCTTGGTTGCCACCACCAGCGTGTGGTTGAGGTCCCAGCGGATCGCGTCGTCTTCGATCCGGACCGGGATGTGGGTCAGCTTCACCT
Organism: Solirubrobacterales bacterium; assembly: GCA_035760445.1. Classification (GTDB taxonomy): domain Bacteria; phylum Actinomycetota; class Thermoleophilia; order Solirubrobacterales; family 70-9; genus VAYN01. The sequence goes on along the minus strand of DASTSW010000034.1, from coordinate 1,012 downwards.
CGGGTTCGATCCGGTCGCGGACCCACTCGACGAGGTCGCGGCGCATGAACCCGAAGCGCGTGTCGGAAAGGCAGGAGAGCAGGACCTCGCCGGGGCGATGGGCGCGCACGGCGTCGTCCAGCGCCAGCGAAGGCTCCGGATCCATCACCTCGCCCACCGATTCGATCCCGAACTCGGAGAGCAGGGCCATCGTCACCTCGACGCGGGCGCGGGCGGCCTCGCGGATCTCGTCGGAGTCGATCAGCTGGCCGACCGAAGGCTGGTTCTGCGGCGAAGCGACGACCACGCCGGAGACCTGGTCCTGGCGCTCGCGCACCGCCTGCAGCAGTTTGCGGCCACCGGCCACCTCGTTGAGGAAGACCAGCAGCGGCTTGCGGTCCTCGGCAGTCTCAGCGCTCATCAGCTGGTCCCCACCGTGCTCTTCTCACCGGCGGGCACCTCGGCGCCCTCGGTGGGGGATTCGCCGGCCATGATCGCGTGTTTGGCGCCGGGGATCCCGAACTCGTAGGGGCCGCCGACGACCCGCGGGATCTCGTCGAAGTTGAAGATCGGCGGCGGCGAGGAGACCTGCCACTCGATCGAGTTGGCGCGCCAGGGGTTGGCGCCGGCCTTCGGGCCATAGCGCCAACTGACGACCATGTTGTAGACGAAGACCAGCTGCACGGCGCCGAGCCAGAAGGCAAAGCAGCTGATCAACAGGTTCCAGTTGCCGAACTGTTCGGCGTAGTCGGCGACGCGGCGTGGCATTCCGTCCATGCCGACCCAGTGCATCGGGATGAAGGTGCCCCAGGTGCCGATCAGGGTGCCCCAGAAGTGGACGCGACCGAGTTTCTCGTCGTACATCCGGCCCGTCATCTTCGGGAACCAGTGATAGACGCCGGCGAAGATCGTGAAGACCGAGCCGCCGAAGAGGACGAAGTGGATGTGGGCGACGATGAAGTAGGTGTCGGAGACGTGGATGTCGATCGGCACCATGCCGAGCATCACGCCTGAGATCCCGCCGATCGTGAAG
>DASTSW010000033.1:0-22737 GCA_035760445.1 Solirubrobacterales bacterium | reverse complement strand
GGCGTCAAGTGCGCGACGATCACCCCCGACGAGGCGCGGGTCGAGGAGTTCGGCCTGAAGGAGATGTACCGCTCGCCGAACGGGACGATCCGCAACATCCTCGGCGGCGTCATCTTCCGCGAGCCGATCGTGATCTCCAACATTCCGCGGCTGGTGCCGGGCTGGACGAAGCCGATCGTGATCGGCCGCCACGCCTTCGGCGACCAGTACCGGGCGACCGACCTGGTGGTGCCTGAGGAGGGGACGCTGACCCTCACCTACACCCCCAAGAACGGCTCGCAGCCGGTCGAGCTCGACGTCTACGACTTCCCCGGCGGCGGCATCGCGATGGCGATGTACAACCTCGACGAGTCGATCCGCGAGTTCGCCCGCGCTTCGATGCGCTACGGGCTCGACCGCGGCTTCCCGGTCTATATGTCGACCAAGAACACGATCCTCAAGCGCTACGACGGGCGCTTCAAGGATCTCTTCGCCGAGGTCTACGAGGCCGAGTTCAAGAGTGAGTTCGAGGCCGCCGGCCTGACCTACGAACACCGCCTGATCGACGACATGGTGGCCGCCGCGCTGAAGTGGGAGGGCGGCTACGTGTGGGCCTGCAAAAACTACGACGGCGACGTCCAGTCGGACACGGTTGCCCAGGGGTTCGGTTCGCTCGGCCTGATGACCAGCGTGCTGATGAGCGCCGACGGCAGCACGGTCGAGGCCGAGGCGGCCCACGGCACCGTCACCCGGCACTACCGCCAGCACCAGGAGGGCAAGCCGACCTCGACCAACCCGATTGCCTCGATCTTCGCCTGGACCCGCGGGCTCGCCGCCCGCGGCCGGATGGACGAAACCCCAGAGGTCTCGAAGTTCGCGGAGACGCTCGAGCGCGTCTGCGTCGAGACCGTAGAAAGCGGGAAGATGACCAAAGACCTGGCCCTGCTGGTGGGCGGCGGCCAGGAGTACCAGACCACGCAGGAGTTCCTCGCCTCGATTGACGAGAACCTCCAGCGGGCGATGGCGTAGGCGTCTTCCAAACCCCCGAATCCGAGGAGTGGATTAGTGAGCACCCCTGTAAAGGTCACCGTTACCGGCGCCGCCGGCCAGATCGGCTACGCGCTCCTGTTCCGCATCGCCAGCGGGCAGATGCTCGGCCCCGACACGCCGGTCGAGCTCAGCCTGCTGGAGATCCCGCAGGCGATCAAAGCCGCCGAGGGCACCGCGATGGAGCTCGACGACTGCGCCTTCCCCCTGCTGCGTAAGATCGACATCTCAGACGACCCGAAGCAGGCCTTCGACGGCTGCAACGTCGGCCTGCTGGTCGGCGCCCGGCCGCGCGGGCCGGGCATGGAGCGGGCCGACCTGCTCGAGGCCAACGGCGGCATCTTCAAGCCGCAGGGCGAAGCGATCAACGCCGGCGCCGCCGACGACATCAAGGTGCTGGTGGTCGGTAACCCGGCCAACACCAACTGCCTGATCGCGATGTCGAACGCGCCCGACGTGCCGCGGGAGCGGTTCACGGCGATGATGCGGCTCGACCACAACCGGGCGATCTCCCAGCTCGCCAACAAGCTCGGCAAGCAGGTCTCCGCGGTTACCAACATGACCGCCTGGGGCAACCACTCGCCGACCCAGTACCCGGACCTGGTCAACGCCAAGGTCGACGGCGGCAGCGCCTGGGATGCGGTCGACGACGAGGCTTGGATCGCCGACGAGTACATCCCGCGGGTGGCCAAACGTGGCGCCGAGATCATCGACGCGCGCGGTGCCTCCAGCGCCGCCTCGGCCGCCAACGCGGCGATCGACCACATCCATGACTGGGTGCTGGGCACGCCCGACGGCGACTGGGTCTCGATGGCGGTTCCCGCCGACGGTTCCTACGGGATCGGCGAGGGGATCATCTGCGGCATGCCCTGCACCTGCAGCGGCGGCGAGTGGAGCATCGTCCAGGGACTCGACGTTCCCGACTTCTCGCGCGAGCGGATCGACCGCAGCGTGATGGAGCTTCAGGAGGAGCGTGACGCCGTCAATCAGCTCGGGCTGATCTGAGGTTCGTCTTCATATTCCAAAAGAAAGAGGCCGGCAATTGCCGGCCTCTTTCGTGAGTAACGGTTGGTACCGATCAGCCGCCAGTCGGGTAGTACTGGCGCCCTTTCTTTTTAACCCGTCCCTCTTTCTCGAGGTCACCGAGGACCCGGTAGAGGTAGTTGGGCTTGATTTTCATCGTCTTGGCGACGTCCGAGGCGCTGATCCCGGGCTGACCCTCGATCAGTTTCACGGCCTGGTCGGCGCGGGTGCCGCCACGGCGTTTACGGCGACGGCGGGGGGCGCCTGCCGAGGCTTTTTTGGCGCTGCTGCTGCCGCTACCGCTGCCGCGCGGCCGGCCGGGGCCGCGGCGAGTGGCTTTGCCACCGAGTGCGGCGAGGGCCTGCTGGGCCTGTTTGAGCTGATCCTCGAGCTCGCGAACGGTCCTCTCGAGGGCGTCGCGGGCTACGTCCAAATGGTTGGTGCTGGGGGGCATCTAGTTCCTTTCCATCCAAAGTTCAGAAAATACCCTGGAGAGGAGTCTGTCAGAGTCACACCACACTGTGACACTCGATTGGACTAAATCAACTTTTGTCCCAATTTCAGGCAGCGCGCTCTGCCTGGCGCTCGGGTGAAATTCGAATCACGTTACGCGCGAGTCCCAGCTTCTCCATGGTCACGATGATCAGTGCCGAGGGGTCCGGCTCCCACCGTTTGAGGCCATGCACCGCTGAGCGCGGGAAGGCATGATGGTTGTGGTGCCACGACTCGCCCAGCGATGGCAACGCCAGCCAGAAGACGTTGGTGGAGTGGTCGTCGGTATCGAAGCGACGGCTGCCAAGGAAGTGGCAGATCGAGTTGACGCTCCAGGTGATGTGGTGGACGAAGAAGATGCGAACCAACCCGCCCCAGAGGAGTGCGGTGAGGGCGCCGACCGGTGTGCCGGTGACCAGGTAGCCGGCCAGCGCTGGGAGCGCGAGGCTGGCCAGCACCAGCAGCGGGAACTGACGGCTGATGGTTCGCATCCCACGGTCCTCGTAGAGGTCAGGGGCGAACTTCTTCCAGTCGGCGCGGCCCTGTGAGCTCATCAGCCAACCGGTGTGTGCGTGCCAGAGACCGGCGAAGACTCCTTTGACGCCGCCCTCGGGGCTGACGTGGGGGCTGTGCGGGTCGCCCTCTTCGTCGGTGTGGGCGTGGTGCTTACGGTGGTCGGCGACCCAGGCGATCACCGGCCCCTGCACCGCCATTGAGCCGAGGATCGCGAAGACATACTCGATCGGCTTGAAGGTCTGGAAGGAACGGTGGGTGAGCAGGCGGTGGAAACCAACCGTGATCCCGATTGCGGTCAGCAGGTACATCACCGCTGCGATCACCAGATCGGTGGCGGTGACCCAGCTGTTCCAGAGCAGGACGATCGCCAGCAGCGTGGCGAGGAAGGGAACGACGACCGCTCCCAGGTTGACGATCTTCTCGGTACGGCTCATCTCGTGCATGGATCGAAGATAGGTGGAGATCGAGCCGATGTTTTGGCGCTAAGCGCCGTATTCAGAAGATAAACTTGTCATCTATATGCCAGATTCGGTGGATTTGGAGCCCTGGCGTGGCCTTCCGTCTGAGGTCGCGGAGCTGATCGAGCCGGAACTACCGGCGATCACCGAGGAGATCCTGGCGACGATCGCCCGCGAGGTGCCGGAGTACGCGCGCCCGCTCGAGGGCCGGTTTGGGCGGGGGATTCGCACCGGGGTTGGCGAGGCGCTGCTGCAGTTCGTCGCCTTGATTCGCGATCCCGACCAGGGCCGGGGGCCGGGCCGCGACGTGTACGTCCAGCTCGGGCGAGGGGAGCAGCGGGTCGGCCGCACCCTCGACGCGTTGCAGGCCGCCTACCGGATCGGGGCCAGGGTGGCGTGGCGGCGGATCGCCGCCGCCGGGCGGCGGGCCGAGCTCGGGGCGGAGCCGCTGACCCTGCTGGCCGAGGCGATCTTCGCCTACATCGACGAGCTCTCCGCCGACTCGGTCGAGGGCTATGCCGATGCGCAGGCGACGGCCGAGGACCTGCGCCGCCGGCGCCAACAGGAGCTGGTGACGCTACTCCTGAGCGAGGTGCCCGCCGAGCCGGCCGACATCGCTGCAGTTGCCCAGTCGGCGGGCTGGCGACTGCCGCGTCAGCTTGCCGCGGTGGGGTGCGCCGATGAAGACCTCGGCGAGATTTCCGGCCGGCTTCCAACCGACGCGATCGTCACCGTCGTTGAAGGCACGGGTTGCATCCTCCTTCCAGATCCCATGGGCCCGGGTCGCCTCGACCAACTGCGCAAAGCCGCCGGAGGTACGACCGTTGCGATCGGCTCTGCCGTCCAGCCCGAGCATGCGTCGAAATCCTGGGAGCTGGCAAAGGCGCTGCTTCTGGCGACCGGCACCGGAGCAGTGAAGGGTGACGGTCTCAGCCAGGCGGAAGACCACCTGGCTGACCTCCTTCTGGTGGCTAGTCCCCACATGACCTCACTCCTCGTTGCCAAGCGCCTCGCGCCCCTGGGCGACCTCACCCCCAAAGCCCAAGCGCGCATGCGAGAAACCGCCCTCGCCCACGTCCGCCACCACGGCAACGCGGTCGCCATGGCCAAGGAGCTAGGGGTCCACCCCCAAACCGCCCGCTACCGAATCACCCGCCTCAAGGAGCTATTCGGCGAAGACCTCGACGACCCCGACAAACGCTTCGAACTGGAGATCGCGCTTCGAGCCACCATCTGAAGATCAACCGGAAGCTATCGAGAGGAGGGACGGGTGCCCCTCTCCAGGCACTCAACATCGAGCCATAGCGAGCTGTGCCGGGAGAGGGGCACCCGTCCCTCCCTCCCAACCCAGCGACGCTAGTCCCGGTACTTAGAGCGCTTCTTCGGATAGGTCCGGAAGACGTGGTCCCAGAGCGGGGAGGAGACGCCGTAGCCGGCGCTGTGGTCCTGGAAGTGATGGCGCATGTGGTGTTCGCGCAGGCGCTTGGCGAAGTCGGTCTTGGGCACGAAATGGTGCACGTAGTAGTGCGTGTAGTCGTAGAAGAGGTAGCCGAGGAGGAAGCCGGCGAAGACCGGGAAGGCGGCGTTGCCGAGGAGCGCCCAGAAGCCGAGGAGGAAGAGCGCCGCGAGCGGGATCGAGACCGACGGCGGCATCACCAGCCGCATCTTGTCGTTGGGGTGGTCGTGGTGGACGCCGTGGATGATGAAGTGCATGCGGCGGCCGAAGGCGTTGTCGGGCTCCCAGTGGAAGACCAGCCGGTGCAGCCAGTACTCGGTCAGCGTCCAGACCGCGCCGCCGGCCAGGGTCAGCAGCGCCAGCTGCCAAGCCGCGTAGCCGCGATCGGCCCCCAGCCACTCCATGGCCACGATCACCGGGACGAAGATGATTGCCGGGACCGCGGGGTGGACGCGGGAGAAGTAGTTGAGGAATTCGCTTTTGAAAAGTGGCGGAGAAGCGGAGAGCTTCTCGCTCCTGGAATGACCCTCCATCACCCTCGATACTAGCGCTGAGGGCCCGTGTTCCCGGAAGACGCAGGGAAGCTGTGACGAAGCTGTTTCAAAGAGGTGGCGATTTGCGGAAACGGCCCTCACCGGCGCTTGGGGCGGATGCTTATATGCGCGCCGATGCCGCGCAAGCCCAAGCCGCCGACCTGCGAGGACTGCTACTTCCGTAAGAACGGCCTTTGCGCGCTCGAGCTCAACGAGGCCTGCACCACCTTCCGCCCCAATCGCCCGGAGGGCCTCGTGCCTCCGCGTCAGCCAGTTCTTCTGATGCGCGCCCCCCGTTGGGCCTCGCGACCCGCCTAGCTCGCCCCGGCGGGCTATTTTGTGGCCCATGCCCCAGCGCGACCTATATGTCGATTGGAGCCGGGCCCGGTACGTGAGCCGCAGCTCGACCGGCTTCTCTCCCAACGTCGACGTCTACTACTGCGGCGATCCGCAGCGGGCGATCGTCAAAGTCGATCTCGCCGGGGTCGAGCTCTCCGAGGTCGGGATCGAGGTCAGCGGCCGGCACCTGGCGATCGCCGGGGAGCGGCACCTGCAGGAGACCGAAGGCCGGGTCTACCAGCAGATCGAGATTCCCTCCGGATCGTTCCGCCGCGTCGTCGAGCTGCAGGTCGAGGTCGACGCCGAGCGCGCCAGCGCCACCTACGAAGAGGGGATCCTGCGGATCGAGCTGCCGCTGCGCGACCCCAGCGCGACCACTCGCCGGGTCCCGATAGGCCGCAAGTGATGGAGGGCGCACCGGTCCTCGAAGTGGTCGACGCTCCGCTCGACGCGGAGGACGCGATCCTGATCAACCAGTCGCTGCCCGAGGCGCTGCCGGTCCTGCCGCTGCGCGACACCGTCGCCTTCCCCGAGACCCTGGCGCCGCTCGCGGTCGAACAGGAGCGCTCGATCCAGCTGATCGACGACGTCCTCGGGACCAACCGGATGCTGGCGATGGTCACCGCCCGTGACCCGGAGAACGAGGTCCCCGGACCGGAGGACCTCTACGGCGTCGGCGTTGTCGGCGCGGTCGCCCGGATGGTGAAGATCCCCGACGGGACCCTGCGGGTCCTGGTCCAGGGGATGCAGCGGGTGAAGCTCGGCGGCTTCGTCACCGAGCAGCCCTACATGGTCGCCAAGGTCAGCGAAATGCCCGACGTGATCGAGCCGAGCCAGGAGCTGGAGGCGCTGAGCCGCAACGTCCAGCGCACCTTCTCGGAGATCGTCGAGCAGATCCCCTACCTGCCCGAGGAGCTGCAGATGGCGGTCGCCAACATCGACGACCCCTCGGACCTCGCCCACCTGATCGCCGGCGCGCTGCGGATCGGCACCGAGGAGAAGCAGAAACTGCTCGAAGAAGTGGACGTTGCCAAGCGGCTGCGCCACCTCTCGCGGATCCTCGCCCGCGAGCTGGAGGTGGTCCAGCTCGGCAGCCAGATCCAGTCGCAGGTGCAGTCTGAGATCGACAAGGGCCAGCGCGAGTTCTTCCTCCGCCAGCAGCTGAAAGCGATCCAGGACGAGCTCGGCGAGGGCGACGAGCAGCAGGCCGAAGCGAATGAACTGCGGGAGAAAATCGAGGCGGCCAAGTTGCCCGAGCACGCCCTGAAGGCCGCCGAGCGCGAGCTCTCGCGGCTGGAGAAACTGCCGCCCGCCGCCGCCGAGCACGGCGTCATCCGCACCTACCTGGAGTGGCTGGTCGAGCTTCCATGGTCGGTCGAGACTGACGACGACCTCGACATCAAGCACGCCCGCAAGGTGCTCGACGCCGACCACTACGACCTGGAAAAGGTCAAGGACCGAATCCTCGAGTACCTGGCGGTGCGCAAGCTCAACCCCGACTCGCCCGGCCCAATCCTCTGCTTCGTCGGCCCGCCCGGGGTCGGCAAGACCAGCCTCGGCAAATCGATCGCCAAGGCGCTGGGCCGCGAGTTCGAGCGGATCTCGGTCGGCGGCGTCCGCGACGAGGCGGAGATCCGTGGCCACCGCCGCACCTACATCGGCGCCATGCCCGGCACCATCGTCCGCGCCCTGCGCGACGCCGGCTCCCGCAACCCCGTCTTCATGATCGATGAGATCGACAAGATGGGCGCCGACTTCCGCGGCGATCCAGCCTCGGCGATGCTCGAGGTCCTCGACCCGGCCCAGAACGACAGCTTCCGCGACCACTACCTCGACCTCGAGTTCGACCTCTCCGACGTCGCCTTCATTGCCACCGCCAACGTCCTCGACACGATCCCGGGGCCGCTGCTCGACCGGATGGAGACGATCGAACTCTCCGGCTACACCCTGGAGGAGAAGCGGCAGATCGCCCGCCGCTACCTGGTCCACCGCCAGGTCGAGGCCAACGGGCTGAAGCCGTCGCAGATCGAGTTCACCGAAGCGGCGCTGACGACGATCGTCGAGGAGTACACCCGCGAGGCCGGCGTCCGCAACCTCGAGCGGCAGATCGGCACCGTCTGCCGCAAAGTCGCCCGCCAGGTCGCCGAGGGCAAGGCGAAGGGCAAGGTGCGGATCTCCGGCAGGAAGGCGCGCGAACTGCTCGGCCGCCGCCGGGTCTTCGCCGAGCAGCGGCGGCGGACCAAGGACCCCGGCGTCTCCACCGGGCTCGCCTGGACCCCGACCGGCGGCGACGTCCTCTTCATCGAGGCGACGGCGATGCCGGGCTCGGGCCGGCTGACGATCACCGGCCAGCTCGGCGAGGTGATGAAGGAGTCGGCGCAGGCGGCGCTCTCCTACGTGCGCGGCCACTACGCCGAGATCGCGCCGAAGTTGGCCGACGACTGGTTCGCCGAGCACGATCTCCACGTCCACGTGCCGGCCGGCGCGGTGCCGAAGGACGGGCCCTCGGCCGGGGTGGCGATGACCGTCGCCCTCTCCTCGCTGATCCGCGGCCGCGCGGTCCGCAACGACGTGGCGATGACCGGCGAGGTGACGCTGACCGGGCAGGTGCTGCCGATCGGCGGCTTGAAGGAGAAGTCACTGGCGGCGCAGCGGGCCGGGATCAAGAAGGTGATCGTTCCCAGCCGCAACGAGGCCGAAGTGGCCGAGATCCCCAAGCACGAGCTCGCTGACCTCGAGTTCGTCTACGTCGACGAGGTCTCGCAGGCCCTCGAGGCGGCCCTTCCTTAGTGCGCAACCGCTCTCGCGTCTTCTGGCTTCTCCTCGGCGTCACCGCGCTGGGGGCGGTGCTGCGCTTCGCCACCCTTGGCGCCCAGTCCTACCACCACGACGAGATCGTCACCGCCAGCCGAGTGCTGCGGGTCGGCTTCGGGCACGCGATGGACGCGGTCGGCTTCTCCGAGTCGGCGCCGCCGCTCTACTACGCGCTGGCCTGGCTCTGGACCCAGCTGGCGGGGACGGGGGAGTGGGGGTTGCGCTCGCTCTCCGCGGTCGCCGGGGTCGCCACGATCCCGGTCGCCTTCTTCGTCGGGCGGGAACTGCGCGGCGAGCGCACCGGCCTGCTCGCGGCGGCGCTGGTCGCGGTCAACCCGATGCTGCTCTGGTACTCGCAGGAGGCGCGGGCCTACTCCCTGCTCTGCCTCTTCTGCGCGCTCTCGCTGCTCTATTGCGTGCGGGCGCTGGACCGTGAACGAGAGGGGAAGCGCGACTTCGTCGCGTGGGGCATTTTCTCGGCCCTGGCGCTGGCGACCCACTACTTCGCCGTCTTCCCCTTGATCGCCGAGGTCGTCCTGCTCTGGCGCCGCCGCGGCCGGGCGATCCTCCCGGGGCTCTGGATCGTCGGCCTGATGGCGGCGGTGCTGGCGCCGCTCGCCTACCACCAGATGTCCTACGGGCACGCCGAATGGATCGGCAAATTCAGCCTCGGCCACCGGCTGGCGGAAGTCGCTATTGCCTTCACCGTGGGCGAGATCGGCGACATCATCGGCCGGGTCGAGACCCCGGAGCCGGCGCTGTTGCCGCTGGCGCTGGTGGTTGCCGCCTTCGTCCTGCTGGTGGCGCGGGGGAGCGGGGAGGAGAAGCGCATCGCGGCGATCCCGCTGCTGGTCGGCGCGGCCGCGATCCTGATCCCGCTGCTGCTGGCGCTCGGGCCGGGCGGCAAGGACTTCGTCCTCGCCCGCAACCTGCTGCCGGCGCTGCTGCCCCTGCTCGCCGCCGTCGCGGTGGCGCTGACCGTCGCCCGCGCCCGCCGCCTCGGCGGCGCGATCGCCACCCTGCTGCTCGTCTACTCGCTCGGCTTCTGCGTCTGGGCGACCGCCTCCCCCGACCTGCGGAAGCCCGACTGGAAAGCGGTCGCCAATCGCCTCGGCGAGCCCGAGACCCCGCGGGCGACGGTGACCTGGGTGATCGGCCTGGCGCCGCTGCGCTACTACCTCGAGGACGGTGCCACCCAGAGCAAGCCCTCCGAAGGCGCGATCCAGCTGAAGCCGGCCGAAGGCTACGACTGGCTGGTCCACGAGCTGAACTTCGTCTCGCTCGGCCAGGCGCCGCCCCCGCCCCAGCGCCTGCTCGGCCCGCGCTTCCACGAAACCGGCTACGAACGGGTCGGCGAGCTGTATATCCGTCGATATGAGGTGCCCGGCGAAGAGCTCGTACCACTACGCCTACGCACGCTTCGTAACGCCGATACGAACTTCCGCAACAACGGCGTCCTGCTTGACGGCGTCGGCCCGGGGTAGCCCTGGCCGGTCGCGGGTATGTGTCAGAGAGTTATTCTGGAGTCGGCCACGGAATTCCATTGAGGAGAAGGTATGAGCAAGACGACTACGGCGCGCGCCGGTGACCTTTATGAGACCGCTCGCGAGAACCCCTACGTGCAGCGTCTGATCGAGGACGAAGAGCTGCGCGACAGTCTCAAGGACGCTTTCGAATCCGCCAAGAGCGCCTACGGGCGGGCGACCGGCAACGGCAAGGGGACCGTCAAGGCGGTCACCAGCGACAAGAAGGTCCAGAAGGACCTGCGCAAGGCCGCCGAGAGCCTGCAGGAAGCCTCCGAGAGCCTGCGCGAGAAGCCGAAGCGCAAGGGCGGTATCGGCAAGCTGCTGCTGATCGCGATCATCGGTGCGGTCATCGCCCTGGCGGTCAGCGAGGGTGCGCGCAAGGCCGTCCTCGACGCCCTCTTCGGCGCCGAAGAGGAGTTCGAGTACACCTCGACCACCAGCATCAACGGGTCCTGATCGGGCCCATTTGATGGAGGCGGCAACCAAAGAGCGGGAGCTGAGTGGCGACAAGGCGCAGCGGATCGTCGATGCGATGCGCGAGTCCGTCGCCAAGCGCGGCGCCGCCGGCTCCACCTTCGAGCACGTCGCCCGCGAGGCGGGCGTCAGCCGCGGCCTGCTCCACTATTACTTCGGCACCAAGGAGCGGCTCCTGGTCGAGGTGGTGAAGCGCGACACCGAGCTGCGGGTCGAACGGCTAGACGAGCGGCTCGGCTCGGCGACGACGGTCAACGACGTGGTCGGGGCGCTGGTCACCAGCCTCACCGACATGATCGACAACGAACCGGGCTTCTTCCTTCTCCTCTACGAGCTGTTCAGCGCCGGTCGCCGCAACCCCGACATCCAGCGCGAGGTCGGCCAGCTGTTCGAGAAGACCCGCTCCCACGTCGCCGAGGTCCTGCGCAGCAAGGAAGAGGAGGGGGTGCTGAGCCTCCGCTTTGCGGCCGAGGACGTCGTCTCCTACCTCTTCGCGCTGGGCGACGGTTTCGCCCTCCAGGCTCTCTCCGACCCCTCGCGCGACAGCAGTGGCGCGATGGCGGTCGGCGTCGCCACCGCCAGTTACCTGCTCGGCTCCGACTAGAGCCAGCCGGCGCGCTTGAAGCGCCAGTAGAGGAAGAGGCAGACCGAGAGGATCAGGACGAGCACCGCCGGGTAGCCGAAGCGCCACGCCAGCTCCGGCATGTGGTCGAAGTTCATCCCGTAGATGCCGGCGATCATCGTCGGCACCACGCCGATCGCTACCCAGGCGGAGATTTTCCGCATGTCTTCGTTCTGGCGCATCGAGACCTGGGTCAGGTTTGCTTCCAGGGCGCTGTCGAGCAGCTGGCGGAAGTTCTCGATCCGGGTCGTGACCCGGGCCAGGTGGTCTTCGACGTCGCGGAAGTACTCGTGCAGGCCCTCGGGGATGACCTCGGTCTCGATGCTGCAGAGCTGTTCCAGCCCTTCGGCCAGCGGCGCCGCCGCGGCCTGGAACTCGAGCACCTCGCGCTCCAGCTTGTAGATCCGCTCGGTCGGGTTCTGGCCTTCGCCGAAGACCTGCAGCTCGACTTCGCGCACGTCCTCGTCGAAGCCGTGGGCGGCCTCCATGTAGTTGTCGACGACGAAGTCGGCGATCGCGTAGAGGACGGCGCCGGGTCCCTTGGCCAGCAGGTCGCGGCGCTTCTCCAGGCGGGCGCGGACCGGGGCGAGGTCGACGTCGCCGTGGCGTACGGTGACGATGAAGCCGGGGGCGAGGAAGACCGAGACCTCGCCGACTTCGATCACCTCTTCGGGGTCGACGTAGCGCGCCGTCTTCAGCACCACGTGGACCGTCTCCGCGTACTCCTCCACCTTCGGCCGCTGATGGGCGCGCACCGCATCCTCGACCGCCAGCTCGTGCAGCCCGAACTCAGCCCCGATCGCCTCGAACTCGGCCTCACTAGGTTCAACCACCCCGACCCAGACAAAAGCGCCCGGCTCCCGAGCCGCCTCGCCCGCCCGCTCCAGCGAGAGCTTTCCCTCCTGTCGCCTTCCGTCTACGTAGGCCGCGCAGTCGACGATCACTGGTTCAGGTTACGAACTGCGAGTGACGGTCCGCACGCCTATCCCTTCTATGTAGAAGCGATTTCCGCCCAGCCTCGCGCCTAGCTTCCCCGCCATCAATCAAGCGGCCGGGACGCTGCGTGAACAGACGCCCCGGCCTTTGGCACCGAAAGGACGGACCTTTCGATGCAGGAACAGGCTACGTCAGCCTCATTCGAGGATGACCAATTCGAGCAAGCAGTACTTCGGCATGTCATCGACTGGAGCCCGACGATCCTCCGGCTCGAGGACTTGATCCGCGAAGTCGCCCCCGACCCCCGCGAGTTCGCCCATCGCGACGCGGTGACGCGAGCGGTGCGGGATCTGGCGAAGGTCGGGCTGCTCCACCAACAGGGCGAGTGCGTCCTGCCGACCCCGGCGACCGTCTACGTGAGGGGGTGGGAGCTTTGAAGGGCGATCTGGAAGCGGTCACCAAGCAATTCAGCCGCAATCTCGTAGAGGCGCGGGGCTGGGAGGGATTGACCCAGAAACAGCTCTCAGAGCGGTCATCGGTGACCATGCGGGAAGTAGCCCGCTTGGAGTACGCCCAGCGGTGCCCTCGCCTCGACAAAGTGGTGAGGCTCGCCGACGCGCTCGGTATCCAAGTCCGCGACCTGCTCTACGGGATCGAGTAAGCGATGCCCTCAGAGCACGTCACGTTCACGACCATTGCCCAGCGGTTCGCTTGGAACCTGCGGATCGCCCGGAAGCGAGCCGATCTGACGCAGCGGGCGCTTGCGGCCAAGATGGGCAGGACTCAGGACCGGATCGCAGAGTGGGAGAGCGGCCGGTGCCTGGCGCGGACCGATGCGGTTGTGCGGCTCGCAGAAGCGCTGGAGATAGAGCCGGGCGAGTTGCTCCGGGAAACCAAGGGACTCGCGGGATAACGTTGATCCTTGGGAACACCTTGGGAACGCAAGGGGCCCGCCGAAGCGGGCCCCTTGATGAAGAAAGATTGAATCCTTCTCCCGAAAGAACAGAAGGCTAAGCCCCCTGTTGCTCCCTTTGCACGTAGCGCAATGCTACCGGATTGACTACCCGCAAACGTTAAGTCGTTTAGGCAGCCCTAATGAGGGGCAGGAAAACTGTCGATGGGCAAGAAATGAGGCCCGGACGGGATTCGAACCCGTGTAGCGTCCCGTGCAAAGGAAGCACCTAGCCTCTCGGTCACCGGGCCACTGGGCATTGTACTAGTGGCCCGGTGGCGAAACCGCTGGAAACCTTGAGCAATCTAGGCCTTTCTCGTTCTAGCTAATCTCGTTGCCGTGACCAAGAAGCAGAAGACCGACAAGGGGCTCGAGATTCCGGTCCCGACCAAAGACGAGTTCGACGCCGCTATGAGGAAGGTCGCTCCCCCAATAGGTCGTAAACGCCCTGACGGGAAAGACCGGCCTCAGAAGCAATCCGAGTGATGGAGACGCCCGCCTTCTGCGCTTGCTGAACGAAGCCCCGTAGGTCTTCGGTCGCCTGTCGTTTTGCGGCGTCTGCGTTCTTGCGACGGGTCGCGGCGCCCCGGATGCTCCGCAGGATCGTGGCCTCGCTCATTGCTTCGCCGCCTCTTTAACGAGGGCATGGAACATCGAGCGCTGGCCGGTGCGGCGGTGGTTGTAGCGCCATGCGTACTCGTCCAGATAGGACTGGAGCCATTTCCGGGAGACGAACTTGTAGGTGCCGCGCATCCCCGTTTTGAGGTTCCCGAAGAACCCCTCGATGGTGTTCGTATAGATGTGCCCCTCGACGTAGGAGCCGGTCGAGTGGTTGATCACCCGGTGGTCGGCGAACTCCCGCGCCAACGGCCGGTAGGACCACCAGTCATCCGTATAGAGGATCGCTTCCGGGTTCACGTTCACCCGCACGGCTCGACTTAACGGCTCGCCCCGTCGCGACTCGATGACCCGGGCGCGGACCATCCCGCCGCGCTCGACCATCCCCAGGACGGTGGGCTTGGCCTCGCGGAAAGCAGCCGATTCCTGGCGGGTCTTGAACTTCCGCCGGGGTCGGCCGCCCCAGGAGGTCTCGTCTACCTCGACCTCGCCGCGCAGCTGCTTGGCGGGATCGCCCTCGCCCATCAGCTCATTGCGTATCCGGTTGAACATGCGCCAGGCGGTCTTGTAATGGACTCCAAGCTCCCGCTCTAGCTGCTTGGCAGAGATGCCGCAGCGAGTGCTCGTCATCAGATACATGGCGTGGAACCAAAGCCGCAGCGAGGTTGAGGAGCGGTGGAAGATCGTCCCGGCCGTGGGGTGCAGATGGTGGCCGCAGGCGGTGCAGGTCCAAGACTGGCGCTGCTGCTTCGTGGCGTAGCGCTTGAAGACCTTCACCGCATCGCATTTCGGGCAATGGGCGTGTTCGCCATCGGGAGCGTGGCGGGTGCGCCAGAGATGCTCCAGGCAGGCGGCGTCATCGGGGAACTCGGCTAGGAACTCGGTCACCGAGTAGTCGGAGGTCGAAGACTTCGCGCGGCGGGGTTCGTGGCGGTTGGCCGGTGGCACGTTGTAAACCTACTTGACAGATGATTGATTGTCAAGGGTCTTGACACAATTTATCCTGGACCAAGCAATCGTTCAAGACCGGCCTCTGCCTCCCTGGCTGCTCTGATGGCTTCCTCAATGCACTCTGGATCGTCGATCTTGGGAGCGTCGGATCCTTTGTAGGGACCCCAAGCTTCCTTGCACTTCACTTCGCAATGGTCGATATGCCTCACCGCAACTCGGATAGATCGGTGCTCCTGCTGATAGCCATGAATTGCCAGCGCCTCGCCCTCTTCACTCCAACTAAACATCGCGCCGGGAGTCGGTTTGAGACGCCACCAGAAGCCGTTGTTCAACGCATCTTCGAATGCGATCCGTGCTTTTTCGAGGTCCTCCAGAATCCAACCGCTTGCCTTGCGGACCTCGGATTGAGAAGTAGAAACGGGGACGTGCCCCGACGCGAGAGGCCGACGTGCTCGGTACTGATCCAGCGCCGTAGCGGCGCCAGTAGACCCCAGCAAAGCTGCTCCCACTGCCGTGAGAATTGCCCACCCGACCGGAAAACCGAAAACAAGGGTCACGGTCCCTCCTGCAACCCCGGCCGCGAAAACGGCGGCCCCTGCAATCGCTTGCACGCCACCCCAGCGAGAGGTCCAGGGGTGAAGTAACACCCGATCCGCACCACGTAGAAGCCTGCCCACAGGCTGAGCCTATATTTCCCCCGAGCGCGCAGTGGATCTAAGGGGACCAAGAGCCAAGTTCGATTGGGCAGTCCAGAAGCTGGAAGCTCTCGACTCTGCGAGCAAGACCTTCCTTGAGACGCAACCGCTTCGTGTTGCCGATGAGTTCGATGACGAGGCCGGATGCCACGTCTTGCGCCTCCGGAAGCGGAAGGACCCGGAGTGGTCGTTTCGGCTGGGCCTGATGGTCGGCGACGTGGTCCACAACGCCCGGTCCGCGCTCGACCAAGCCGCGTGGCTCCTCGCATGCCGCTCTAACCCGGTCGACGAGCTGTGGGACCCGAAGATCGCTTGGAAGATCGCCTTCCCCGTCACCCACGACCCTGGGCGCTTCAAGACCCACAAGGTGATTCCGTTTCTGGCCGACGACGCAGTCGCAGTCTTGGAGGCGTTGCAGCCATACGAAGGAGGGGACACCCCGGAGTGCATCGGATGGCTCGACCGCCTCTGGAACATTGACAAGCACCGCGTCATTCACAGCAGCACCCTTCTTGTGGATGTCGCGCTGGTCAAATTCCGCACTGGCGCGTACAACACCAAGCGGGACCTGTTCGAACATCCCCCCGTCATCACCTGGAGCGACCCCCCGGATCGCGTAAAAGACGGCGCAGAGATCGCGCGAGTCCGATTCCACGAAGGTCTTGGCCCGCCGTACACGAAAGTGGAGGTGACCGGCCAACCGACCCTGGACGTAGCGTTCGGCGGCGGTGACTTCATGCTGTCCGTGGATGCCTTGGGCGGCCTGCTCGTCGCGACCACGCGCGCCCTCAAATCCATCGAAGACCTTCCCGAAGCCGCAAGCTGATTTTGGCTCAGCCACGGCCTACCCCGCCCTGAAGCGGCGGGCCGCTTCTACATAGAAGGGATAGGCGTGACGGTCCGCACGTAGTGACGGCGCTCACAGACCAGGGCAGTACTCGGGAGGGAGGCTGTCCCTCAATGCACCAGTCCGGCAAGAGGAGAGGGAGAGCGGCATGAGAGAGGCGATGAGGTCACTGGCGGGGTTCTTGGGGTCGAGGCGGCGCTGGGTGGTCGCGGCCTGGGTCCTGATCGTGCTGGTGGCGCTTCCCTTTGCCGCGAAACAGACCGAGCACCTGACCGGCGGGGGCTTCGACGTTCCCGGCAGCCAGTCGATGAAGGTGAGCGAATCGCTGCAGGGCGAATTCGGCTCGCAGGCGGACGGGATCGCCGCGGTGCTGAAGGCTGATCCTGGCGCGACCGCGGCCGAGCGGAACGCGGCGGTGACGCGGGTCCAGGACGAGGTGGCGACGGTCGACGACGTCACTCTGACGCCCGCGGCTGCGGCGCAGGCGCGCCGGCAGCTGCAGAGCGCCGACGTGGTCCTGATCCCGCTGCGCAGCAACCTCTCCTCCGACGAGCTGATCGACCCGGCGGCGACGATCCGCGAAGACCTCGACCTCGGCACCGCCGATGCCGGCGTCACTCCCTACCTGGTCGGGCAGCCGACGATCTGGGCCGGGATGCAGGAAATCTCCAAGGAAGACCTGGCCAAGGCCGAGGGGACCGGCTTCCCGATCGTCGCGATCATCCTCCTCGTCGTCTTCGGCTCGCTCGCCGCAGCGGCGCTGCCGCTGGCGCTCGGCTTCGTCAGCGTGCTCGTCACCGGCGCTCTCATCTACTTCATCTCGCTGGAGATGACGACCTCGGTCTTCGTCACCAACATGGCCTCGATGATCGGCATCGGGGTGGCGGTCGACTACTCGCTGTTCATCCTCGCCCGCTATCGCGAGGAGCGCGAAGCCGGCCACGACAAAGCCGAGGCGCGGGCCCTCTCGCTCTCGACCTCGGGCCTCGCCGTCACCTTCTCCGGGCTGGCGGTGATCATCTCCCTGGCCGGCCTCTGGATGGTCGACAACCAGGCGCTGCGCTCGATGGCGCTAGGGGCGATGACCGTCGTCGCCGTCTCGATTCTGACCGCGACCACCCTGCTGCCGGCGCTGATCGCGATGCTCGGCGACCGGGTGCTGCCGGGCGGGATCGTCGGCCGGGTCGAGCGCTTCTTCCAGCGCCGCTTCTACCGCCGCCGCACGGCTGAGCAGGCCGCCGCCAACAAAAACCGCTTCTGGCGCGGCTGGACCGAACGGGTGATGGCCCACCCGTGGACGGCGATCGTCGGCGTCTCGGCGGTGCTGCTGTTCCTCGCCAGCCCGCTGCTCTCGCTCGAGACCGGGACCGAAGCGCTGGCCCAGTTCCCGAAGGACAGCGACGTCCGCGTCGGCAACGAAATCGCCTCCAATGAGCTCAACGGCGGCACCGACCCGATCCAGATCGTCGCCAGTTTCGACGGCGGCGGCGTCGACAAAGCCGCGGTCACCGGCTTCTCCCGCGAAGTCGAAGGAACCGCCGGGGTCAGCTCGGTGGCGCCGCCCGTCTATGCCGAAGACAGCGCCCTGGTTCAGGCGACGCCGAGCGCCGGCAGCGAGTCCGACGCCGCGGTGGCGCTGGTCGACCGCCTGCGCGACACCGTCGTGCCCGGCTCGGCTCTCGCTTCACAGGCCGAGGTCGACGTCGGCGGCGAGACCGCCCGCGGTGACGACGTCCGCAAGCAGGTCAGCGGCTCGATGTGGAAGATCATCCTCTTCGTCCTCTCGCTCAGCTTCGTCGTCCTGATGGTGATGCTGCGCTCGCTGATCCTGCCGCTGAAGGCGGTGCTGATGAACCTGCTCTCGATCGGGGCGGCCTTCGGCGTCCTCGTCGCGATCTTCCAGTGGGGCTGGCTCGACGGCTTCCTCGGCTTCGAAAGCCAGGGGGCGCTGGACACGATCAACATCCCGCTGATCTTCGCGATCGTCTTCGGTCTCTCGATGGACTACGAGGTGTTCCTCATGTCCCGGATCCGCGAGCGCTACATGGTCCACGGCGACAACGAGCGGGCCGTCGCCGAGGGCCTCTCGACCAGCGCCCGGACGATCTCCTCGGCGGCGCTGATCATGACCTCGGTCTTCGCCGTCTTCGTCCTCACCGGCGTTCCCTCGATCAAGGAGCTGGGTGTCGGCTGCGCGGTCGCGATCGCCCTCGACGCCACCCTGGTCCGCCTGATCTTGGTCCCGGCGGCGATGAAGCTGATGGGGGCCTGGAACTGGTGGATGCCCAGCTGGCTCGACAAGCTGATTCCGGACTTCAGCTTCGAGGGTGGCGGGGATCGCGAGCCGGAGGCTGAGCCCGCTAAGGCGTAGTGGTGGGGGAGGGACGGGTGCCCCTCTCCCAGAGACCGTCGCGCAGCTGAGCGTGTTGCTGGGCGCCACCGTGGTCTCAGGAGCCTCTGTGAGAGGGACACCCGTCCCTCCCTCTCCAGCGCTGGCTGAGCAGCCAATAGGATGCTGGCATGACTGGAGATGAACTGGCTTTTGTTGGGGCTGCGAAGCAGGCGGAGATGGTTCGGGCGGGGGAGGTCTCTCCCAAGGAGCTGGTGCAGCTCAGTCTTGATCGGATTGCTCGGCTTGATCCGGAGCTGAACTCGTTCCGGAAGGTCTTTGCCGAGAAGGCGCTGCTGGAAGCCGAGCAGGCTGAGGCTCGGGTCAAGGCTGGCGAGGATCGGCCGCTGCTGGGGGTGCCGATCGCGATCAAGGACGAAATCGACGTTGCCGGCGAGATCAACACCCACGGCACCGACGCTTTCACCGAGCCGGCCACCGCCGACTCCGAGGTGGTTCGGCGGCTGCGCGAGGCCGGGGCAATCATCGTCGGCCTGACGCTGCTGCCGGAGATGGCGATCTGCGGCTTCAGCGAGTCGGCCACCTACGGCGTCACCCGCAACCCCTGGAATCCGCAGAAGACCCCCGGCGGCTCGAGCGGTGGCTCGGGCTCGGCGGTGGCCGCCGGCCTGGTCCCGATCGCCTCGGCCGGCGATGGCGCCGGCTCGATCCGGATTCCAGCCGCTTGCAACGGGCTCTTTGGCCTCAAAGTCTCCCGTGGCCGGGTCTCGCTGGCGCCGAACCTCGAAGGCTGGGGCGGGCTGGCGGTCGAAGGCTGCCTCAGCCGCTCCGTCCTCGACACCGCGCTGTGGCTCGACGTCGTCTCCGGCGGATCCCGGGAGCCAGAGGCACCGCCGCCGCCGGACAAGCCGTTCGTCGAGGCCGCCAAGACGCCTCCCGGCAAGTTGCGGATCGCCTGGTCGACGCTGGCTCCGCGCGCGGTCGCGCCGCCGAGCGTCGACGACAACGCCAAGGGCGCGGTGGCCGCCGCCGCCGAGATGCTCCGCGGCCTCGGCCACGAGGTCACCCAGCGCGATCCCGACTGGGGCAACATCGGCAACAACATCACCGCCCGCTTCCTCGGCGGGGTCGCCGAGACCGTGCGCGAAGTGCCGCACCCCGAGCGACTCGAAAGCCGCACCCGTGGCTTCGGCCGGCTCGGCTCGATCCTCCCCCGCAGCCTCTACGAGAAGGCCCGCACCGACGGTCGCGCTAGCGATGCCGCCCGCATCAACGCGATCTTCGACCACTGCGACGTGCTGGTGATGCCGGTGATGGGCGGGACGGCGCTGCCGATCCGCCGCTGGGAGGGCAAGGGCGCCCTGCAGACCGTGCTGGGGATGAGCCGCTTCTATCCCTACTGCGTCCCCTGGAACCACCTCGGCAACCCGGCAATGGCGATCCCCTCCGGCTTCTCGCCCGAGGGCATGCCGCTCTCGATCCAGGTCATCGGCCGCCCCGGCGCCGAGGCGACGCTACTCTCGCTCGCCGCCCAAATCGAGGCCGAGCGCCCCTGGGCGGACAGCCGCCCGCCGATCTCCTAGCCGCCGACCCGTCGCAGGAACGCCCCGAGCCGCCGTTCGTAGAGGCGGGGGTCGACGTTCCACTCTTCGGTGTGGCCCGCCTCGGGGACGCGGAAGTAGGTGACCCAGCTCGGCAGCTCGGCGGCGAAGTCGTCGCTGGTCGAGATCGGCACGACGTCGTCATCGGTGCCGTGGAAGAGCAGGATCGGCAGCTGGAAGTCGTCGGGATGGCCGATCGCGTCGAGGCTGTCCCAATCGGCGTCGATGCGGGCGCCGATCGCCCCTTCCACCGGCTTGGCGAGGAACGAGGGGAAGCCCATCTCGGTGGCGTTGAAGGAGAGGACCGCCTGCCAGTCGAGAACCGGGGCGTCGAGGACCAGTCCGGCGACCCGCGGCGCAAGGGGCGAGCGCTGCATGAACTGGGAGACGATCGCGCCGCCCATCGAGTAGCCGACGAGGACGAGGCGCTGGGCACCGTGGGCGAGGGCGTAGCGCGCGGCGGCGCCGAGGTCGCGCCACTCGGTCAGCCCCATGTGGTGGAAGCCGTCGGGGCTCTCGGGGGCGCCGAGGTCCTCGCGGTAGGTGATCAGCAGGGTGGGCAAGCCGGCGCGGCGCAGGGTCGGCACGATCCGCAGCCCCGTCTGCGGGGTGGCGTTGATGCCGTGGACGACGATCGCCCAGGTGCGCTCGCGGCCGGGCACCAGCCAGGCGGGGTTCTCCCCGAGTTCGCTGCGGATCGGCACCGTCCGGGACGGGATGCCGAAGGCCGCCGTCGGGTCGCCGGCCCAGACCGTCGGGTTGAAGGCGACGTCCATCCCCGGCGCCAGGTAGCCGTCGACTCCCCGCAGCGGTCGGGTCACCTCGCCGTCGGCTTCGCTGAGGATCGGCCCGGCGATCGCCCGGCCGCCCTGCCACTCGAGGCCCTGTACGCCCGGGCGCCGGCTCTCCTCGGTGCTCTCGAGCACGATCCGTCCGGCCGACATCGCCTCGACCTCGGTCTCCGCCGGCCACGGGTCGTGTTCGGGGACCAGGACCGCGGAGGAGAAATGCCAGGCGGCGGCCGCGCCCAGCGCGAGCGCAATGATCGCCACCGCCGCGCAGGCGACCAGCGCCCACCGCCTGCGCGTCATGTGGGCCCCTCTGACGACTGCTCTAGTTGAAGACCTTGCTGAAGCGGCGCAGGTCGCGGACCTTGCCGCGGGGGCGGATCCGGCGCTGCAGCATCATCTTTAGCTGGTTGGCGTCGGGTTTGCCGGCGGCGATCCAGTCGGCCCAGCTGGTCTCGATCGTGACGTTGGCGCCCGGGGCCTCGCCCGGTTCGGCCCGGGTCGAGCCGTTGTCGAGGACAAGGTGCCATGGGTCGGCGTCGGTGAAGCGCCACTGCACGGTGAAGGGCGAGCCGTTGGCAGCGGCCGGGTCGGCGACGCGGCTGATCAGGTCGAAGTAGAGGCGCTGGATCTCGGGGTCCTTGCTCGGCGGCGGCCCTTCCGGGGAGC
The DNA here is from genome assembly GCA_035760445.1 of Solirubrobacterales bacterium. Lineage (GTDB taxonomy): Bacteria > Actinomycetota > Thermoleophilia > Solirubrobacterales > 70-9 > VAYN01. The sequence continues at coordinate 1,051 of DASTSW010000033.1, read as the reverse complement.
CGATCACGCCGGCCATCATCATCTTCACCTGCCGCTCGGCGAGCTCCTTCTCGTCGTCCTCGGGCGGGAAGGGGAAGACGCCGGGCGGGAACTCCTCGGTCGGGAAGCCGATCGTCCGCCAGCGCTGGCGGATCAGTTTCATCCCGAAGGAGTAGATGTCCTCGAGCGTGAAGCCGTAGCACTCGGTGTAGGAGCGGTCCATGTTCGGCGGCGAGAAGACGGCCGGCCCGTAGGGCAGGACTTCGCGCAGCAGCTCGGTCACCGCCTCGCGGTTTTCCTGCCAGCCCGGGGTCGGGTCGTTGAGTAGCTCGGAGAGGACCTTGACACCGAAGCCGATGTGGCGCTGCTCGTCGCGGGAGACGTTCTCCATCCCGGCGGTGAACCCGGGCATCGTCTCCTCGGAGGCGAAGAAGTCCTCGATGAAGTGCTGGCCCGGCTGGGCGAGGCTGCCCTCGACGATCAGGTGGTAGAGGGTGATCGCCTGCGCGAACTTCGCCACCGAGCGGTCCTTGCGCAGTTCCTCGGCCATCAGGTCGAGCCGGTCGAAGATGCCGCGGTAGCCCCAGTTCAGCTGCGGCAGGGTGGAGGCGAGGGTCTGCTGCACGGACTCGCCGCCGACCCCGATCACCTCCTTGAAGAAGCGGTGGAAGAAGATCGAGTGCCGGACCTCGTCGACCTGCTGGGTGGCGAGGAAGTAGGACATCTCCTCGGTCGGGGCGGCGGTGACGTAGGGGGCGAGGGTGTCGGCGACCCGGTCCTCGCCGTAATAGAACATCGAGTAGATCCACATCGCCGAGCGCCGCTGGATGTCGCTCAGCGCCGCCCAGCCGTCGCGGTCCTTGGAGAAGTCGATGTCGTAGGCACTCCAGTTGCCCTGCTCCCAGCGGTGGTACAGGTCCTCGTAGGTGATGTTGTCCATCAAGCGCTGAGAGGCGACGCTCATCTTGTCTCCTTTTGGTGTCGCGGTAAGGGCACCAAGGAGCCTAGCGCGATCCTGGCTGGCTGGCCAGGATCGCGCCGGACGCTATTTGACGAATTCGCGGACTTGTTC
>DASTSW010000032.1:0-11198 GCA_035760445.1 Solirubrobacterales bacterium | reverse complement strand
GCCCGACTGGGTGGCGGCCTTCGAGAGGGTCAGGGTGCTTGAACCGACTTTTGCGATCGTCGTGCCGGCGGGAATGCCCGTGCCTGAGATCTGCATCCCTGGCTGGAAGACTCCCTGGCTGGTCGAGACACCGGTGACCTGGGGGGATCCGGCGGTAAGGGAAATGGACGAGCCCGACTGGGTGACGGGAGCTGAAAGCGTCAGGGTGCCCGATTCGACGGCTTCGATCGTCGTACCCTCGGGCACGCCGGGTCCCGAGATCTGCATTCCGGTCTGGAATTCACCTTCTTCGGTGGTTAGCCCGGTGATGTCAGAGTTGCCTTTTTTGAGCGTGCCTTTGCCGCTTGCGGCAGAGAGCGTTCCGGTGCCTCTGGCACCGAGGGTGCCCTGGCCGCTGGCCGGCGCGATGGCGGCTGCGCCCTCGGAGTTTTCCCCGTCGAGCACACTCGGAGAGACGAAGTAGGCGCGGCTGCCGTCGTTGGCGACGTTGACCGGGACGGCGTCGCCGGTGGTGGCGAAGCCAATGACTTCTTCGCTGGCCACGTCGAAGGCCTCGAGGTTGCCGCCTTCGACGTAGAAGATGCGCGCCCCGCCTTCGGAGACGCCGGCGAAATCGACTTTCTCGCCGATTTTGTAGGTGGTTTCGTTGTTGACCCGGAGGTAGAGGGTGGCACCAATTGCGAAGGCAATCCCTTTCCCGTCTTTTGAAGCGCCGACGTAATCTGCGTCTTCGCCTGCCGCCGGAGTGAGGTCCCCCGGAAGAAGTGAAACGACGTGGGTCACTTCATCAGCAGTTCGGTCATAAACCGCTTCCGTCCCAGTCGGAGGCGCATTGGGCTCAAGCTGGATTGCCTGCGTCGGCGTAACATTGTCCGTCTCGAACACGACATGGCCGCCGTCCTCAGTGATCAGCCTTCCCCTGGCTTTAGGGTCAGTCCCAGAGCTCCCCCTCCCGATCAGAGCAGATTTGCCGTCGGGATAACGCACGTAGCTGGTTTCTTCCCCGTTAATAACTAACGGTCCTTCAATCCGTGCGCTCCAGAAAGAGTAACCCTGATCGGGTGAGGTGCTGGCGGGAATCGTCACCGTGGCTTCGGCGCCCGTCGCACCGGCCAGGACACTCGCCCATCCTGAGTCGGTTCGCAGAGCATTGTACGGATCGCCCTCGAAGCTTCCTACTCCACTGCTCCCCGGAAGAGATCCGCCTTCGATCTTGAACGAGACCACATCGCCAGATGGCGAGGAATGCACCGTGGGAAACAGATCACCTACAAACCCCACTCCCTTCGGAGGACGCCCATTGGTATCCGCAGGCGTGACTAGCTCATAGGCACGACAGTCAGGCAAAAGCGCCGATGGACCGACGCGCAATGCTTCATTGGGGCAGCCTTGAGATCCAGACGCATCATCGTACGTGGTAAACGTCCCCTCATTCTGGCCATCTTCCTCAGCCTCGCCGACTTCGTTGCCGGCACGAACGCGGAAAAAGTAGGTCTCGGCAGGAACCAGCCCCGTCAGCGGGGCGCTGACTTGGGTTGCGAGACTTTCCCCTGGGATCGTACCTTCCCCAGCCACCGTGGCCCCTTCAAAACCATCTTCCTCAAAGCGCCCCTCCGTGGTGTATTCGAAGACGTAGTTGGTATCTGCCCCATTGGGAGCAACCGTCGCCTTTAAGACTGCTTCGGTCTCGCCGATACTCGAGGCTTTGACGCCGGTGATCTCCGGCGCCTTTTTATTTTGGGGTGCAAAGGCGAGGGCTCGCCCTGAGCTGTCCAGCACGGGAACAAAGAGGTAGTGCCGATTGCAAGCGCTGCCGGGCGGAGGGACTGGATTTGGATACGCGCACGGTTCCCCAGAGGAGGCTTTCTCTCCATTACTTACTGCGATCTGGATGGAATTGTTTCCCTGAAAAGAGGGAAACGGACGTTCTGAGACATATTCAAAGTCTTCGTCGAACTGGTAGATCGTTTTCGCCGGTTCGATGTCAGCGACAAAGAAATCACCGGTCTCTTCATCGACCGCGAGGCCCAACCAGCCAAATAGAGCGGAGAACTGTCCAGCTGGCGTACTGGAGCCATCCAGTTCTTTCAGAACAGAATGAGGGGCGTCGGCACCGAGAACCATTACGCCGCATTCGAAGACTTCGTCTTTACAAAAACTGACGTAAATCCTTCGGCGCTGAGAGTCAATCGCTATGGCATTGGTCCAGGGACGCACTTCAGGGGGTTCAAGATTGAAGGTTTCCAACACGCCATTGCCATTTTTCGCCGAATCGAGCCGTTTAACCACACCTTGTGCCACGATGTACACATTGTTCGTTTCAGAGTCTACGGCCAGTGCTCCAACGAAGAACTCGGAGGTCACCGTTATCGCAGAAGCTTCGTAATCGATTACTCCTGCTTCGGGTTCGTATGGACTCTTGGGGGCATAGCGGACCACCGCGCCGTCCCCTTGAAAGACGTACAGCTGGCCTTCGCTGTCCACAGCAATGCTCTTGGCGTCTGGTGCCGCAACCTCGGTGACGAACCTGCCTTCGTCGTCGAAGACATCAATTCGCCCCTCTGCGTCATCGCCACCGGCATAGCTTGCAACGTACTCATTGCCGTAGGTATCGACCGCGATTGCCCTCGCCTCGTCGAACCGTCCACTAGGGCGATCGGGCGCGGGCGGATAGGCCGGCGGCACGCCCACGCAGCTGGGGTCAGGCACAGGGTCAGGCGCGGCGGTGCTGCAATTCCCCGTCAGCGAGAGAACTGGATCGAATTCATAGTCTCCCAGCGCCTGCACAGGTACCACGCCTAAACAGACGCAGGCGGAGAGGAAACCCACCACGGTCAACACCCTGCGCATACAGATCGAACTCCTCATCCCTGCTCCTCCCGTCCCTTGAGCTTCGACACCATAGGTTTCATTGAAGGTCTTGTCAAGGAACGTCGCCGGTCTTACTCGAAGCCATCGGCGGCCGCCGATGGCGGCCGCCGATGAAATACGTGACGCTATGAATCGATCAGGGATCGACGTACAGCGTGGTCGGAGTTTTAACGACGTAGTTTCCTGTCCACGTGGTTGCACCGCCACCACAGAGGCCGCTGCCGCCATGGAACGGGATCGCGGCCGTGATGTCGAGTGTCGCTTCTTTTCCAGTCGTGTCGCTGCTTGTCAGGCGGCCCACATCGGTAGCGTTGGTCGCATACCGGCATTCGATGCCGAGACGTGTGGCGGTGACTGTGGCACCGGTCGATGTAAGTGTCCCATCGGTGGTGCCGGAGATGTTATGCACTTCCAAACTGCCGCTGGCAATAACTGTCACATGCCAGCTGTTTGTGCAGTTGGTGAAGGCCACGGTGATGTTGCCTTTGGCTGTGACTCCCGCACCGTGAGTCAGCGAAGCGCCGTGGACTGTGGAATTGCATTCGATTTTGGCAATCGGATTGTCGAGGGTGACGTGGGATCCCTCGTGCACTGCGTGAATTGTATTTGTGTACAGCGTGTTTTTGGGCGATGTGATGGACGTCGCCGAAGCACTGGCGGCGAACGCCATCAAAGCCGTCGCGGCTACCGCGAGCAGGCTGAGAATTTTCACATACTTCATCTCTGTTCCTCCTTTAATCCGGCAATGAATGCCGGGACTGTTTCCCGATGGATTCCTAGCCAGGAAGCGCAACTTGATCAAGGAAGTTGGAGCGGACAAACCAAAGTCGCTCCCCGGATCGGGGTAGGGGGATTTGCGAATGCGCCGGAAAACGCGATGAACGATTTGGCGCGCGCTCCGATCGGTGCGCCGCAGATATGCGCGAGGCTGCCCTTCCGTTCAGACAGCGAGGGGCTACGCCACCACGACAGCCGAGCTCGAGCTCGGCGATGACGTTCAGCTCCTCCGCCCGGCCCAGTTTCCCAAGCGCCGCTCGAGGATGCCGCCGGCGATCTCGGCCGAGGTGCCGACCAGCTCGTGGTTTTCGGCGGTACTGAACTCCAGGCCTCGGCAGTCGAGAAGCGCGGCCGCCAAAGGCGGCCGCGCAGATGCGTCAACTATCTATGGCTGGCGTCAGCTAGTTGTTATCGAAATGGAGCGGTTCTGTCGTGACGAGGCTGCCTTCCCATTTGGCGGGGCTGGAGCCGCATAGAGGGCTGCTTTCTTTGGCCAACGCAAGGGCGGCTTCGATGTGCAGTGTGGCCGGGCTGCCGCCTGTGATGGTGCCGATTTTGGTGGCGGTGGTTTCAAACACACAAGTGGTGCCAAGCCGTGTCACCTGGATCCTGAGGCCGCTTGAGATCACTTCGCCATTGCTGGACTCGAACGAGATCGAGCCGCCGCTGATAGTTGTCACGTGCCAGCTGTTTGTGCAGCCGTTGATGGGCAGGACGGTGACGTGAACTGAAGCGGGTTTGCCCGCTTCGTGGCTTGTGACGGTGCCTTCCAATGTCGCAGTGCACGAGATGTTCACGGCCGTATTCACGATGGAGACGTGGGTGCTCTCGTTGACCATGTGGATCGTCGGTGTTTCATCGGTGGTGCCACCAGATGTTGTTGTTGTGACTCTGTCCGCCGAAGCGCTTGCGGCGAGCGCCATCGTGACCGCGGCGACAAACGCCAGCAGGCCAAGAGTCTTGATGTGTTTCATCTGTATGTCTCCTTGATCCGGCTTAAGCCGGGGGTGGATTCCAAGGAGATTTTCGTCAGGGCTAACCGGTTGATCAAGACTGTCTGAGTATGTACCCTGACTTCGGCTTAGGCCCGCAGGACTCAGATAGGCAAAGGTGCTGGAACCAGCGAGGGACAGCCTGGCGCGCGTGCGCGTTGATGCGTGGCGTCTGTCCGCGATAGCACAACGCTCGCTAGAAGGCGAGCCGCTTTGCCACTGCGGAGTCCAGCAACGACTCGGCCAGATGGTGCGCTTCGTCGAGGGCTATCCCCTCGATCGAGGGAACGCCGATCACGGTCAGGCCGGCGGCGCGGGCGGCGGCCACACCCGTGGGCGAGTCCTCCAGGGCAATGACGTTTGGCCCGGGCTCTACACCGAGCCGGCGGCACGCCTCCAGGTAGGGGTCGGGCGCTGGCTTCGGGGCAACCACTTCGTGAGCGCTGATGACCACGTCGAAGTGGGTCTCGAAGCCGACGATCTCGATCGAGCGCTGGACGAAGCGGAGCGGTGAGTTGGAGACCAGGCCGATCGGGGTGCCTCGCTCGCGCAGGCGCTCGAGCAGCTCGCGGGCGCCGATCATCGCCTCAACGCCGTGCTCGAGCTCGGCGACTACCAGGACGTTCAGCTCCTCGATCAGCTCCTCCGCCCGGCCCGGCTCCCCCAGCCGCCGCTCGAGGATGCCGCCGGCGATCTCGGCCGAGGTGCCGACCAGCTCGCGCTTGTCGGCGGGGGTGAACTCCAGGCCGCGGCGCTCGAAGAGGTCTTCCTCGGCCCTGGTCCAGACCGACTCGGTATCGAGCAGGAGGCCGTCGTTGTCGAAGACGACCGCGTCGGGGAGAAGCTCGCGGGGCATCAGTCGATCGCCGCCAACAGCGCCGCCAGCTCCTCGTCGACCTCGCCGTCGAGCTTCAGCTCCGCGTCACCGTCATAAGGGGTCTCGCCCTTGGTGACGATCGCCAGCCGCCCACCACCTTCGAGGGTCAGATGCGGCAGCCCGGCCACCGGGTGGACCGCCAGCGAGGAGCCGACGCAGAGCATCAGGTCTGCCTCCTCGGCCAGCTGGGTCGCGCGATCGATCGCCTCCAACGGCAGCATCTCGCCGAACAGGACCACGTCCGGCTTGACGGCGCCGCCGCAGTCCGAGCAGATCGCAACGCCGCGCTCGTCGAAGAGCGCGTCCACCTCGTCCAGGCCAAAGGCGGCTTCGCATGCCATGCAGGAGGAAGTGCCGATCGACCCGTGCACCTCGATCACGTTCTCCGACCCCGCCGCCCGGTGCAGGCGGTCGATGTTCTGGGTGATCACGCCCTCGATCAGCCCGCGCCGCTCCAGCTCGGCCAGCGCCTCGTGCGCCCGGTTCGGCTCTTTATCGCCCAGCGACTGGAACCGTGGCCGGTAGTAGGACCAGAAGCGCTCCGGGTCGCCTTCGAAGACGCTGATGTGAGCGACCTCCATCGGGTCCACATTCGCCCACAGTCCCGTCTCCGGGGTACGGAAGTCGGGGATCCCCGACGGCACCGAGACGCCGGCGCCGGTCAGGGCGACGGCGCAGCGCGACTGGCCGAGCAGCTCGGCCAGTCGCTCCACCTCTCGCGTCGCTACCTGCCGCTCCACTTCGGGGTGCGCTTGCCGAGGAAGGCGGAGATGCCCTCCTTCGCGTCCTCGCTGCCGAAGGCGGTGGCGAAACCCTGCTTCTCGGCCGCGATGCCCTCGTCGAGGTCGCCCTTGGCGGAGACCTGCTTCACCTGCTCGACCGCGACCGGCGCCTGGGCAGCCAACTTGCGGCCCCACATCAGCGCCGTCTCGAACAGCTCCTGATCGGGGACGACGCGGTTGACGAGCCCCAGCTCGAGCGCCTCGTCGGAGAGGATCGCGTCGCCGACCAGGTTCAGCTCCAGGGCCTTGCTCTGGCCAACCAGCCGCGGCAGGCGCTGGGTGCCGCCGAAGCCAGGGATGATCCCCAGTTTCACCTCGGGCTGGCCGAAGACCGCGGCCTCGGCGCCGATCCGGAAGTCGCAGGCCATCGCCAGCTCGCAACCACCGCCGAAGGCGATCGAGTTGACCGCGGCGATCGTCACCACCCGGGCCTCGCCGAAGTCCTTGAACAGGGCGTGGGCGCGGTTGATCAGGTCCGCCCCGCTCGCCTCGTCGAGCGTCGTGAAGGCCTTGATGTCGGCGCCGGCCGAGAAGACGATGGGCACGGACGAGGCGACAACCATCGCCCCGACCTCGCCGCCGTCCTTGACCCGGTTCCAGACCGTCTCCAGATCCTCGATCACCTGCGGCGAGAGCGAGTTCATCGGCAGGTTGGCGAGCCAGGCGATCGCGACGTCGCCGCGGGTCTCCAGCTTCACCGTCTCGGTCTGCTCGCCCTCGTCGGCCTGCGGGTAGGGGTAGAAGCCCTGCCCGGTGGAGAGCCCGTAGCGACCCTGCGCGACCAGCCGCTTCAGCAGCACCGGCGGCGTGAAGCGGTCGCCGTGCTTCTCCTCCAGCCCCTCCATCGTCTCCAGGACCTTGTCGAGGCCCTCGACGTCGGCTTTCCAGAACGGCGGCAGCAGGCCTTTGCGCGGGTCGAGACCGGCCCCGGTCATCATCCCGAGGTCGATGTCGCGGACCGAGCAGACGCCTTCCTCGACCAGCAGGCAGGCCTCGATCAGGGCCCGGCAGCTGAACATCGCCACCAGCTCGTCGCCGTCGGGCTCGGCGTCGCCGGGGATGTTCTGCTCACCCTCCTTGAAGAAGCCCTCGCCGCCGGTCTTGACGCCGAGCTTGCCGTCGCCGACCAGGCCCTGCAGGCCCTTGTGGACGTAGAAGCTCTCGCCGTAGGAGTCGTTCAGGTGTTCGGCGACGTGGAGGACGGTGTCGAGGCCGAGCAGGTCGGTGAGGAAGAACGGCCCCATCGGCGCCAGCTTCGCCCCCGCGATCGCCTCGTCGATCGCCTTGATCGAGAGCCCCTGGGTCTCCTGGGCGCGCCAGATCTCCCCCATCGTCGCCATCAGAACTTTGTTGACGACGAAACCGGGGACCTCGCCGCAGACGATCGGCTGCTTCTTGATCGCCTGGGCGAAGTTGTAGGCGGCGGTGGCGGTCTCGGAAGTCGAGTCCTCGCCGACGATCACCTCGACCAGCGGCATGATCGAGGCCGGGTAGAAGAAGTGGAAGCCGACGACCTTGTCGGGCCGCAGGGTCGCTTCGCCGATCTCGGTGATCGAGAGCGACGAGGTGTTGGAGGAGAGGATCGCGTGCCCGGGAGTGACGGCGTCGAGCTCGCGGAAGACCGCCTGCTTGATCGCCATCTTCTCCGGTACTGCCTCGATCACGAAGTCGACGTCGCCGAACTCGTCATACGAGGTGGCGCCGATGACGTTGCCCATCACCTCGGCCAGCCGGGCGTCGGCCTGCTCCTGGGTCAGCTTCTCCTTCTTGACCAGGCGAGCGAGCTGGCCCTCGGTGACGCCGCGGGCTTTGTCGAGCGCCGCATCGACGAACTTCTGATCGATGTCCTTGACGACGACCGGGATGTCGGCGGCGGCGATCGCCTGCGCGATCTCGCCACCCATGGTGCCGCCGCCGACGACGGCGGCCTTGGAGACGAACATTGGCTGAGGTTTCCTCCGGTTTTCGGCTTGATCGTGCGGCGCGGGCCGCGGGAACCGCAGGCTACCTGGATGCCTGCGGCTCCCGCGCTTCGGCCTAGGCGGAAACCTGAGTCTCCCGCTCCTCGACCTCTCCCTCGCTGTCTTCGCCTTCCTCTGGCTTGAACCGCTGGTAGGCGAAGGCGCCCGCCAGCAGCAGCAGGCCGAGAGCGACGAAGGACAGCGACCGCGCCAGCTCTTCCAGCTCGGAGAGGTCGTAGGTCCAGACCTTGGCGATCGCGACCATCAAAAGCGCCAGGCCGCCGAGGCGGGCCTTCGGCGAATGCCGCAGCATGCCCCAGACCACCGCGCCGAACCCGGTTGCCGCCCAGAACGCGGAGAGCCAGGCCTGGCCGATCTCCCGGGCTTCGCCGCTGTCGTCGGCGCCGATCACGTCGATGATCGCCACCGACCCGAGGTAGACGAACCCGACCGCACTGGCGAAACCCACCACCGTGGCGGTCTTCGGCTCGGTCTCGCGACCCCAGTACCAGCAGGCGAGCGCGGCACCGGCACAGGAGGCGATCGCGATCAGCGAGCTGCCGAGGTCGTCGACCCCGTTAGCGATTGCCATGGGCGGCGCCTCGACGAGGAGCACATGACCCATCGCCAGGATCAGGAAGCTGCACGCAAGGAGCAGCAGGCGCTCGGCGTTCGAGAGCGTCGGCACCGGCGAGGCGTCGACCCGGGTCGACATGTAGGCGAGCGCAGCGGCAATGGCCGCCCAGGCGGCAACCACGGTGGGGCCGTCGAAAGCGTGGGCGACCCCGAAGCTCGCGAGGCCGATCCCGCCGCCAAGCAGGAGCGAGCCGATTTCACGGTGGACACCGAAGCGGATCGCAGCGCCGCCGAGCAGCAGATGGGCAGCGGCGAAGCCGAAGATCCAGGCGTCCAAGCCGAGCTGGGCGTCGACCCGGTCGAGGACGTAGTAGCCCATGCCGACGACCAGCACGCTGCTTCCCAGCTGCAACAACCAGGAGGAGATCGGCAGGGATTCCCCGTCGCGGCTACGCAACTCGTGGCCGAAGGCGGCCGCCGCATAGAGCAGCCAGAACCCGACCAGAACCGCGAGGACGAGCAGGGTCGGCTCCTCGGTCTTGTTGGTCCAGACCCAGGCGATCAGCTGCGGGGCCGAAACGGCGAAGGCGCCGAGCGCCAGCCAGTCCCAGCGCTGCCAGAGAAGCACGCCGACGCTTGCGGCGAGAGCCACCGCGATGAAGGCGATCGAGCCGCCGTCGGTGGTCGTCCCGGTGAGAAACGGTGCTGCGAGGGCGCCGAGGATCCCGACGCTGCCGACCAGCATCGACGACCAGCGCACCGCGATCGCCACCCCGACGACGCCGATTAGGGCCGCCGCCTCCAAACCGAGGACGGGCGGGATCAGGTCATAGGTCTGGGAGGCGACGACGGTCGTCGCATAAAGGCCGGGAATCGCGATGGCAACCGCCAGGCGGGCGGCCTCGACCTGGCCCTTTTTTTCGTGCAGCCAGAGACCCAGGAGCAGCAGCGACAGGGAGCCGAAGGCAGCCATCAGGGTGCGGATCTCCTCCGTGAACCAGCTGCTGTCGACGGCGCTGCGGAGGAAGAAGACGACGCCGAGCAGGGTGGCGAGGGCGCCGATCCAGGCCAGCACCCGACCGCCGAAGACGCGCTCGAACTCGATCCTCGAGATCGGGTTGTGGGACGGCGGCGGTGGCGGCGCGCTGCGCGGCGGCTGCTCTGACCGGTGACGAAATGCGGGCGGGACGTAATCGTCGTTCATGGTGTTCTCCTTTGCCTGTTATTGACCGACGGTCAACACCGTAGCAAGCTTGTCAACCATCGGTCAGTAAGCCGCTACACTTACGTGCGTGAGCCGTCCCGCCTACCGCCGCCTCGACGTCGACGAGCGCCGTCAGCAGCTGCTCGATCGCGGCGCCGAGCTGTTCACGGCGCACCCCTACGAGGAGCTCTCGATGAGCAAGATCGCCGCCGAGGTGGGGATCTCGAAGGCGCTGCTCTACCACTACTTCCCCAGCAAGCAGGCCTATTTCGAGGCGACGCTGAGCGCCTGGGCCGAGCAGCTGCGGGAGCGGACCGAAACCGACCCGGACCTGCCGCCGGTCGAGCAGCTGACCCAGAGCCTCGACGCCTTCCTCGCGCTGATCGAAGAGAACGCCGACGCCTACCGCAACCTGATCCGCAGCGCCGCCGGCGTGCCCGAGATCCGCGAGCTGATCGAAGCGGTGCGGCAGGCGACGGCGGAGCGGATCCTCGGCGGGCTCTACCCGGACGGGGCGCCGCCGAAAGCGCGGATCGCGGTCAGCGGCTGGCTCTGGTTCATGGACGGCGCCTGCCTCAACTGGATCGACCACGACGACGTCGACCGCGAGGAGCTGCGCGGCCTGTTGCTCGGCGTCCTGATGGGCTCGCTGATCGCCACTGGCGAGCCGCCCGAGCTGCCTCAAGTTCCCTAACACCCCGGTCGATAAAGCTCCTTCATGCGAAGGCAGGGGACGCTGTTCACGATGCTCGTCTGCGCGCTGTTCTGCGGCGCGCTCGCCGGCTCGGCCGCACCGGCCGCCGCTGCCGTACCGCAGGCGGAGCTGCTGCCCGGGGGCCGCGCCGTCGCCCCGCCTTCGGCGCCGCCGGCGGTGAAGGCGATGATCGAAGCCGCCAACCGGATTCGCCACCGGCCCTACGTCTGGGGTGGCGGCCACCGCCACTGGAACTCGCGCGGCTACGACTGCTCGGGTTCGGTCAGCTACGTGATGCACGCGGCGGGACTGCTCGAATCGCCGCTCGACTCGACCGGGTTCATGCGCTGGGGCGGCGGCGGAGGCGGCAGCTGGGTCCGCATCTACGCCAACAAGGAACACGTCTTCGCGGTGATCGCCGGCCTGCGCTGGGACACCTCCTACAGCGAAGACGGCGACCGCAC
>DASTSW010000031.1:0-37910 GCA_035760445.1 Solirubrobacterales bacterium | reverse complement strand
GCATCTCCGCAATGACATCCAAAATTCTCATCGGGAGCTTCACGCCGACAACCGGGCGATGCACCGGAACATGCTCTTCGGCTTCTTCAGCCTCACCGGCCTGTTTCTCACCTACGCGGGCTTCCAGCTCTCCTAGCGTGGGGTAGGGCGCCGGACCATGCGGTTCACGCAGGCGGAGCTGGAGGCCTTCCGGGGCGAGGAGGTTCCCGATCTGGTTGGGCCGGGGCTGAAGCTGCTGTTCGTCGGCATCAACCCGGGCCTGTGGACGGCCGCGGTCCAGACCCACTTCGCGCACCCGACCAACCGCTTCTACCCGGCGCTGGCCGAGGCCGGGATCACCGGCTACGAAGTTGACCGGGTCGCCGGGATGAGCGATGCCGACCGCGCCCACCTGGTGGAGCGGGGGATCGGGATCACCAACCTCGTCAAGCGGGCCACCGCCCGCGCTTCCGAGCTCTCGCGCGAGGAGCTGCGCGAGGGCGGCGAGCGTCTGCAGCGGTTCGTCGCCGAGCACCAACCCAAGGTTGTTGCGATCGCCGGGATCTCCGCCTACCGCGATGCCTTCGGCGAGCGTGGTGCGGTTCTCGGCCGGCAGGCGGAGACGTTCGAAAGCGCCGACCTCTGGTCCGGCGCTGCGCTCTGGGTGGTCCCCAACCCCAGCGGGCTCAACGCCCACGAGACGGTTGCGACCCTCGCCGCCGCCTATGCCGCGCCGGCCGCCGAGGCGGGGGTCATCGCCGGTTAGTTAGAGGGTTGCTTGGGGATCGACGCCCAGGGTCGCTCTCGCGCTGAAGCCGTCCCGGGCGAGGTTGGTGCCGACGCGTTCGAGGGTCAGCTCCGAGCTGGACCCGCCCTGGTCGCGGAAGATGAAGTCGGCGTCGCGCGGGGTGATTTCGGCCGGGTTGCTGCTGTAGGGGGTGAGGGCGAAGACCTCGGCGTCGTCGCTGTCGGCGGTGAACAGCTGGCCGACGTGGGAGACGTGGCCGCCGAGATGGACCTTGAGGTGGATGTGGGTCGTCCGCCCCGGGTACTGGCCGGGGTAGACAGTCGCGAACTCGGCCCGCCCGTCCCCGTCGGTCAGCTGGATCCCGCGCAGGAAGGTCTCGCCGACGCTGCCCTCCGAGGGCTCGCCCGAGTAGACGCCGAGCGCGTCGCAGTGCCAGACGTCGACGGCGGCGTCGCGGATCGGCTCGCAGCTGCTCGCGTCGACCACGGTCAGCTCCAGTGCCAGCGGGACGCCGGGGCGATCCTCGACGATGTCGCGCCGGACCCGCGCCAGGTCGATGTAGAAGGGGCCTTCGTCCTGCTCGGGCGTCAACACGCAGTCAGGGACGGTCGTGGCCCCGCCCGCCGCGGTCCTGATCGACTCGTCGTCACCGGCGCCGCAGGCGTAGAGGGCGACGCTGGCCAGCGTTCCCGCCGAGAGCGCCATCATCTCCCGCCGCCGCATCGGGACCGGGGTCCTGTCGGCGGGGGAGTCCATCGCAATCCCGGCTAGCCGCCCGAGGTGTTGAGGTCGATGGCTTCGCGAATCAGCGCCTGCAGCGCCTCCGCGTCGATCTCCTCGCCCTCGTGGATGTCGATCGCGCGCCTGGTGTTGCCCTCGAGGCTGGAGTTGAAGAGGCCGGCGGGGTCGGCCAGGGAGGCACCCTTGGGAAAGGTCATCTTCACGGCTTTCTTGTAGCTCTCGCCGGTGCAGATGATCCCGTCGTGCGACCAGACGGGGTTGCGCCATTTCCACTCCTCGACCACCTCGGGGTCGGCCAGCTTGATCAGCTCGCGGACCCGGGCGAGGGTCTCGCCCCGCCAGTCGCCCAGTTCCACGATCCTCGCGTCGATCAGCTCTGCGGGGGTGTCCCCCGGGGTGTTGGCTCCGCTCATACCCGAGAGAGTAGGGATCCGGCGCCACGATGGGTGCCGGTTTAAGCTCCCAAAATGATCGAGCTGGAGGGAGTGGTCAAGCAGTTCGAGGCTCCCGGCGGCGAGATCGTGCGGGCGATCGACGGTGTCTCGCTTGCCGTCGCGCCGGGCGAGCTGGTCGCGCTCTACGGCCCCAGCGGCTCCGGCAAGACCACCCTGCTGAAGATCGTCGCGGCGCTACTGCGCCCTGACGCCGGCAGCGTGACCGTCGACGGTCGCGACGTGGCGGGACTGAGCGAGCGCGAGGCCGCCGACTACCGGCTCGAACAGGTCGGCTTCATCCGGCAGGTGCCGGAGCTGTTGCCCGGGGCGACGGCGATCGACAACGCGGCGTTCAAGCTGCTGCGCCGCTACCGGTTGCCCGAGGCTCGCGCCCGGGTCGAGGGCCAGCTCCGCGGCCTTGGCCTCGGCGAGCGTCTGCGCCACCGCGGCAACGAGCTGTCCGGCGGCGAGCGCCAGCGGGTGATGATTGCGCGGGCGCTGGCGATCGAGCCATCCGTCGTCCTTGCCGACGAGCCGACCGGCAACCTCGACAGCCGCCGCAGCGGTGAGGTGCTCGATCTCCTGCGCCGGCTGGGTCGCGAGCACCGCGTGGCGACGATCCTCGTCACCCACGACCCGCTCGCGGCGGGCTACGCCGACCGCGCTTACGAGCTGCACGACGGCCAGATCCGCTCCTACGCGGCCGACTCAGCCCAGGCGTGAAGCTCTCCAACATCGCGGCGCTGTGGTGGATCCGCCTGCGCGCGCGGCGCGGCCAGGAGCTGCTGGCGCTGTTCGGGATCGCGACCGGCGTCGCCCTGTTGTTCGCGGCCCTGGTCGCCAGCAGCAGCCTGACCGGATCGTTCCAGCGCACGACCGAGAGCATCGTCGGCGACGCCCGCTTCCAGCTGACGGCCCGCGGCGCGGCCTTCGACCCGGAGACCCTGCCCGGGATCTGGCGCCTGCCTGGAGTTGCGGCGGCAACGGAAGTGCTGGAGGTGCGGACCGAGATGGAAGGCCCCGAGGGACGCCGGTCGGTTCTGATGCTCGGTGTGCTGCCCGGCTTCGAGCGGGTCAACGGCACGCCCGCGGCGCAGGCGCTGGCCGGCAACTTCGCGCTCCTCGGAGCGATGGCGCTGCCGGCGCCGCTGGCGCACTCGCTTGGCGCGGGGGTGGAGCAGCGGGTCGCGGTCGACGTCAACGGCGAGAGAACTCCGGTGCGATTGGCCTCGCTGCTGTCGGAGCAGCAGATCGGACCGCTGAGCGCCAGTCCCGTCGCGATTACCTCGCTGCCCTACCTGCAGGAGCTGAGCGACCAGCCGAACCTGGTCACGCGGATTCTCGTCGCGCCCGAGCCCGGCCGCGAGGCGCAGGTCGAGCGCGCTCTGCAACGGATCGCGGCAGGGCGGCTCGAGGTGCGGCCGGCCGACTTCGAGGTGGCCCTGTTCCGGCAGGCGGTCGAGGCCTCGAATCAGGCGCTGTCGATCTTCTCCGTCCTCAGCGCGCTCGTCGGTTTCCTCTTCGCGTTCAGTGCGGTGCTGCTGACGGTGCCGGCGCGACGGGCGATGATCGCCGAGCTGCTGCTGGAGGGCTACGGCGCCGCAACGGCGGTCAGGGTGATGCTGTTCGACGCGCTGGTGCTGGGCGTCGCGGCCTCGGCGCTGGGGGTGCTAGTCGGCGACCAGATCTCGCGCCACCTGTTCACCACCACGCCCGGCTTTCTCGAGCTGGCCTTCTCATTCGGCACCGAGCGAATCGTCACGCCCGCCAACCTTGCGATCGCGCTGCTGGGGGGCGTACTGGCGAGTTGCGCGGCGGTGCTCGGCCCGACCGTGGGGGCGATTCGCGCGGCCCGCGGCCCGGCGAGCGGTGCGACCGGGGATCGGGGGCGCCGGCGGATCGACCTGCTGTCCCTTGCCGGATTGCTCGTCCTTGCGGCGGGGGTAGCGATCGCGAACGCCGGCTCCGGCTCGGCGAGCATCGGCCTCGCCGGGCTGACCCTGCTGATCGTGGCGATGTTGCTCCTGCTTCCCGGCCTGCTGCGCATCCTGCTCGCCGTGGTCGATTTGCTGGCGCGGCCGCGGCGCGGCGCCGTCCCGTTCATCGCGACGGCGGACCTGCGCGCCCGCGAGACGCGGATCCGCGGCGTCGCCGTGGCGGCGACCGGGGCGATCGCCATCTTCGCCAGCGTTGCCCTGCAGGGAGCCCGCCTCGACATCCAGCGCGGGATGGACAGGAGCATTCAAGAGCAGGTCAGGATTGCCCCCGTCTGGGCGATGGCGCCGGGTGGCGCGAACCTGCTCGCCACGGTCCCGTTCGATCCACCCGACATCGCCCCGCCGCCGGGGATCGAACGCCTCGACGGCTACCGCGGCAGCTTTCTCGACATCGGCGACCGGCGGGTCTGGGTCCTCGGCCCACCCGCGTCCGCCCGGAGCTCGCTCCTGGGTGGGCAGGTCGTCACCGGGGACGAGGGGAGCGCCCAGCGCCGAATACGCCGGGGCGGGTGGACGGCGATCTCGGCGGACGTCGCGGCGGAGCTCGGGGTCGGAGTCGGCGACCGCGTCCTGCTTCCCACCCCGGTGCCGATCGAGCTGCGCGTGGCGGCCCTGACCACCAACCTCTGCTGGCCGTCGGGCGCAATCGTCCTCAACGCGAGCGACTACGCCCGAGCCTGGGGCTCGACCGAGGTCAGCGCGCTGATCGCGACGCCGGAACGGGGCACGACCCCGGCGGCTGCGGCCCGCTCGCTGCGGGCGGCGCTCGGCCCGCGCTCGGGGCTCGTGGTCCAGACCGCCGCCGAGCGCGAACGCGACCAGCGCGCCGCCAGCCGCGACGGGAGGACCCGCCTGATCCAGATCACCGCGCTGGTGCTGCTCTGCGCGACGATCGCGATGGCGGCGGCGATGGCTGGCCTGATCTGGCAGCGGCGCCCGTTCTTGGCCTCGGTCAAGGCGGAGGGGTATAGCAGCGGGGAGCTCTGGCGCTCGCTGGTCCTCCAGGCGGCGCTGCTCGTCGGCGCGGGCTGTGCGATCGGCGCCGCCGTCGGGCTCCTCGGTCAGCGCCTGCTCTCCCACGCCCTGACCGACGTCACCGGCTTCCCGGTCATCTACACGCCGGCTTGGTCGAGTGCGCTGCTGGCCTGCGTGGCGGTCGCCGCCGCCGTGGTGACGATCGTCGCCGCGGTGGGCTACCGCGCCGCAACGGTGGACCCTGAGAGCGGACTCGACTGAACGAGGACAGTATCCCTGAGTACTCAGATACTCAGATAAGGTGCGGCGACACGAGGGGTACGTCCAGCACCAAAAGGAGAGGGAGAAATGAAGAAACTCAAGATTGCGGGGCTGCTCGCTGTCGCCGTCGCGGCTCTGATGGCGTTCGCCGCGACCGCTTCGGCGAGCACGACCCTGACATCGCCGAAAGGGACCGCCTACTTCGGCACGCTGCACGCCAATACCGAGGGTCACGCCATTCTGGCTCCGCCGGGTCTGCCGCAGATCGAATGCGATTCCACAGCCGAAGGCGAAGTGACCGCGAACGGGACACCGGCGACGATCGCCAGCAAAGCGCTTACGTTCGGAACCTCGGGCTGCACAAACAATTGGCACGTGACAACGGTGGCACCGGGCAGCCTGACGATCGCCTCCGGGGGCACGATCAGGTCGAACGCCCTGACAGTCGAAGCCACACGGTTCGGCATCGTCTGCCGGTACGTGACCGCCAACACCGAAATCGGTCTGATCACAGACAGCGCCAAAACGGGCGCAACAGCGACAATGCACATCAGTGGATCGATCCCATTCCACAACGGCAGCGGCCTCTGCGGCTCGGGAGCGACCAAATGGACGGGCTCCTACAAAATCGACACCCCCGACGCGCTCTACGTCGACTGACGATTGTCAGCCTCGGGCTGAAGCATGATCAGGCGCGGCCGTTACTGGAGACGGCCGCGCCTGGTTCCGGTGACGCGATGAAGGCCATCGGTCCGTTTGCGCGGTTGCAGCTCGCGGTTGGGGAATTCGCGAGCAGGCGCGGTGTCTACCTCGGGCGACGGTCGACCCGGATCCACACCGCCCTCTACCGCCGGACGCGGGGGAGGCTGGGGAGCCGCGTTCCCGGGTTTCCCGACGCTCGCATCGCGCTCGTCGATCACGTCGGCGCCAAGAGCGGGATGCGGCGGACTTCGCCGCTGATCTACCTGGAGGACGGCGGCAACGTGGTCGTTGCCGCCTCGAAGGCGGGCCAGCCGACCAATCCCGCCTGGTTCCACAACCTGATGGCGCACCCCGAGACCAAGGTCCAGATTGGTGGCGAGGTTCGGGATGTCCGCGCCCGTATCGGTAGCGACGAGGAGCGCGAGCGTCTCTGGCCGAGGTTCGTCGCGACCTACCCGGCCTACGACTTCTACGAGCAAAACGCACCCCAACGGCGGATCCCGGTGGTGATCCTCGAGCGGCGCTAGCGCCGTCGCCACGCTCGCAAGTTGACTCCCTACCTGCACGAGCGCTTTCCGGCGCTCACCGACAACCTCCCGCATCTCTCGCTATCCGACCGGCCGACGCCGGTCCGCGAGCTGGCCGGGCTCGGGATCTGGGTGAAGGATGACGGCGCCTTCGGCTCGGGCGGTTGGGGCGGTAACAAGGTGCGGAAGCTCGAGTGGCTGATCCCCGATGCCCAGCGGCGCGGGCGGCGCTCGATCCTCACCTTTGGCGGTCTCGGCACCAACTGGGGGCTGGCGACCGCGCTCTACGCGCGCGAACACGGCCTGAAGACCGCGCTGGCGCTCGTCGACCAGCCGGTCGACGAGCACGTCGAAGCTCAACTCACCCGGCTCGAGACCTCGGGCGCGCGCATCCACCGCACCCACAGCAAGGCGCGGACCGTGGCGATGCTGCCCTGGCTGCTGGCCCGCAACGCTTGCGGCGGCAGACCGCCGTACCTGTTGCCGGCCGGAGGCTCCTCGCCGGCCGGGGCGCTCGGCTACGTCGAGGCGGCGCTGGAGATCGCCGCCCAGGTCGAGGACGGCTCGCTGCCCGAACCGGCGCACGTCGTCGTTCCGGTCGGCACCGGCGGCACCGCCGCCGGCCTGGCGCTCGGCTTCCGGCTCGCTGGGCTGCGAACCCGCGTCGTCGGTGTCGTGGTCAACGACCAGCTGCGCCTCGATACGCCGGTGATCGTCCGCCTCGCCCGGCGCACCGCCAAGCTGCTCGAGCGCCGCGGCGCCCAGCTCGGATCGCTCCAGCTCGAGGCCGGGATGCTCGACCTGACCCGCGACCAGATCGGCGCCGGCTACGGCCACCGAACCGAAGCCGCCGCTCGCGCCGCGGCACTCGGTGCGGAGGAGGGACTCGCGCTCGACCCCGTCTACACCGCGAAGGCAATGGCCGGCCTGCTGGCGCTGCGCGACGAGAATCGCATCGGTGACCGCGTGCTCTTCGTGCACACCGACGGCCCGCGCTAGCCGATGTGAGGTAATTACCTCATAAATCCTTGACCTACATCGGGGTTCTTTCTACTGTCGGTGAAAGCAAGTTCTCAAGGACTGAACCGCCGCTACACCCTGGCTGGCTAACGTCCTCATATCAGTCACGGCGACTGCCGGCGGTCGGTGCATGAAAGGAATGATCATGCAACAGATGCGCATGTTTTCTGCGCTCGCACTGGTGTGCGCCCTCGTCACCCTAGTCTGGAGCATTACCGCGGGTGCAACCGAATCCAGACCCGAATGGCAGGTAACCAAAGGTGGAGTAAAACAGACTCTGAAAGCCGGAGAATCCGAAACGCTCTCTCAGACCATAACCACCATCAAAAACTGGGTGTTCAAACAGACCGAAGGCAGCGGAATTACGGTCGAATGCACCAGTCTCAAATTCAATTCGGCGCTCGGAAATACCATTACCGGTCTGAGGGGATTCAAAGCGGGAGCCATTCTCTATCAAGGGTGCAAAGTGACTGCGCCCGCTGCTGACACGTCTTGCGAAGTATTTTCCCCAGGGTTCCCCAACGGTCAGATCAGGACTCAGGCTCTCGGTTTCTTTGCTGAAGAAGCCCTCGAAGGGTCGACCAAAACTCCACGGATAAGGTGGCGACCGGAATCAACCCATGAAGAGGTTGTTACCTTCGAACTAAAAGGTGGATCCTGCGCACACGCGGGCAGCTACGGAGTCGAGGGACTGCTCGTAGCGAATATCGATACGTCCGCCCAGAAAAAAGCGCATAAATGGGAATTCACGAAAAACACCGGTACGCGTCTAACCATCGGAGGAGTGGAATCTCAATACACGGGCACCGGTGAATTCACTCTGAGTTCGGGAAACGAATGGGGGGATGGGTAGACGTTCCCAGCCTGACTGCAGGCGCCATGTAGCTGCAACGGGTCCCGGTGAAGGGTGCCGGGACCCCATTGACCATAGGATCGGCGGGTGGACAGCCGCAAGAAAGCGATCCTGCTGGCGATCTCGATTCCGCTGATCATGGTCGGGATCGACGGGACGATCCTCAACGTCGCCCTGCCGACGATCGCCACCGACCTCGACACCACCTCGTCGGAGCTGGTCTGGATCAACTCCGCCTACATCATCACCTTCGGCTCGACGATCCTGCTCTCGGCCTCGATCGGCGACAAGTTCGGCCGCAAGCGGGTGCTGCAGCTGGGATGCTCGTCTTCATCATCGGCTCGGCCCTGTCCGGCCTCTCCGACGAGCTGGACAGCGCCAGCTTCCTGATCTTCGCCCGCGCGATCCAGGGGCTGGGCGCGGGCGCGATCGCGCCCTCGACCCTCTCGTTGATCCGCTCGACCTTCGAGGACGAGAAGGAGCGGGCGCGGGCGATCGGGCTCTGGGCCGGCCGCCGATCGACATCCCCCGCTGGCGCCGAAAATCGCCGAACGACGCGGCGACCGGCGCACGGTGATGGCCGGGATGGCCATCCTCGCCGCCGGCCTCTGTTCGCGGTGGCCGTCGCCGCTGCCTTCGCCATCGTTGGCTTCGTCCCCGCCGCCCGGCTGATCCCGCGCAACGCGGAGGTCGAAGCCGAGCACCGCCGCCCCCGCCGACGGCGTCTAGGTCCCGGGGTCTACTGGAGGGCGAAGGTCGCGGCAACCGTCGCCGTGACGGTCGAGCGGCCCGGTTTGGTCGGGGGCGAGGGTGCCGCCTCCGTGGTGCTGGGCGAATCCTTCGCCTGTGGTGCGGAGAGGGTTTCCACGCTGCCGCTCTCGGCGATCGTGATCGCCGGCCCGAGCGTGGCGCCCGCCGCCGCGGCGAGAATTTCCGCCTTCGTCTTCGCCTGCGCGAACGCTTCGACCAGGGCGGCGTTGTAAGCGGTTTCGCGGTTGCCGACGAAGAAGATCGGCCCCCCCGTGCTCGTCGCTCCGGCGGCGACCCCGGCGGCGACCAGGTCTCCGGCGGCGTTCGGGTCGTGGGTGATGACGGTGACGCTCTCGCTCGCCCGGTAGACGGGGCGCTTTCCGCGCTTCACCCGTCGCACCGAGATCGAGCCGGTGGTGATGTCGCCGGGGCCGACGCCCGGCGTCGACTGCGCGGCGACGATCACGGCCCGCAGCCGTTGGGCGACGATGCGCAGCGCGGCGGCGCGCCCCTGGCGTTCCTTGCTGACCGTGAAGTGGACCCGGGCGGCGTCGTTGGGCACCTGTCGTTCGACCGTCGCCTGGACGCTCACGGTCCGTTCCGCGGCGGTGGCTGCGGCTGGCGCCAGCAGCGCGGCGAAGACGACGAGCGGGAAGACGAGGCGGCGCACCTGCCCCATTATGCAGTCAGTTCGACCGAGCGCAGGCGATTCGGCACCGAATCGGAGTAGTGGGCGGTGATCAGCTCGTCGGCCTCGGTGTCGGCGGCGAAGTTCTGCAGCCAGGCGGCGACCTCGTCGGCGGTGCCGACGGCGGTGCAGGCGAGCATCTCGTCGACGAGGGCCGCTTCGGGCGAGTCGAGGATGGCGGTGACGTCGTCGTCGTTCAGCTTGCGGTCGCCGCCGAACACGGCGCGGGTGCGGATCCGGCGGGCGGCTTCGAGCTGGGCGGCGGCGCTCTCGGCGCTGTCGGCGGCGATCACGCCGACGCCGGCGATCACGTAGGGCTCGTTCAGCTGTGCCGAGGGCTTGAACCCCTCGCGGTAGACCCTGATCGCCTCGTGCAGGTAGCGCGGCGCGAAGTGCGAGGCGAAGGCGTAGGGCAGGCCCAGCTGCGCCGCCAGTTCGGCGCCGAAGAGGGAGGAGCCGAGGATGTAGAGCGGCACGTGGGTGCCGCGGCCGGGGATCGCCCGCAGGCCCGGCAGCGGCTCCTCGTCGCTGAGGAACTTCTGTAGCTCGAGCACGTCCTCGGGGAAGCGGTTGCTGACGGCGGGATCGCGGCGCAGCGCCCTCCAGGTTCGCTGGTCGGTGCCCGGCGCCCGTCCCAGGCCGAGGTCGATCCGGCCCGGGTGCAGCGTCTCCAGGGTCCCGAACTGCTCGGCGATCACCAGCGGCGAGTGGTTGGGCAGCATCACCCCGCCGGCGCCGAGGCGGATCGTCTCGGTCTGCGCCCCGACGTGGGCGATCAGGACCGCGGTCGCCGAGGAGGCGATCGAGGTGATGTTGTGGTGCTCGGCGTACCAGACCCGCTTGTAGCCGCCGCGCTCGGCCGCCCGGGCCAGCGCGACGCTGCCGGCGAAGCTGTCGGCGATCGTCTCCTCGCGGCCGACGGCGGCGAGGTCGAGGATCGAGAGGGGGATCGGCAGGTTCATGTAGAGAACCGTTTTACCCGGGATTGAGCCACGACGTTAGCCTCGCGCCTGCATGGACAGCCCGATCCTCGTCTCCGTTCTCCTGCCCGGCGCGATCGCGGTGATCATGTGCAGCCTCGGGATGGAGCTGACCCGGGACGACTTTCGCCGCGTCCTGACCGCGCCGCGCGGGGTCGCGATCGGGATGCTGAACCTGGCGCTGATCTCGCCGCTGCTGGCGCTGACGATGGCCGAGCTGTTCGAGCTGCCGCCGGAACTTGCGGTCGGGCTGGTCCTGCTCGGCGCCTCCCCTGGCGGGATGATGGCCAACATGCTGACCCACCTCGCGCGCGGGGACACCGCGCTCTCGGTGACGATGACGGCGATCAGCAGCGTCGGGGCGATGATCACGGTGCCGCTCTTCCTCGGCCTCGCCGGCGACCACTTCGGCGCCACCGAGGTCGGCGACGTCGGCATGCTCGGGATCGTCCTGCGGGTCTTCGCGATCACGATCGTCCCGGTGGCGATCGGGATGGAGCTGCGGCGGCGCCGGCCCGAGTGGGTCGACCGCGTCCACTCGCGGGTGCGGCGGGTCTCGCTGGCGCTGTTCGCGCTGGTCGTGCTCGGCGCGATCGCCAGCGAGAACGACACGGTCAGGGCCAACCTCGCCGACGTCGCCGGGGCCGCGCTCGCCCTCAACCTGGCGGCGATGGCGCTCAGCTTCTCGATCTCGAAGCTGGCCCGGCTCGGCGACCGCCAGGCGACGGCGATCGCGCTCGAGCTCGGGATCCACAACTCGGCCCTGGCGATCGCGGTCGGCGCCTCGCTCGCCGACGACCTGGCGATCCCGGCCGCGGTCTACAGCTCCTTCATGCTCTTCACCGGCGGCGCCTTCGCCTGGACGATGAGCCGCCGCAACGGGGTGCCGGCGTGAGCCGCTGGGAGACGACCAGCGTTCACGCGGCGCCGGTGTCGCCGGCCGCTGTTTGGCAGGGCGCTTATGCCGAGGCGGACGCCTGGCCGCGCTGGAACGCCGAGCTGAAGCGGGCGAGCCTGGACGGGCCGCTGCGCGAGGGAGCCGAGGCGCGGATCGTCTTCCGCACCGGCCTGCGGCTGCGCTTCCGCGTCGTCGAGTTCGAGGACGGGCGCCTGTTCACCGACGAGGCACGGCTGCCCGGGGCCCGCATGGGCCACCGTCACCTGGTCGAGCCGGCGGGCGACGGCAGCCGGCTCACCAACACGATCTACATCGAGGGACCGCTGGCCGGCATCTGGCGCCGGATCCTCGGGCCGGCTGCGGCGCGGACGCTGCCCGACGCCCAGCGCGAGGTGGCGCGCCTGGCGGCGGGGATCGATCGCTAGGGGCCGGCGACCAGCTGCGACACCGACCACCTGCGCTCGATCATCCCTTCTTCGTACATCCAGTCGACCAGGCGCTTCAACCTGGCGCGATCGATTTCCCCGTTTTCCGAGAGCAGTGGTGCCGTCGCTTCGACTCCCGCTTGGGCCGGCTTCGCCACCTTCACCGCGCCTTCTTCAGCGTTCTCGGAGACGATCGTTTCGGTGGCTGACTCGGTGTCTTCGGTCGCCGCCTCGTTTCCGCGAATCGAGGCGTCGAGGAGGCGTTGGAACAGTTTCGGGTTCTCCGTGTAGCGATCGCGCCGGGCGATCAGCACCAGTTCGTCGTAGCCGGGGACTCCGAGCTTCGTCACCTCGGTCACGACAGGATCCAAACCGCGCGCTTCGAGAAAAGTGCCCTCTTCGTTGGCCGAGCCGCCGAAGATGGCGTCGGCTCGGCCCGAGGCCAGGGCCGGCACCAGGTCATAGCCAACGTCGTCGAGCTTGACGTCGGCCAGCGTTAGGCCGGCTCCCGCCAACACGTATTCCAGGAAGTCCTTCTGAAACGGGACGCCCGGGTAGGCGATCGTCTTCCCCTTCAGGTCGGCGATGCTTTCGATGCCGGACTTCGATGGCCAGATGATCGCCAGGTTCGCGGTGGGGACGAGCGCCCCAAAGATGACGATCGGCCGTCCTTCTTCCCGCGCCAGCACCACCTGCGGCTCCTGGACGATCGCCGCGTCGACCAGTTTTTCGTCGGTGTATTTGGTTGGGCGTTCGGGAAGGATCGGGGAGTTGATTTCAGCCCTGATCCTGGCGTCCCGGAAATAGCCGAGCTGGTCGGCGAGCAGAGGGCCGACGTCTTCTGGTCCCGGGTCCCAGTCCAGGTTCAGATGCAGATCTTCGAGCGTCACGTTCTGCTTTTCGGAGACTTCGCTGCTCGTCTCGCTCCCCCCGCCGCAACCGCCCAGCAGGGCGACCACCACCGTCGCTCCCAGCAGAAGAAGTAGGCGCAGCCGGCTCAAGGCTTGCTTGCTCCACCTTCGTCGACCAGCTGCGCCGCCGACCACCTGCGTTTGATCATCCCTTCCTCGTACATCCAGTCGATCAGGCGCTCGAGCTTCGCTTCGTCGATCTTTCCCGTGCGGGAGAATCGTGGCGCGAGTTCTTCGACGCCGGCCTGGGTGGCTCTTGGATGCAGCGGGAGGCCTGGTTCCGAGGAGTTCTCGTATTTCCTGTGGGCGATGATCGCCTCCGTGGCGGCGCCGGGTTTCTCCGCCACCTCCGCACCGCCGCGAGCGGTGGCTTCAGCCAGGTGCTGGTAGAGCTCCGGGTCTTCCGCGTAGCGATCCCGCCGGGCGACCAACACCAGTTCGTCGTAGTCGGGAACTCCGAGCTTGGCCACCGGGGTGACGACCGGTTCCAGCCCACGCGCCTCCAGCAGTCTTCCCTCGTTATTCATCGAACCGCCGAAGATCGCGTCGGCCCGACCTTGGATCAGTTCGGATTCCAGGTAGTAGCCGACCCTCTCGAGCTTTACGTCGGCGAGCGTCAGTCCCGCTCGCTCGAGGACCGCTTCTAGGAAGAACCGTTGGAAGTTGACGCCGGGAATCGCGATCGTCTTCCCCTTCAGGTCGGCGATGCTGTTGATTCCCGACCCCTCGAGCCAGATCATCGCCATCGTCGGATGGGGGAGCAGGCTGCCGAAGGCGATCAGCGGTTTCCCCTTTTCTCGCGCCAGGATCAACTGCGGCCCATGGACGATCGCCGCGTCGACCAGTTCCTGTTCCACGTACATCGGCGGCCGGGCCGGATGGGACGGGGTGATGAACCAGCCGCGGAACCCAGCCTCGGGGAAGTAGCCGAGTTTGTGGGCGAGCAGGATTCCGGCCTCTTCGGGATTGGCCTTGCCGGGGAGATTTATTTGCAGGAACTGTGAGTCGGGCGGTCCGGAGCTGGTCGCCTTGGTGGTTTCGGGTTTGCTCTCGTCCCCGCTGCCGCAGCCGGCCAGTGAGACCATCGCTAGGACCCCCAACAGCAGGAGCAGGCGAAGCCTTTTCATCGCTTGCTCGCCCCGTTTGCTTCGCTTTCGTCGACCAGCTGAGAGACCGGGATCTTGCGCTCGAGCATTCCCTCTTCGACCATCCAGCCGATCAGCTTCGCCGCTCGCTGGCGGTCGATCGTGGCGGTCTCGGCGTAGAGGGGCGCGGTCGCTTTGGCGCCGGCTTCACCTTCCCGTGGCGAGACGAATTCGAGCGACTTGTCAACCACGGCTCGCCCGCCGGCCGCCGGGTCTTCCTTGACCGCGGTCGCACCGCGGTAAGCCGCTTCCAGGAAGCCCTCCAGCTGCTCCGGCTTCTTGGCGAAGTGACCGGGCTTTGCTGCAAAGACGAGTTCATCGAAGCCGGGTATTCCCAGGTCGGTCGCTTTGCTGACTACCGGCTTCAAGCCCTTCGCTTCCAGCGCCGCCCCCTCGACGTTCCAGGAGCCACCGAAGATCGCGTCGATGCCGCCGCGTTCCAGCTTCGAGACCAGGTCGTCGGTGTAGGCCACTTCGCTCAGCTTCACGTCGGACAGTTTCAGGCCGGCCTTTTCGAGGATCACTCTGAGGGCTTCTTCGTGGAAGGAGAGACCCGGCGTCCCGATCGTCTTGCCCTTCAAATCGGCGATCGTCTCGATTCCCGATCCCGGCAGCCAGATCATCGACATCGTCGCCTCCGGAATCACGGTCCCGACGGCCACCACCGAAACCCCTTCTTCCTGGGCCATCGCCACCTGGGGCAGGGGCGCCATGACGATGTCGGTGCCCTGATCCACATAGCTGAGCGCGCGACTTGGGGCGACCGGCCCAAGCACGTAGATGTTGAGTCCAGCGTCCGCGAAGTAGCCAAGCCGATCACCGAGGAGGACACTGGAGTCTTCGGGATTGGCCCGGCTCTCGAGCGTCAGCTGCAACTGGGGAAGGTCCTTTTCTGACTTTTCCTGCTGTTCCGCGACCGTCGACTGCCCGTCGCCGGTCGCTTCGTCATCGCTTCCTCCGCACCCGATCAGGAGGAAGACGACCGCCATCCCTGCCCCTAGCAGCCGAAAAGATTTCATTATTCAATTTATAACCCAAATAGTTGCGAGATCGGGATCTCGCTCTCGATCATCCCCTTCCGGTACATCCAGTCGACGAGGGCCGCGGTTTGCTCGCGGTCGATGTCGCGAGCCTCGGCCAGCAAGGGCGCGGTCGCTCTGACTCCAGCCGCACTTGCCCTTGCCTGGGCTGGTCCGAGCGATCCTTTCGCGACTGCTTTGCCTCCGGCCGCGGGGTGCTTCTCGATTGCCGCTGCGCCCCGGTACGCCGCCTGCAGGAAGCGGTGGAGGAGGCTCGGGTCGCCGGCGATGCGAGCGCTGCCCACGAAGACGAGTTCGTCATAGGCTGGGATGCCCAGCTCCGTCACCGGAGTGACGATCGGATCCAGGCCCCGCGCTGCCAGCGCTTCCCCCTCGACGTTGCCAGAGCCGCCGAAGATCGCGTCGGCGCGTCCGCTTGCAAGGCCTGGCACCAGGTGATACCCGAGCGACTTCAGCTCGACGTCGTCGAGATCCAGGCCGGCGGTCTCAAGAACCGCTTCGAGAAAATATTTCTGAAAGGCGACGCCGGGATAGCCGATCGTCTTGCCCTTCAAGTCCGCGATCTCGCTGATGCCCGACTGGGGTAGCCAGATCATTGCCATCGTCGCGATCGGAATCACGCTTCCGAGGGTGACGATCGGTAAGCCTTCGTCCTGGGCCAGAACGACTTCCGGCTCTTGGGAGACGGCGATGTCGCTTGCCCCGTTCGCCACATAGGTGATCGACAGGGATGGGGCGGCTGGTTCAAGAATTTCCACCTCGAGGCCCGCATCCGCGAAGTAGCCGAGCCGGTCGGCCAGCAGGATGCCGGCGGTTTCGGGCCCGGGGTAGCCGTTGAGAGTGACCGTCAGGGAGGCGCGGCTTCCGGCAGGCCGGGAGTGCTGGGGGCCGTGCCTGTCCGGCTCCTGCGTGCGCTCGACTTCGGTGTCGGTATCGCTACCGGTCCCGCATCCCATCAGCAGGACGACCGCTACCCCGGTCGCCAGCAGATGGGAGTGATTCATCGTTCAATTAAATCCAATCGGAAGGCCGGCCCTCTCCAGCCGCGACTCCCTCCGCCTTCTACATAAATTCCGCTAACCGTTTATTGTGTCCGCGCCCACCTAGGGAAGGGGATGAGTACCTTGGGGCGCAAGCGGCGATTGGTCGGCCGCGTCGGATTCGTTGTCTTGGCATTTGCCGCCCTGGCGGGTTGTGGCTCGGGGGGATCACAGGACGACGGAACCCTGCGCGGCACCTACTCCTCCTTCCCGGAATACCTCGACCCTGCGCTGTCGTTCAGCCTCGAAGGGGCAACCGCGCTGGCCAATACCTACGTGCCGCTGCTCACCTACGAGCACGCGAACGGCAAAGCCGGGACCGAACTGATCCCCGGCCTGGCGGAGGGGCTGCCGAAGATCGACCAGGGCGGCCGCCGCTACACGCTGCAGCTGCGGCCCGGCTTGGAGTACTCGGACGGGACGCCGGTGCGCGCCTCCGACTTCCGCTTCGCGGTCGAACGGCTGATCCGGCTCAACTCCGCCGGCACCTCCTTCTACATGAACATCGACGGGGCGGAACGGTTTGCGGAAACGAGAAAGGGTGGCATCGCCGGGATCGAGACCGACGACAAGACGGGCCAGATCGTCATCCACCTGCGCGAACCGGACGGCAGCTTCAGCTACGTGCTGGCGCTGATGTACGCGGCACTGGTCCCGCCGGGCACGCCGGCCGAGGACCAGACCGCCAAGCCGCCACCGGCGACCGGTCCCTACATGGTCACCAAGGTGAAAACCGGGCGCAGCTGGGAATACGAGCGCAACCCGGCTTGGGAGAAGGCCAACGGCGAGGCGATGCCGCAGCTGCCGGGCGGCCACGTCGACCGGATCGAGTTCGAAGTGCGCTCCAACCCGACCACCCAGGTCGATGAAGTCGAACGCGGGCAGGTCGACTGGATGAAGAACCCGCCCTCGCCCGAGCGCTACCAGGAGATCAAACAGAAATACGAAGGAACCCAGTTCCGCGAGGAACCGACGGTCAGCGTCTACTACTTCTGGATGAACACCCGGGAGCCGCCCTTCGACGACCTGCGGGTCCGGCAGGCGGTCAACTACGCGCTCGACCCCGAGGCGCTGGAACGGATCTACGCCGGCACGATCACCCGCACCCAGCAGGTGCTGCCGGCGCAGATGCCCGGCTACCGCAAGATCGAGCTCTACCCGCACAACATGCAGAAGGCCGAAAAGCTGGTCGAAGCAGCCGACCCGAGCGATCGCGACGTGACCGTCTGGACCAACAACCTGCCGCCCAACGACGAAGCCGCCGAGTACTACGAGCAGGTGCTCGAGGACCTCGGCTTCAACCCGCAGCTGAAAGCGGTCAACGCGGCGACCTACTTCACCCTGATCGGCAACGCCGGGACGCCGGACCTCGATACCGGCTGGTCCAACTGGTTCCTCGACTATCCGCACCCCGACGACTACTTCGCGCCGCAGCTGTCGAGCGAAAGCATCCTGCCCAACGGCAACACCAACTGGGCAAACTTCAGCGACCCGGCGATCGACGCCAAGATCAAGGAGCTGGGCCGCCAGCAGCTGAGCCCGCAGGTCGAACGCGAATACGGTGACCTCGACGAAGCAGTGATGAAGCAGGCTCCGTGGGCGCCCTTCGGCAGCCTCACGCTCGGCACCTTCGTCGCCGAGGACATCGACCTCGACGAGCTGATCGTCAGCCCGATCTTCGGCCAGGACCTGACCAGCTTTCAGTTCAAGTAGCGGCGTTCACTCCGCCCCGTACTCGCGGTAGGGGTACCACCATTCCTTGCGCTCGATCCGCGACTCCATGTGGACGTGCTTGGTCTCCTGGAAGGCCTCGAGGCCCTCGCGGCCGAGCTCGCGGCCGAGGCCCGACTGCTTGAAGCCGCCGAAGGGGCCGGCGTCGTTGTCGGTCAGCGGGTCGTTGATCCAGACCGTGCCGGCGCGCAGCTCGCGCATGCAGCGGATCGCGCTCTCCAGGTCGGCGGTGTAGACGTTGGCGCCGAGACCGAACTCGGTGCCGTTGGCGAGCTCGATCGCCTCGTCGAGGGAGGAGACCGGGACGATCGGGGCGACCGGGCCGAAGGTCTCCTCGGTCAGCAGGGCGCTGTCGGGGGCGGCGCCGGTGACGACGGCGGGGGAGAGGAAGTGGCCGCGCTCCTGGCCGCCGCTGTCGCCGCCGGTGAGAACCTCGGCGCCGGCCGCGGTCGCCGCCTCGAGCTGGGCGAGCACCTTGGCCCGTTGCGGGTCGGAGATCATCGGTCCGAGGTCGGTGGCGACCTCGAAGGGGTCGCCGAGGACGAGCGAGCGGGTGTGGTCGACGAAGGCGGCGACGTAGTCGTCGTAGACCTCCTCGGCGACGTAGAAGCGCTCGGCGGAGGTGCAGACCTGGCCGGCGTTGAGAAAGGCCGCCCAGGCGCCGCCCCGGGCGGCGACCTCGAGACGCGGGGCGACGTCGGCGCAGACGATGAAGGCGTCCTTGCCGCCCATCTCCAGGTTCATCCGCGCCATCCGTGGGACGCAGGCCTCGGCCACCTTCTTGCCGGTCGCGACCGAGCCGGTGAAGGCGACGCAGTCGACGTCGGGGTGGGAGGCGAGCCGGGCGCCGACCTCGCCGGCTCCGGCGAGGACGTTCACCACCCCGGCCGGCAGGTGCTCGAAGACCGGCGCCAGCGCCAGGGTCGAGAGCGGGGTCAGCTCGGAGGGCTTGGCGACGATGCAGTTGCCGGCGGCGAGCGCCGGCGCCACCTTCCAGGCGAGCAGCAGCAGCGGGTAGTTCCAGGGGACGATGCAGCCGACCACGCCGAGCGGGTCCTTGACCACCATCGCCAGCTGGGTGTTCTCGATCGGCGGGATCACGCGGCCGGCGTGGTCGCGGCCGATCTCCGCGTAGTAGTCGAAGGCGGCGGCGGTCCACTCCAGCTCGTCGCGGTTCTCGATCAGCGGCTTGCCGCCCTCGGCGGTCATCGTCCGCGCCAGCTCCACGGCGTCGCGCCGCAGCCGGCTGGCGACCTCGTGCAGCAGCTCGCAGCGCTCGCCAGCGGTCAGCCGCGCCCAGCCCGGCCAGGCGCGCCGGGCGGCGGCGACGGCGGCGTCGACCTGCTCGGCCGAGGCGGAGCCGACCTCAACGATCGTCTCGGTGGTGAAGGGGTTCTCGATCGCGAGGGGTGAGCCGGCACCGGCGACGTGCTCGCCGTCGATCAGGAGCTCGGCCGCCACGCTAGAGCTGCTTTTTCAGCGTCAGCGATTTGGTCGCGACGCCCGGGCTGCCGCCGGTGGGCGTGAAGGTGACCTTGGCTTTGAGGCCGACGGAGCCCTTTTCGTTCAGCTTCGACAGCGCTTTGCCGCTTGCCTTGACGGTCAGCGTCGCCTTGCCCTTCGCCGCGGCCGCTTTGGTCGCTTTCTTCACGCCTTTGCCGCCGAGGACTAGCTGGCCCGGGCCTGGCACGGTCACCGTCAGCGCCGCGGTCCCCTTCGCCTTGTTCAGTTTCACCTTGCCGAAGGCGATCTTGTTGCTCGGGACGGGAGGGGGAGGAGGCGTCGTCCCCGGGCCGGGGGTCCCGCCTCCGCCTCCGCCTCCGCCGTCTTCTTCCGCGGAGCCTTTCGGCGCCCAGCTCGGGTAGGCGACGCCGGTGTTGCTGACCAGCGGCGCGGCGCCGGTGCCGTCGGGGTTCATCACCCAGAGGCCGCCGGCCATCGGCTGGTAGGCGATCTTGGTCCCGTCGGGGGACCAGGAGAGGTTGATCGAGATGATCGGGGTGCCGGCCGGCAGCGGCCCGCTGTCGTCGCTGCCGTCGGAGTCCATCACGTGGAATCCGTTGTTGCCGGGGGATTCGGTCGTCGAGTAGGCGATCTTGGTCCCGTCCGGCGACCAGGTCGGCCCCAGGTTCTGGCGCGGGAAGTCGGTTTTCGTCAGCTGTTTCTGGTTCGTGCCGTCGGCGTCCATGACCCAGATGTCGTTGTTGTATTCGGGGTCGCAACACGGTTTGGGGCC
Source organism: Solirubrobacterales bacterium (assembly GCA_035760445.1). Lineage (GTDB taxonomy): Bacteria > Actinomycetota > Thermoleophilia > Solirubrobacterales > 70-9 > VAYN01. The sequence continues at coordinate 17,829 of DASTSW010000031.1, read as the reverse complement.
GGTGCTGACGTAGGTGATCCTGGTCCCGTCGGCGGAGAACTCCGGCTGGGCCTCGTCGCCGACGGCTTCGGTCAGGTTTTCCGGGTTGCTGCCGTCGGCGCCGACCCGCCAGAGCTCCTGCCCGCCGCTGTCCTGGCGCATGTAGACGACTTCGCTGCCGTCGGGCGAGATCGCCGGCTCGAAGTTGGTGACTTTGCTGTCCGTTTTCGTCAGGTTGACGATGCCGGTGCCGTCGGCATTCATCAGGAAGATGTTCCAGCCGCCTTCGCGGAAGCTCATGAAGACGACCTTGCCGTTGGCGGAAGCGCTCGGACGCTGCTCGGAGAGGCCGTTGTCTTTGGTCAGGTCGAGCGGTTCGCCGCCGAGCGGATCGACGCTGAAGATGTCGGCGGGGCCGCTGGTTCCGCTCTGCGGTCCCTCGTAGAAGATCTTGCCGTTGCTGCCGGCCGTGGTTGCGAGGGCGGTTGCGGGGAGGGCCAGGGCCAGCAATGCCGCGATGGCGACGAGAACGGCGGCGTGGCGGCCGCGACGAGAGGTCTGCATGGCGCGACGCTACCTGCTGGGGCGTGGGGAGTCCAGGCGAGGGCCATACCATGTACGGTCATGCCGACGGGTGAATTTTCGGAGACCAGGGCCGAGCAGGCGCCTGAATTTCGCTTCGCCTCCTGGGCGGTGCTGCGACCTTACGCGTTCGGGCTCTACTTCCTCGGCCTGATCCTCTGGACGGCGACCTACGGGATCCCGGTCCAGCGCGAGCTGGTGATCCTCTGGACCTGCGGCGCCCTCGCCTGCGCCTCGATCGGGCGGCCGCCGCGGGAAATCGTCCAGCTGGTGATCGATTGGCTGCCGATCGTCGCCGTGCTCTGGATCTACGACCTCACCCGCGGGGCGGCGGACTCGACCGGGATCGGCGTCCACTACCACGCGATGATCGACTTCGACGAGTTCGTCTTCGGCGGCGAGGCGCCGACGATCTGGCTGCAGGACCGCCTCTACGACCCCGGCGTCGTCCACTGGTGGGACGTCCTCTTCACCTTCACCTACACCTCCTACTTCATCGTCCCCTTCGCCCTGGCCGGCTACTACTGGGCGCGGGACCGGCTCGCCTTCAAGCGCTTCACCAAGCGGCTGGTGACGCTGGCGCTGGCCGGGCTCGCCACCTACATCGCCTTCCCGGCGGCGCCCCCCTGGATGGCCGGGGAAATGGGCCTGATCGGCGAAGTCCACCGCAGCACCGGCAAGGGATGGGAGGTGATCAGCGTCGGCACCGCCTCGCTCTTCTCCAAGGGCCAGGCCTCGAGCAACCTGGTCGCCGCGGTGCCCTCACTGCACACCGCCTTCGTCACCCTGGTTGCGCTTTTCCTCTGGAGCCGGGTGCGGCGCCGCTGGCTGCGGCCCCTGCTGCTCCTCTATCCGCTGCTGATGGGCCTGACCCTGATGGCAACCGGCGAGCACTACTTCTTCGACGTCGTCCTCGGCTGGATCTACGCCGGCGTGGTGATGGCCGCCTGGTCGCTTTGGGAACGGCGGCGCGAAGCCCAGTTGCCCGGCGTCGAAACTTCTGCGTAGGAACGCGGTTTCGAAGGAGGTCCATGAGTGACCTGGGGAGAACGTGGCGGGGCTCGCGAATCTGGCTGCTCGCCGCGCTGAGCGCGGTCATCTGCTCGCTCCTGCCCGTAGGGAACGCGCTGTCCTCGGAAGAGCCGACGATCTTCGACATGGCGCCGGCGATGCACGCGCGCGGGGTCGCGATCGGCCCCGACGGGAACCTCTGGTTCGCCGCGACGAGCAGCTCCAGCTCTCGGGGCGCCGTCGGCCGGGTCGAGCCCGATGGCAAGGTGGTCGAATACGGCCTGCAGGAGAACTCCGGCGCCAGGGGGATCGTCGGCGGTCCGGACGGCAACCTCTGGTTCACCGAGCCCGAAGCTGGCCGCATCGGGCGCGTTGCCGTGGGCGGCGGGATCACCACCTTCCCTCTTCCCGCCAAGGCCTCGCGGCCCATCGGGATCGCCGCCGGCGCCGACGGAAACCTCTGGTTCACCGAGTTCGCCGCCGACAGGATCGGTCGCATCACCACGGCCGGAGCGATCACCGAGTTCTCCCTGGATCGCGGGAGCAAACCGGCCGGCATCGTCGCCGGGCCCGACGGAAACCTCTGGTTCACCGAGCGCGGCGCCAACCGGATAGGCAGGATCACGCCCGCCGGTCAGGTCACCGAGTTCCCTCTCCGCGGCGACAACCCGCGACCGGTCGCGATCACGGTCGGCCCCGACGGGAACCTCTGGTTCGCCGGCGAAGGGACGAACCGGATCGGCCGCATCACCACGACTGCAGCGATGACCGAGTTCCCCGTCCCGATCCTGAACGGAGCCAGCGAGATCGTCGCCGGCCCCGACGGGAACCTCTGGTTCAGCTCCTACAGCCAGGTAGGAGCGCTTACTCCGAACGGACGCCTGGCTCGCCTCGCCTGCCTCAAAACCAATTGCAACCTCCCGGTTCTGTCGCTGACGGCGGGCACCGGCGGCGAGATGTGGGCCGGAACCAGCACCGAGTACACCGGCGGCGGAGGCGGGACCTACATCATCACCAACCTGACCCAGCCGGGTTACCTGGCCCGCTTCGCCCCCCGATCCTCAGGCACGGAGCTGACTTCGGCGCCCAGGCCGGTGGAGCGCCGCCGCACTCGGCTGGAGTTCAGCTGCGAAAGCGCGGGCGGCTGCCAAGGCAACCTGCGGCTGATCAGGCAACGGGCGGTGTTCCCCGGCGAATCGGGAGTCAATTACAGCGTCGTGCCGATCGGCAGCGGCCGGTATGACCTGGGCGCCGGTGAACGTGGGAGCGTGCTCGTAAAGCTCAATCGCAAAGGCGCGAAGCTGCTGGCGAAACGGCCCCTGTCCGCCTGGGCGCTGGCCGAAACCGGCGGCGGCGACCTCGAAACGGCGCGACTGGTAACCCTGCGGCGACCGCGTTCCTAGCGCAGGCGCAGGCGCCGCTTGACGTCAACCGGCGTGGGACGGCCGGCGTCGGCGAGCTGGACGCGGGCCCGCAGGGAGCGCTTGCCGGCGCGCCGCTGGGAGACGATCAGCCTGCGACCCGCCTTGGTCAGGAGGACCGGTACCCCTTCGCGGGCTCCCTCCCGGAGGGCGTAGGAGTCGCGGGCGACGACGCGCTTGCGGACCCGGAGAACGAGCTGGCCGCTGCAGGTGCCCCCGGCGCAGCGCAGTGGCACCCGGATCGCCCGTTGCCCGGCGCGGAGCCTGCCCGCCAGGCCGGCTACCCCGAGCGGCTTGCCGGCCGGGCCGCCGTCCGGCGCCGCCGGCCCGCGCCCCGGTGGCGCCGGGGTCTGGACGAGGCCGCCGAGGTCACCCGGCTGCTCGCGGACCGGCAGGCGCAGCTCCAGGTTGGAGACGGTGATCGGCAGTTGCAGGTTGGAGGGGCGGGAGTAAGGGGCGTCGGAGGGGAGGAGCTCCAGCTTCACGCTGTGGCCGCCGCCGAAGCGGTAGCCCTGGGGGTGGAGCTGGAAGATCGTCTCGCCACCGTCGCCGGGTCGCAGCAGGGCCCGGGCGACGAGCCGCTCTTTGCCGTCGGGCATGACGTCGAGCAGGCGCGCGGCGAGCGCCGAGTCGGCGTTCGAGGTGCCCAGGCCGGCGAGCACGGTCGGCGAGCCGAGCAGGGTGAAGCCGGGCGCCGGGACGGCCAGGCGGTAGTTGGCGGTCCCGGCCTGGTCGGCGCCGGAGGCGGTGGCGCAGGCGCCGCTGCCGCCGATCGGGTCGAAGGCCGCACCGATGCTCGGATCGCCAGCCGACGACACAGTCTGCGCCGCGGCGGAGCCGAAGCGGATCTCGCCCGGCGAGAGCTGCTGCCACGAGTCGGCGCCGAACGGTCCTTCCGAGGGGCCGCCGCAGGTCGTGGTCAGCGCCTCCGCGTGGGAGCTCGGCGCCGCGCCGCTCCCCATCAGGTAGTGGTCGAACCAGGCGTTCTCGCGCTGCAGGAACAGTTCCTCGTCTGCGGCCTTGTTCTGGCTGCGGGCGTGGCCGTCGTCCATCAGGAAGAGCGAGATCGGGTCGCCGGGGTACTGGGCCCGGGTGCGGTTGTAGAAGCGGACCGCCTCGTCGACGGGGAAGAGGTCGTCGTTCCAGCCGCTCTGAATCAGCAGCGGTGCCGGCGGCTGCGAGTGGTCGATGTAGTAGGAGGAGTGATGGGCCTGAATCTCGGCGACGATCGAGTTCGCCAGTGGGTTCGAGTCGTAGGGCTCGCCGGCGTTGATCAGGGTGTACCAGCCGGTCAGGTCCGCGCCGGGGTCGGTGCCCGGCGGGGCGTAGTTGCTGCTGGCCAGGCCGAGGCCGTAGAGGCCGGTCACGTAGGAGGCCTTCTCGACCCCGATCGGAGCGTTGCCGTCGGGGCCGCGGTAGGGGGAGTCGTCGAGGTAGTCGAGGGTGCTGCCGTTCGGCATCAGCGCGTAGGCGAGGTCGGTCCAGGGCCACTGCGGCACCGCCGCCGCCAGCTCCATCTGCAGCCCGCCGGGGCTTTTCCAGGGAACCAGGGAACCGTCCGGCAGCATCGTGCGATCGCGCAGCGCCGCCAGCGCGATCGACATGCCGCCGCCGTAGGAGACGCCGGTGGCGCCGATCCGGGCCGGTACGGCGACGCCTTCGTCGGCCAGCACAGAGATCAGGTACTGGGCGTCGCGCACCTCGTAGCGAGTGTCGAGCAGGTGGTTGTAGCCGGCGGCGCAGGCTTCGGGTTCGAGCAGGCGGTCGGGGTCCGAGCCGCCGCAAGAGTCGCCCCAGCCGCGGTCGCTGATGCTGAAGACGGCGTAGCCGCGTTCGGCCCAATCGCGGACGCGGGCGTCCTCGAGGCCGATCTTGCTCCCGCCCCAGCCGTGGAAGACGCCGATCAGTGGGTAGGGCCCGTCGCCACCCGATCCCGGCTCCGGCGGCAGGATCACGTTGGCGTCGATCTGGGTTTTTCCGTCCCAGGTGGTGGTCTCGCCGCCGCAGAGGCGGACGTTCCCGTCGCCCGGCTGGGCGGCGCAGCTGAGGTCGCCACCGTAAAGCGAAGGGAAGGCTGCGCGCGCGGACGGGACGAGGGCAAGCGCAACCAGCAGCATCGCTGCAGCTGCTCCCGCCACCCACCGCGCTCTCTCGATCCTCACGACGCGTTGCTCATACCCGGGATCGGCGGTACTAAGCCGACGCGGGACGGCTCAGGCCAGGCGGTGGGAGAAGCTTTCCTCGAGCGCCTCTTTGCCGTCTTCGCCGGGGACCGTCTTGTCGAGGCGCATCGTCGCTTCGCGGCGGTCGATCTGCAGGGTCGCGACCTGGTTGTCGAAGTAGGGGCCCTCGAGGGTGCGCCAGCGGATCCCCGGGTCGGGGGTGCCGGCGGCTTTGGCCAGCAGGCGGGCGAAGACGGTCAGCGGCCGGCTGAATCCCCGCCGCACCACCCGCCGCTCTTTTTCGTCGAGCGGGTTGCGGTAGGGCGAGCAGACCGCTTGGTAGACCGGCGCGCGGTCGGTCGATCCCCGGTAGGCGACCTCGGCGAGGTAGGCGTGGTGGACGTCGCCGGAGAGGACGACGACCGAGGCCGGCGCCTTGCCGTGGCGGCCGCAGGCGACCTCGTGCAGGAGGTCGCGCAGCTTCGCGAAGGACTCGCCGAAGGCAGCCCAGTGATCGAAGTCGACTTCGCGGCGGATCTTCTCGCTGACCCAGGCCGCGGCTTTGCCCCAGGCCTTGCCCTCGACGAGGCGCTCGTTCCAGGCCTCGAGCCGGTCGAAGGCGGGGGAGAGGAGCCAGGGGATCGTGGTGCAGATGATCAGGTGGTCGAAGTCACCCTCGGCGTGCTCGACGATCCAGTCCCACTCCTCGTCGTCGACGATCGCCCGCCGGTCCTCCTCCAGCACCCGCGCGGCGCGGGCGTCGATGAAGATCGCCCGGGTGCGGCCGAAGTTGCGGCAGAAGCTCCAGCGGGATCCGTCGCCGCTGGAATCGATCCGGTGCGCCCAGGGGTAGATCACCTCCTCGGCGGCCTGGTGCCCCCGCACCTGCTGGTAGATCTCGTTGTCGGCCAGCTCGCGCGGCGAGAGGTTGCCGATGTGCTGGTAGATCCAGTAGCTGGCGAAGCAGCCGATCACCCGCCGGCTCCACCACGACCGCTGCCGCATCTCTGTCAGCCAGCTGTGGGAGATGTTCCAGTCGTCGCTCATGTCGTGGTCGTCCCACAACATCGAGACCGAGACGGTGGAGAAGAGCCAGCGGATCATCGGCTGTTCCCAGCTCTCCTGGTAGAGCCAGGTGTACTCCTCGAAGTCGGTCACCTCGTCCTCGGGCGCGGTCTCGGTCCCGCGCCGCTGGCGGATCCGTTTGCGGGTCTTCGGCGAGCCCTCGTCGACGTAGACCTGGTCGCCGAGCAGGAAGAGCTGGTCGGGCCACTCCTCGCGCTCGCCGGCAGCCATCTGCTTGGCCAGCGTCCAGAGAGCGTCGACCTCGTGGCCGACCTCGGTCACGTCTTTGGGCTCGGTGAAGGGCGCCTCGTGCGGGACCGCGACCCGGCAGGAGCCGAAACAGATGTCCAGTGACTTGTCGGCGTCGATCGTGCGGATCGCGCTCGGCGGCAGCTCGGAATCGGGGTCTGGCCAGCGCACCTCGCCGTCCAGCCGCACCTCGTACTCGTAGCGCGAGGCGGGTTCCAGGCCCTCGATGCAGACCAGCGCGTAGTGGTGGCCATCGACGCGGAAGGTGGGCTCGCGGTGGCCGAGCACCTCGACCTCGCAGGCGCGGTCGGTCTCGACCCAGATGTTGGCCTCGGTCTCGGAGACGTAGCGGAGTATTGGTCCTAGGGTCAGGTCGGGCATTTGGATCGGTTTCCCTTTGGAACGTTCGGGAAACCAAATCGTCAGATGTTTTCTGGAAAGGCGCTGACAGGCACGCGGCCGGTCCGTTTAGGAGGAGTCGGGATTCCACCTACCTTTGAACGGATGGCCGGCGATGCAAAGATCAGCCAATGAGCGAAGCTGCGGCCGCGGCGGGTTACAGCCGTTGGCTATCGGACGAGCGCCTGACGCGCCGCGCCTGCGGCGGGGACGAGCGCGCCTTCGCGGCGATCTTCCGCCGCTACCACCAGCCCCTGTACCGGTTCTGCCTGGCGATCGTTGGCAACCCAGAGGACGCCCAGGACGCGCTGCAGAACACGATGGTCAAGGTAATGCGGGCGCTGCCCGGCGAGGAGCGCAGGATCGAGCTGAAGCCATGGCTCTACCGGATCGCCCACAACGAGGCGATCGACCTGCTGCGGCGGCGGCGGGAGACGCGCCAGCTCGACGCCGAGCTGGCGGCGCCGGGCTACGGGTTGGCCGAGGACGCGGCGACGCGGGAGCGGCTGCGGCGGCTGCTGACCGACCTGGGCGAGCTGCCGGAGCGCCAGCGCGAGACGCTGGTGATGCGGGAGCTGGCCGGGCTCGAGTTCGAGGAGATCGGCGCCGCGCTCGGCACCTCCGACGCGGTCGCCCGGCAGACCCTCTACGAGGCGCGGCAGAGCCTGCGCCAGATGGAGGAGGGGCGTGAGATGAGCTGCGACGAGGTGACCCGGGCGCTCTCCGACGGCGACGGTCGCGTGCTCCGCCGCCGCGACGTGCGCGCCCACCTGCGCTCCTGCGCCGACTGCCGCTCCTTCCGCGAGGAAATCAAGGGCCGCCAGCGCGACCTGGCGGCGATCTCGCCGCTGCCGGCGGCTGCCGTCGCGGGCATGGTGCAGGGCCTGCTCGGCGGCTCGGGGGCGGCAAGCGGCGGCGGCCTGGCGGCGGCCCTGGGCGGTGGCGCGGCGAAGACGATCAGCGCCTCGGCGGCGGCCAAGGGCGTCGCCACGGTTGCGGCTGTGGCCGCGGTCGGGGCCGGCGCGGCCGACCGCACCGGCGTCATCCACCTCGGCCTGCCGGGCGAGGGCAACTCGCAACCGGCCAAGTCGGCGCCGGCGACGCCGGGCGCTGGCGGCCAGGGCTCGGTGGGGAACAACGCCCCGGCCGTCGTCCCGGGGCAGGGTGGCGGCAAGGGGGAGTCCGCTGGTCATCGCGCCGATTCAGCCAGGTCCCAGCGGAAGGGTGCCGCCAACGAGCACGGCCAGGACAAGCCCGCGCCGCACGACCGCGGTCAGGGCGGGGGGCACGCCTACGGGCAGGAAAACGCCGCGACCAAGGCGCCGGGGCCGCCGGCGGAACACCCGGTCGAACGCGGTTATGAAAAGCAGCAGTCGAGCCCCGCTCCGGGCCAGGAAAAGGCGGCGGAAAAGAACACTTCGGAACGCGAGACCGGTAGTGGCAAGCCGGAACAGGCAAAGCCCGAAAAACCGCCGAAGCCCGAACAGGCGGCGCCGTCGAGCTCTCCACCGGGTCAAGCGAAGAAGGAAGAACCGCCACCAAACCCTCCGCCGGCGGCGGCGCCTGAGTCACCCGGCCAGGCCCCGTCGCTTCCCGAACAAGCCAAAGGCAAAGGGCCCGAAGCCAAACCCTGAGCTTGTCAGCGCATGTGCGAGTGGTGGTTCGGGTTGCGGTGACCGTTCCCGTTGCCGTTGCTGCTGAACCGGGCGAGGAACGGAGTCAGGTAGCGGCCGATCAGCTTGCTCGGATTGTCGATCGGCCACGGCGGTCGTTCGCTGGCGACCGAGGTTTCGCCGTGGCCGCCGCCGAGCCAGCCGAACAGGTAGCGGGGTTTGGTGCCGGTCCAGAGAATCCCCCGCAGCACCGGGTCGAGCGGGTTGGCCTCGGCCTCGCAGCCGAGCTCGGCGGCGATCGTCTCGGCGGCGACGTCGGCCTGCTGGGTGGCGATGCCGCCCTGCTTGACCGGGAAGGTGGTGACGTCGCCGACGGCGAAGGCGTGGGGAATGCCGGGGATGCGCGAGTGGTCGTCGACGGGGATGAAGCCGCTCGCGTCGTAGGGCAGGCCGGCGATCCGGCGGCCCTCGAGGCGGGGCAGGCTGATCACCGCGTCGGCTTCGAGCTCGTCGCCGGGGACGACCGCCAGCGCCGCGCGCTCGAACTTGACCGGGTGCGTGCCGGTGATCACCTCGATGCCTTGGTCGGCGAGCACCTCCGCGACCTGCTCGGAGGCGCGGCGACCGAAGATCTGCAGCGGTCCGTCTTCGGGGGTGACGACGGTCAGGCGGGTGCCGGTGATGCCGGCCTGCCGCAGTTCGGTTGCCGCCAGCAGGGCCAGCTCGTAGACCGGCAGCGCCCAGCCGTGACCGCCGGGCATGGTGAAGATCAGCCGCCGCAGCCGTCCCTGGCGCAGGCGGGAGACAACATCCCGCATCTCGCCCTCGTCGGCGACGCCCCAGAAGGTGACCGCGCCGGGGACCGACCAGAGCAGCCGGGCGCCGCAGGCGACGACGAGGTAGTCGTAGGGGATCTCGGTGCCGTCGTGGCTGGTCGCGCAGCGCCGCGCCGGATCGACCGCGGCGATGTTCTCCTGGCGGAATCCGGCGCCGCAGCTCTCGGCCAGTCCCCCGAGGCCGTAGCGAATGACGCGGGAGGCGCCGTAGGGCTCGCCGACGGCGAAGGGGCGGTAGACGAAGTCGCCACGCCCGGTGCAGATCTCGACCCGGGCTTTGTCGCCGGCGAGGTCCTGGAGGGCGAGCGCGGCCTCGATCGCACCGACACCGCCGCCGACGATCAAAACTCTTGAGTTTGCGCCCCCTTGCATCCTCGAAAGTGTGGAGTCGGCGCTGAATTTTCCCATCCGGGGAGACCCACGCCATCGTGTGCGGGTTTACCCCGATCGGCGTTGTGGAGCGACCTCTGCGGCGAGGGCCGACATCGTCTCGACCACCGACTCGGCCAGCGCCGGCAGGGCATAACCGCCCTCGAGCACGGCGCCGACCGGGGCGCCCCACTCCTCCGCCGCGGCGCGGACGGCGGCGGCCAGGCGGCCGAAGGAGGCGGCCTCGAGCCGGCACTCGGCCAGCGGGTCTTCGCGGTGGGCGTCGAAACCGGCCGAGATCAGCACCAGCTGCGGCTCGAAGCGATCGGCGGCCGGCAGCACCTCCCGCTCCAGCAGCTCCATCCACTCGCTCTCTTCGCTGCCGCCGGGGACGGGCAGGTTGATCGTGTAACCCTCGCCAGGTCCGGAGCCGGTGTCGTCGTGCTGGCCGGTGCCGGGGAAGATCCCGCCCTGGTGGATGCTGGCGAAGAGGACATCGGCGCGTTCGCGGAAGATCGCCGCGGTGCCGTTGCCGTGGTGCACATCCCAGTCGAGGATGAAGACCCGCTCGAGGCCGAGCTCGGCGATCGCAAGCGCCGCGGCGACGGCGATGTTGTCGAACAGGCAGAACCCCATCGCCCGCGAGGGCTCGGCGTGGTGGCCGGGCGGCCGTCCGGCGCTGAAGCCAACCCGCGCCTCGCCCGCGACCAGCGCCCGCGTCATCGCGCAGGCCGCCCCGGCCGAGCGCAGCGCCGCCTCCCAGGAAGCCGGCCCGGCATAGGTATCCACATCGATCGCCCCACCGCCACCCTCGCAAAGCCGCCGAATCCCCTCCACGTGCTCCCGCGGATGAACCAACATCAACTCCTCCTCAGAAGCCACCGGAGCCTCCCGCCGCTCCCACCCCAACCAACCGACCTCATCCAAAGCGTTCTCGATAGCCACCAACCGCTCGGGCCGCTCAGGATGTCCCGGCAGCCCTTCTCCCGGGTCGTGCTTCAGGCAGGCGGGATGAGAGAAATAGAGCACGAAGCCAACCTACCTGCGGACTCGGAGAAGCCGAGCTTCGAAAGCGGTCGAGAGGAGGGATGGGTGCCCCTCTCACAGAGGCTCCTGAGACCACGTTGGCGCCCAGCAATACGCCCCAGCTGCGCGACGGTCTCTGGGAGAGGGGCACCCGTCCCTCCCTGCCACCGCGGTCAGGTCTCGATCAACCCGTGCGCCAGCGCGTACCGGGTCAGCTCCGGCCGACTCGACAGCCCCAGCTTCTGCTGGATGTGCGCCCGATGGGTCTCGACCGTGCGGACGCTGAGCGATAGCTGCTCGCCGATTTCGCGGTTGGTGTGGCCGAGGGCCATCAGTTTCAGCACATCGGTCTCGCGGGGGGAGAGGGCCTGCTGCTCCTCGTCTTTTCCGTTCTTCAGCCCCGCTGCCACCGCCGGCGCCAGGTGCTGCTCGCCGGACGCCGCGGCGCGGACCGCCTCGATCAACTCCAGGTGCGCTGCATCCTTGAACAGGTAGCCCTTCGCGCCGCCGTCGAGCGCCCGCCGGGCCAGGGTCAGGTCGCGCTCCATCGTCAGCAGCACGATCTCCGTCTCCGGCGCGGCCTCGCGCAGCTCCGGCACGACGTCTACCGCCAGCCCGTCCGGCAGGTTGACGTCGAGGACGAGCACCCGGGGCCGGTGGGTGGCGATCGCTTCTCGTATCGAGGCGAGGTCGCCGGCTTCGCCGACCACTTCGAGGTCGTCCTGTCCGTCGAGCAGCGCCTTCAGCGCACCCCGGACGACCGCGTGGTCGTCGACGAGGACGACGGCGATCTTCTCCGTCGTTGTGGCCCGGCCCTCCATGCAGCGAGCGTAGCCGAGCCTTTTGCCCCTCCATCCGGCCACTTCCACATTCCCCGCTGCGGGATTGCAACCTGGCCGAGCCCTGGCAGACTTCCTTTCAGAAGTTTCATGGGGAGCGTCGAGAAGGAGATAACGGTCGTCCTGGCCGACGACCACAACGTGATCCGCAGCGGTTTGCGGGCGCTGCTGGAAGCCGAGGACGACCTGCGGATCATCGGCGAGGCCTCCGATGCCCCGGGGGCGCAAAAGCTGGTCCGCGACCGCCGTCCCAACGTCCTCGTCCTCGACCTGCAGATGCCGGGGGCCGAGCCGGTTGGTGATATCTCCGCCCTGCGCGAGCAGGTGCCGGCGACGCGGATCGTGGTGCTGACGATGCAGAGCGACCCGCGGCGGGCGCGCGAGCTGCTCCAGGCCGGAGCCTCGGGCTACGTGCTGAAGCAGGCGGCCGAGCGCCAGCTGACCGCGGCGATCAGGGCCGCCGCCGAAGATGGCTCCTACATCGACCCCGAACTCGGCGGCTTGGTCGCCCGGCTCGGAGCCGATCCGCTGGAGGCACTCGGTGAGCGCGACCGCGAGCTGCTGCGCCTCCTCGCCCTCGGCCACACCAACCGCGAGATCGGCGAGCAGCTCTACCTCAGCGTCCGCGCGGTCGAGGTCAACCGGGCGAAGTTGCTGGAGAAGCTGGGTCTCGAGTCCCGGCCCGAGCTGGTCCGTTTCGCGATCGCCAACGGGCTGGTCGACACCAGCGGCGACGGCTAGCCGCTACTGCCCGCCGAGCGGGACCGTGGCAGCGATCTTGGTGCCCTCGTCTGGCTTGGAGCCGACCTCGATGCTGCCGCCGAACAGCTCGATCCGCTCGCGCATCCCGATCAGGCCGCGGCCGCCGCTCACCAGGGCGAGGTCGAAGCCGCGACCGTCGTCGCAGATGGCGATCCGGATCTCCTCGTTGCCGCCGACGACCGCGACCTCGACCCGCGTCGCCTCGGCGTGCTTGACCACGTTGGTCAGTGCCTCCTGGACGAGCCGGTAGACGAGCCGCTCCTCGTCGCCGCCCGGGGTCTCGTCGATCTCGACCGTCGCCTCGACGTCGATCCCGCCGCGGGCCGCGCTTTCTTCCGCCAGTGCCTGCAACGCCCCGGCCAGCCCGAGCCGCTCCAGCGCCGCCGGCCGCAGGTCGTTGATCAGCCGGTTCAGCTCGTTGATCTGCCCCTCGAGCCGCGCCATCGCCTCCTCGGCGGCGCTCTCGATCCGCGCCGCGCGTTGATCCCCCCGGCTCTGCAGCGCCGTCGCCAGGGTTATCCGGATCGCCGCCAGCCCCTGCAGGGCGTCGTCGTGCAGCTCCCGCGCCCAGCGCTCGCGCTCCTTGTCGGCCGCTTCGACCTGCTGCCGCAGGCGATCGGACTCGACCGTCTGCGCCGTCGCCACCGCCGTCGCGGCGCTGGCGGCGAAGGACTGCAGCAACCGCATGTCCTCCTGGTCGAACTCGATCCCGTCGCCGGCTTCGTGGTCGAGGGCAACCAGGGTGCCGACCGCGCGGCCGCGGAAGAGCAGCGGCACGACCAGCGCGGTCTCGGCGCCGAGGCGCTCGCGAAGGCGTGCCTTCGACGGGGGCGAGGCCCGGTTCAGCCGTTGCGAAACCCGTTCTTCCATCGCCGCCCCGAACACCGCGTCGTCGAGCGGCACCTCGAAATCGGCGACGTCGTCGCCGATTTCGCCAGCGCGGGCGGCAACGTAGAGGTGATCTCCGTCGCGCAGCAGCACCAGCAGCGCCCGCGCGTCGACCAGCGCCCGCGCCCGCTTGACGATCAGGTCGAGGACGCGCTCGACGTCGGTCTCGCCGCCGACCGTGCGGGCGATGTCGACCGAGGTCTCCGCCTGCCGCAGCGCCTGCTCGGTCTCCGCCTCACGCTCGCTGAGGCTGGTGTAGAGGCGGGCGTTCTCGATCGCGATCCCGGCCCAGCCGGCGAGCGTGACGGCCGCCTCTTCGTCGCTCTCGTCGAACTGCGCCGCCCCCTGCTTCTCGGTCATGTAGAGGTTGCCGTAGATCTCGCCCCGGACCGCGATCGGCACCCCGAGGAAGGAGTGCATCGGCGGGTGGCCGGGGGGGAAGCCGTAGGCGTGCGGGTGGGCGTTGACGTCGCGCAGCCGCAGCGGCGAGGGCTCGCGAATCAGCTCACCGAGGACGCCCCTGCCGCGGGGCAAATTGCCGATATCGCGCCGGGTTTCCTCGTCGATGCCGACGTTGATGAAGCGTTCCAGCTCGCGCCGCTCGCGGTCGAGCACGCCGAGGGCGGCGTAGCGCGCCCCGGTCAGCTCGCGGGCAGCCTCGGCGACGGATTTGAGCACCACCTCGAGGTCGAGCTCGGAGAGGATGTTGCTGCCGACGTCGAGCAGCCGTCGGAAGCGCTCTTCGTCGACTTGGGTGGACTCTCCCGATCCCTCCATGATTGGACGAATACTCCCACCAAATCGCGGTAAATGGGAGGGTCGGCAGTCCAAAAGGCGAATGCCAGGCCATGGAACCCAAGCTCAGCGTCGGCGAGACCCTCAACCGGACCTTCTCGATCTACCGCGACCAGGCCGGGGTGCTCCTACCCGTGGCCTTTTGGTTGTTCTTGCTGGCGGCGATCGTCGAAGCCCTGACGATCCACGTACTTGCCCTCTTCTGGGTCGGCATCATCGTCAGCTTGGCGGTCGGAACGCTTTACCAGGGCATGGTCGTAGGGCTGGTCAGGGAGGTACGGGAAGGCCGTCCCGACTCCTCGGTCCCGGAGCTGATGCGCTCGGTCCTGCCGGTGTTCTGGCGGTTGCTCGGCGCCGGCTTGCTGGCGGGAATCGGGGTTGCCGGCGGGTTCTTCCTCCTCGTCGTGCCCGGCCTCTACCTGCTGACCGTGTGGGCCGTGGCGGCGCCGGTGATCGTCGTCGAGCGGCGCAGGGTCACCGACGCCTTCGGGCGCTCCCGCCAGCTGGTCCGGGGAAGCGGCTGGCCGGTGCTCGGAGCGGTCTTGACCGGGTTCTTGATCGGGATCGCCGCCGTGCTCGGCCTCACCGCGCTCGCCACCGCGATCGTCGAGGGGGAGATCGTTCGCCTCGTCTTCACGGTTCTGGCCCAGACCGTCGCCGCGCCGATCGCGGCGCTGGTTGCCTCGGTCCTCTACTTCCGCCTGCTGGAGCTTCAGCCGCGGCCGGCCAGCGATTCCAGCGCGCCAGCAGCGGCGCCCGAGCCGCCGGTCGCCTCGTAGCCGGCCTGCACTCGCGCCGCACCCGGGGCGCAGGCTTCGGCGGCTATGGCCGCCGCGGCGAGCCGGGCGGCTGAGAGGCGCCGGCGCGGCAGCCGCACCCCGGCGCCGGCCTCCTCGACGTGGGCGGCGACGTCGAGCTGGTCGCGCCCCCAGGGGACGACGCAGACCGGCACCCCGTAGGCGAGCGCCTTCTGGGTGATGCCCATACCCCCGTGGCAGACGACCACCGCGGCGCGCTCGAGCAGCGGCTGGTGGGGGAGGTAGCGCTCGACCACCGCGTCGCCGCGGCGCGGCAGGCTCGCCGGGTCGACCCCGGCGCTGGTCACGACGAGACGCCAGCGGTCGGCCATGCCCTCCAGCGCGGCAGCGGCGATCGCGGCGTCGCCCTGGAACTCCGAGGAGCAGGTGACGAGGGCGAGCGGGCGGCCGTCCTCCGGGATCTCCCGCGGCAGCTCGGCGGGCGGGTCCCAGGTCGCGGCGCCGACCATCAGCACGCTCGGCGGCACTGGCCGTGGGTACTCGAATGGGCGGGCGGTGAAGTAGAGCGTCAGCGGCGCCCGGTAGCGGGCTGCGGTCATCGAGCCGAGCTCGGGGAGGCCGGCGGCGCGGCGGCCGGCGTTGACCCCCGGCAGGCGAAGGCGCCGATCGGCAAGGGCGGAAAACTGCGCTCCGACCCCGTCGCGCACCCGTCCCAGCAGGCCGCCCTTCGGCCGCCAGCCGAAACCCAGCGGCGGGAAGCCCGGCACGGTGTCCTCGAGCAGGAACGGCCGCGACTCCGCCCAGGGGATTCCCTCGCGCTCGGCGACCGCCTGCGCGCCCAGGGTCGAGGTGTCGACCAGGGCGAGGTCGGGTTCGACCGCGTCGAGGGCGGCGGCGAAGTCGGCGGCGTCGAGCGGCGCCCGTTCCCCCCAGACGGCGAGCGAGCGTTCCGCGGCGGCAAGGCGGATCCGGCGGGTGTGGTCGTCCATCTCCAGCGCCTCGATCGCCGGGTCGATCGGCTCGCACACGAGGCCGGCCTCGCGCACGGACGGCACCCCCGCGGCCAGCGTCCGCACGTGCACCTCGGCGCCGCGCCGCCGCAGCTCCAGCAGCGGTCCCATCATCGGGTTCAGGTGCCCGCGCGCGGGCGAGGTGTAGGCGAGGATTTTCAGGCCCTCAACCTAATGCTGCAGCAGGCCGGCGACCGCTTGGGCGAGGCGCTGGCCCCGCACCGTCAGCGTGTACTCGGTGTGGGGCGGGCGGCCCGGAACCAGATGCCGCTCGACGATTCCGGCCGCCTCCAGCTGCTCCAGGCGCTCGGAGAGGGTGGTGGGGGAGACGCCGGGGAGCGACTGGCGGAACTCGTTGAAGCGGGCGGCGCCGCTGGAGCAGGCGTAGATCGTCGCCATCGTCCAGCGGCGCTCGAGCAGACCGGCGGCCGCCCGCATCTCGGGCGGCACCGGGGAGCAGTTGCGGCAGCGGGGGGCCATGACCGCCTAGGCCGCCGCTACCTCGTGGCCCTTCTCGGCCGGCTCCAGCGCCAGCGCCAGCACCTCGTCGACGCTCATCACCGGGTGGAAGGTCATCTGCTCCCGCACCTCCTCCGGCACCTCGTCGAGGTCGCCGCGGTTGCGCTCGGGCAGGATCACCTCGGTCAGCCCGGCGGCGTGCGCCGCCAGCACCTTCTGCTTCAGGCCGCCGATCGGCAGCACCCGGCCCTGCAGGGTGACCTCGCCGGTCATCCCGACCGTGTGCTTCACCGGCCTCCCGCTCAGCAGGCTGACCAATGCCGTGGTCATCGCCGTGCCGGCGCTGGGGCCGTCCTTGGGGATCGCCCCGGCGGGGACGTGGAGGTGGAACTCGCGCTGGAAGCGATCGGCGTCGATGCCGAGCTCCTCCCGGTGCGCCCGCACGTAGGAGAGGGCGATCCGGGCCGACTCCTTCATCACGTCGCCGAGTTGGCCGGTGAGGACCAAGCCCTTGTCGCCGTCCATCGCGGTCGCCTCGATGAAGAGGATGTCGCCGCCGGCTCCGGTCACCGCCAGGCCCGTCGAGACGCCCGGGATCGCCGTGCGCTCGACCGACTCCTGGAAGAACTTCTGGCGACCGAGCGCCTCGCGCAGCGCCTCGGCGTCGAGCACGACCGTGCCCTCGGCCTCGCCGGCGGCGATCTTCGTCGCCGCGGCGCGGATCAGCTTGCCGATCTCCCGCTCCAGCCGCCGCACGCCCGCCTCGCGGGTGTACTCGGAGATCACCGACCGCAGGACCGCGTCGGAGACCTCGACCTCCTCCGGCTTCAAGCCGTTGCGCTTCAGCTGCCGGGGCAGCAGGTAGCCGCGGGCGATCGCCAGCTTCTCCTCGGTGGTGTAGCCGTCGAAGGCGATCGTCTCCATCCGGTCCAGCAGCGGCGCCGGGATCGTGTCGACCAGGTTGGCGGTGGCGATGAAGACCACCTCGGAGAGGTCGACCTCGACGTCGAGATAGTGGTCGCGGAAGGTGTCGTTCTGGGCCGGGTCGAGCACCTCGAGCAGGGCCGCCGAAGGGTCGCCGCGCCAGTCGGCGCCGACCTTGTCGACCTCGTCGAGGAGGATCACCGGGTTCATCGTCTTGGCGTCGCGCAGGGCGCGGATGATCCGCCCCGGCATGGCGCCGATGTAGGTGCGGCGGTGGCCGCGGATCTCGGCCTCGTCGCGGATGCCGCCGAGGCTGATGCGGACGAACTCGCGCCCCAGGGCACGGGCGATCGACTCGCCGATCGAGGTCTTGCCGGTGCCGGGAGGTCCGACCAGGGTGAGGATCGCGCCGTTGGCCCGGTCGTCCTCCTCGATCCCGCGCTCCTCGCGCAGCTTGCGCACGGCGATGAACTCGGTGATCCGTTTCTTCACGTCCTCGAGGCCGGCGTGGTCGGCGTCGAGCACCTCGCGGGTGTGGGCCGGGTCGAGCCGCTCCTCGGAGCGCTTCGCCCACGGCACCGCGATCAGCCAGTCGAGGTAGCTGCGGATCATCGAGCTCTCCGGCGACTGCTCGCCCTGGCGCTCGAGCCGCCGCAGCTCCTTCTCGGCCTGCTCGGCGACC
>DASTSW010000030.1:0-10312 GCA_035760445.1 Solirubrobacterales bacterium | reverse complement strand
GCCCGGCTGGGCGAGCTCGGCCCGGATCAGCATCGCCATCAGGCCGCCGAGGAAGAAGAAGATGAAGGTGGTGACGACGTACTGGACACCGATCACCTTGTGGTCGGTGTTGAATTTGAAGTAGTCCTTCCAGCTCTTGGCCCCGTGCTGCGAGTGATCGTCGGGGATCGTCGGCATGCCGGCGGCCCAGCGCAGCCAGTAGTCGAAGCAGCCGAAGCCAGCGAGGAAGCCCAGCGGGGCGAGGATCGCGGGCACGATCACGTGCGGGTAGCCGGTCTGCTCGGTCTGGTACAGCGGCAGGTCGGAGATCGCCCGCAGGGCGATGACCAAGCCGAAGCCAAAGGCGCCGAAGGCTATGGCCCCAATCAGGCCTCGCCACCAACCGGGTCTCTTGATCGCTTCAACCATCGACTTTTTCCATTATGCCCCGCCGGCATCCAGAGCCGGTGGTTCGGACGTGGTGGACTCTTCTACCGCTTCCATCAGCGGTTTCGGCGCTTTCTGGTCGAGGCCTTCGACCCATTCGTCGAACTTGGCCCTGGGCTCGACAACGACTTTCGCCCGCATCGTCGAGTGGCCGAAGCCGCAGAGCTCGGTGCAGACGAGCTGGTAGGTGCCGACCTTGTCGGGGGTGACCGTCGCCGTGGTCGTGATCCCGGGCACGTTGTCTTTCTTGATCCGCCACTCGGGTACCCAGAAGGAGTGGATCACGTCCAGCGCGTGCATTTTGAAGACGATCTGCTTGTTGACCGGGACGTGCAGCTCCCCTTCTGACCAGGCGTAGTCTTTGCCCGGGTAGGCGAAGCTCCAGGCGAACTGCTGGGAGAAGACCGAGACCGTGAGGTGGTTGTCCACCGGCTCTTCGATTTCGTCGAGGACCTTCCAGCTGTAGCCGCCGGCAAAGAGGACGATGATCGTCGGGATCAAGGTCCAGGCGATCTCCAGGCGGGTGTTGCCATGAATCGGCTCGCCGTCGGATTCGTCCCCCGGCTTCGCTTTGAATTTCCAAAGCGCGTAGAAGAGCATCACCATCACCAGCGAGAAGACGAAGGCCGAGAGCACGATCATCACGTTGAGCAGGTGATCGATCTTCGGCGCGGCCGTGGAGGCCCCCTGGCCGTTCCAGTTGATCGGGACCATTACCGCCGAGATGACCACCGTTCCGGCGATCGTCACGAGCAGCATCTTGACTATGGGCAGGCGGCCGTACATTGGGGCGGCGGGCATTCTATTGAAGCGGCGGCGGGAGGCTTTGCGGGTCCTGGTGACGCACCGCACTAGCTCCCTGGGCGGGGCAGATCGCCGAGCTCTCCGGCCGCGGCGGCGAGCACGCCGCGGGCAACTCCCTCCCAGCTCCAGAGCCGGGAAACGGTCTCCACCAGGTTTCCGCGAGCGGCTTCCCGCTCGGCCTCGGGCAACGAGAGCCAGGCGTTGAGGCGGGCGGCGATCGCCTCCACTGCCCCCGGCTCGACCGGGAACGAGGTCAGGGCGCCGACCTCCTCCGGAAGGTCGGCCTGCAGCTGGCGCGAGACCTCGAGCATGCCCGAGTGCCCTGCCGAGACCGGCAGCGTCCCGCAGGCGGCGGCCTCGACCGCCACCATGCCGAAGGCCTCGGGGAAGGTGCTGGGCATGACCATCGCCTCGGCGCGCGGGAAGAAGGTGGCGACCTCGCGGTGCTCGAGCCGGCCGGCGAACTCGACCGAGCCGGCCGCCGCCCGGGCCATCTCCGCGTAGCCGTCGGGGGGATCGGCGAGGAAGGCCGAGAGGATCGGCAGCGGTCGCTCCTCCCCGCCCTCCAGCGCCCAGCCCAGGCGAGCGAGCTCGCGCGCGTCGTCGAGATCGCCGCGATCCAGGGAGGCGAGAAGACGGCGCAGGCCGTCCTCGTAAGCGCCGAAGCCGGCAATCTCTAAGCGAGCGCCGGGATGCGCCGCCCGGACCAAGGGCCAGGCGGCGAGCAGCAGGTCGACGCCCTTGGAGACGATCAGCTTGCCGACGAAGGCGACCAGCTCCTCGCGGGCGGCGTCGGGCCGGAACTCCTCAACGTCGACCCCGGGCGGGCCCAGTCGCGTCTTCTCGCGCAGCCCGGCGACGTCGGGGAGCGTCGCCCAGAGCGACTCGGCGGTGTGGGCGGAGCCGATCAGCACCCCGTTAGCCGCCTCCATCCCTTCGCGGGCGTAAGGCAGGAACCGCGGGTGTGGCTTGACCGTGTACTCCAGGGCCGAGCCGTGGATCTTGGCCGCGAAGGGGGCGACCCCGGCGCGGGCGAGGATCGCCGGACCCATCACCAGGTGGTTGGCGAGGGCGGCGTCGATGCCACCGACCGAGGCGGCGACCTCGCGGACGGCGGCGACGTTGGCCTCGATGTAGCGGTCGAGCTCGGCCTCGCTCAGCTCGGGGAAGGTCTTGACCTCGAACCCCTCATACGGGTCGCGCACGTATACGGGCAGCAGGCCGCCGATGTCGGGGTTGTGGATCCGCACGCCCTCCAGCTGGACCTCACGGTCCTGGCAGAGCAGATGCACCTCGTGGCCGAGCCGGGACAGCGCCCGCGCCAGATTGGCGTTGTAGATGTTGCTGCCGGTGCCGCGCAGCATGTAGCCGTGGAAGAGCAGAACACGCATCGGAGCCGCCCAAGGTATTAGTCTGCCCGGCGATGAACTCGAAGCAGCTCTACCGCATGCGCTCCCGGGCCTCCGGCCGCGAGGCGCTGGCCCAAGCCGAGCCGGGCGCCGTCTACGTCGATCGCGAGACCGGCGAGGAGATGGAGCCGGTCGGGATGGTCCTGCCACTCGCCCCCTCGGCCTCCTCGCTACCCCGCAGCCCCGAGAACCTCCGCGCCTGCCGCCGCTGCGACCAGCTGATCGGGCTCGACGTCTCTGATTGCCCGTACTGCGGTCTGCGCCAAGAAGCGCTCTAAGAGCGCGTTTCGTTCCGCCTGTCCCAGCGGAGCATTGCTGCCACAAAGGCAAGCAGTGCCAAATAAGCGACACCCGCACTTGCGCCTGCCAGCTGGGCGACCATCGTCGTGAAGATGACCATGATCGCTACCG
Organism: Solirubrobacterales bacterium; assembly: GCA_035760445.1. GTDB lineage: Bacteria > Actinomycetota > Thermoleophilia > Solirubrobacterales > 70-9 > VAYN01. Next base: position 7,262 of record DASTSW010000030.1, on the reverse strand, counting down.
TCCCGGCATATTCTCGGACAACAGATTTCATAAGTTAGAGATTACCTGAACCAGCAGGGCAAGGACGTAAAAGCCGAGGCCAGCACTAAAACCGATAAATACGCCCCATCTAACGGCCTGCTCGCGCCTCTTAGGTGGCGAGACAAAGCGAACCACCTCACCCAATACACCGCCAGCTCCAGCGAGGCCGATCACGTGTCCGAAGCCGATCCTCTCCGGGATTGGGTCTTCTACTTCCGGAAGGCCGAGAGCTTGTCCAAGAAGGAGCGCGAAATGAAGCATCGCGCCGATGCTGGCGAGCGACGGCGCACGTGTGGCGCGCAGACTGCAAATTCTTTGCGTCTAAATGACTACGGTTTCTTGACCAGCGTCGCCGTGTAGAGCAGGCGAGCGTTGGAGTAGTAGCAGCCGTAGGTCTTGATTTTGCCTACGCCCTGCTGGGGGTGGCCGCCCTGGATGTCTTCCTTGGAAGAGCAGTGTTCGGGCAGGCGGCTGCCGCGCCAGGTGTTGTCAGCGGAGACGTTGAAGGCGAACATCGGCGCCCAGGTGGGAATCGTCAGCGCCACGACCTGGCCTTTGAGGACGGTCAGCGGGTGGTCGAGGGCGAAGACGGGGGTGCTGCCGAAGTAGGGATTGAGGATCTCGACCGGGCTCTGCCGCACGAGTTTGTATTTCGGCGGTTTCGAGTCTTCGATCGGACGCAGGACGCCGATCCGGGCCTGCGAGGGAGTGCCGAGGAAGTCGTTGAAGAAGCCCACCTCGTCGGTGGTTTCTTTGGTTTCCGTGGTCGAAGGCTTGGCGAGGGTGATCGACCAGGCGACGATTTTGCCTTCGAAAGGCGCTTCGTAGGGGCGCGCGACCCCGTCGGCGAGCGCCTGGAAGCCGCTGACGTGCCCCTCGACTCGGCAGGGGGTGACCTCGACGCCGTTGACGATTTTGCCCGGGCAGGAGGCCGGCGGCGTTTCCGGCGTCTGGCCGAGGACGATGACGCGCAGCGGCGCCGAATCGGCGGCGTTCGGCGCCACCACGGCAACCAGCGCCGCGAACAGGCCGGCGGCGGCAAGCAGCGCCCAGGCGCGCCCGAAGGTGGATTTCGTCTCTGCGTGAAGCATCGTTTGAGCCAACACAGGGGGCGTTCCCCAGTTGCGGGGCAAATCCTGCCGCCCGCGGCGCCGGGGTGCGGCCTTGCCGGGTGCCTTGCAGGATCCCGGCCAGTGCTCGGCGCACCCCCCAGATAGGGTTCGCGGCGCTCGATGGAGGCGGCGAACACCCCAGACGATTTCATCCAGGCGGGTCTCGCCGCCTACGGCATCGAGGCCGACGAGGTCGACTTGGCGGTGATCGGCGCCGCGCACCAGCTGTTCTGGCCGGCGATCCTCGAGCTGGTCGCGCTCGACACCAGCCAGGCACCGGCCGAGCGGAACCCCGACCTCTCGCAGGCGCCGCCGCGATGAGCGAGGCGCTCGACCTCTCGCTGCGCGAGCAGGCGGCAGCGATCGCCACCGGCGAGGTGGACGCCGCCGAGCTGCTGGAGGCGACGCTGGCGCGAATCGAGGAGCGCAACCCGGCCCTCAACGCCGTCGTCGAGACCTTCCCCGAGCGCTCGCGGGAGATGCTCGCCGCCGCCCCGGCCGGCCCCCTGCACGGCGTCCCGGTGGTGATCAAGGACGAGTGGCCGCTGCCCTGGCGGGCGCAGCGCTTCGGCGCCGCCGAGATGCTGGCCACGGTGGAGCCGGGCGAGTCCGGGCCTTACCGGGCCCTGCGCGACGCCGGCGCGGTGATCGTCGGCGTCGGCAACATGCACGAGCTCGGCGCCGGTAGCACCGGCAACGTCTCCGTCTACGGGCCCGCCCGCAACCCCTGGGACAGCGAGCGCTGCCCGGGAGGCTCCTCCAGCGGCCCCGCCGCCGCAGTCGCCGCCCGCCTGGTCGCCGGCTCGGTCGGCGCCGACGGGATCGGCTCGATCCGCTACCCCGCCGCCTACTGCGGCCTGACCGGGCTGAAGCCGACCTTCGGCCGCTCGGCGATGGACGGCCACCACATGGCCGCGGTCTCGACCACGATCGTCTCCGGCGCTCTCTGCGCCGACGCCGCCGACTGCCGCCTGCTCGACTCCGCCCTCTTCGGCGAAGAGCTGGTGGCGGGCGACGCGGGGGGCCTGCGGATCGGCGTGATCGCCGGCGAGGTCAGCGAGGACGTCGATCCGGCCGTGCGGGAGGCCTGCGAGAGCGCAGTCGAGGACCTGCGCCGCGAGACCGGCGGCACGGTGCGCGAAGTCGAGATTCCCGAGCTGGCGGTGGCGACCCTGGCGACGATTCTGATCGCCAACAGTGAGAGCCTCGGCGGCGTCACCCCCGAGCGCCTCAACGACCTCGACCCCGAGCTGAGCCCGCTGGCCCGCGGCCTGCTCAAGTTCCGGGTGCTGCTGCCGGCGATCGCGACGGTCAAGTCGCACCAGATCCGGACCATCGCGCGCCGCGCCGTCGCCTCCCTCTTCGAGGAGGTCGACGTGCTCGTTTGCCCGACGGTGCCGGCGGTGGCGCCGCCGCTGGAGGCGCCGGTCGTCGAGCTGCCCTCCGGCACCCTCAGCGCCGACGAAGCCAACGTTCGCGGCGGGGCACTCGCCAACCTCACCGGCATCCCCGCGATCAGCGTCCCCGTCGGCTCGGCCGAGGGGCTGCCGGTGGCGCTGCAGCTGCAGGCCGCGTGGGGCCGGGACGAGCTACTGCTGGACGCCGCCGAGGCGATCGAGCGGGCCAACGGCCGCCGCTGGGTCGAGGCGACCCCGCCGCCCGCGCGGGGCGCCGAACCGTTGGAGGCCTAGGCCCGTGCCGGCGATCGTCGTCGAGGGACTGGAGCGAGCGTTCGGCGAGGTCCTCGCCGTGCAGGGGATCGACCTGCAGGTCGACGAGGGCGAGATCTACGGCTTCCTCGGCCCCAACGGCGCCGGCAAGACGACCACGGTCCGGATGCTGACGACCCTGCTGCTGCCGACCGGCGGCAGCGCCAGCGTCGCCGGCCACGACGTGGTCGCCGAGGCCCGCCAGGTGCGGAGCACGATCGGCGTCGCTCTGCAGGAAGCGGCGCTCGACCCGCTGATGACCGGCCGCGAGCTGATTCGCCTCCAGGCGACCCTGCAGGGCCTGCCTCCGGCCCGCGGGCGCGAGCGGGCAGACGGCCTGCTCGAGCGGGTCGGCCTCAGCCACGCCGCCGACCGCCGGGTCGGCACCTACTCGGGCGGGATGCAGCGCCGGCTCGACCTGGCGGCGGCGCTGGTCCACGAACCGCGGGTCCTGTTCCTCGACGAGCCGACCACCGGCCTCGACCCGGTCAGCCGGAAGACGATCTGGGAGGAGGTGCGGGCGCTGAACGACGAGGGAACGACCGTCTTCCTCACCACCCAGTACCTCGAGGAGGCCGACCAGCTGGCCGACAACGTCGGGATCATCGACAGCGGCCTGATCGTCGCCGAGGGCACCCCGGAGGCGCTCAAGGAGGAGGTCGGCAACCCCCACGTCGAGCTGCTGGTCGGCGAGGGCGCGGTGGCGGAGGCCGAGCGGGTCTGCGCCGCGCTCGGCAAGCTGCTGCCGCCGAAGGACGGCAAACGGGTCCTACTCGAAGTCGCCAACGGCGCCGCCGACGTGCCGCGCGTCGTCCGCGCGCTCGACGAGGCGGGAATAGTGGTCGAATCTCTGGAGCTGGTTCGCCCCAGCCTCGACGACGTCTTCGTCGCCAAGACCGGCCACCACCTCGAAAAAGAGGAGAGCGCGGGCGGCGACGAGGAGCCGGTCGGCGCGTGAGCGACCTGGCGTCGACGGCGCGGGTGGTGCGGGCGCTGGGGGCGCGCTCGATCCGCCAGACCTTTCGCCGGCCGCAGCTGATCTCGCCGATCGTCGTCTTCCCCACCCTGCTGCTGGCGGTCCAGACCGGCGGCGCCAGCGCCGGGGTCGAACTGCCGGGCTTCCCGCCGGTGCAGAGCTTCCTCCAGTTCATGCTGGCCGGGGCGATGATGCAGTCGATGATGCTGGCCGGCAACAGCGGTGGCATCGCCTTCGCGGTCGACATCGAGATGGGATTCACCGACCGCCTCTTCGCGGCGCCGATCCCGCGCTTCGCGATCGTCCTCGGGCGGCTGGCGGGGACCGCGGCGCTGGGTCTCTTCGCCTCGATCTGGTTCCTGGTCATCGGCCTCGTCTTCGGGGCCGAGATCGAGGGCGGCGTCCCCGGGGCGCTGTTGGCGATGGCGCTGGTCACCGCCTCGGCCCTGGCAGTCGGCGGCATCGGCGCCGCGATCGCCCTGCGCAGCGGCAGCGCCAGCGTCGTCCAAGGGCTCTTCCCCCTGGTCCTCGTCGTCCTCTTCCTCTCCTCCGCCTTCTTCCCCCAGGAGCTGATGATCGAGCCGGCGAAGACGATCGCCGAATACAACCCGCTCAGCTTCATCGTCGAAGGCGTGCGCGAGCCGATCATCGCCGGGATCGACGCCACCCACACCCTGGAGGCGGTGGCGGCGATCCTCGGCATCGTCGTCCTCGGCCTCGTCCTCAGCGCCCGGGCGCTCCGGCACCGGCTGCGGGTGGGCTGATGGAGGCCACCACGGCAATGAGGACCTCCCCGCCGGCTTGGCGCGCGAATCTGGCGACGATCGCGGCGCTGATGGCGCGGGCCAAGAACGAGCTGATCCGCGTCCCCGGCGCCGCCATTCCCGGCGTCCTGGCACCGACGATCTTCTTCCTTGGCCTCAATGGTGTCTTCGGCGCCCTGACCCAGCTACAGGGGTTCGAAACCGGCTCGTACGAGAGCTTCATCGTCCCGGTCAGCATGCTCCAGGGCGCGGGTTTCACCGGCGCCGCGGCGGGGGTCAACCTGGCGCGGGACTACGAGGGGGGCTGGGTCGATCGCCTGCTCGTCTCCCCCGCGCCCCGCTGGGTGCTGCTGACCGGCGGCGTGCTGGCGGCGAGCCTCCGCAGTCTGGTGCCGGCGACCTTCGTGCTCGGCATCGCCTTCCTTCTCGGCGCCCAGTGGCCCGGCCTCGACGGGCTGGTCGTCTGCTACCTGATGGTTGCCGCGACGGCCGCGGTCGCCGCCTGCTGGGGATCGATGCTGGCGCTGCGCTACAAGAGCCAGTCAGCGGCGCCGCTGATGCAGGCCGGGATGATGGCCCTGGTCCTCTTCACCCCCGCCTACGCGCCGACCGAACTGCTGCAGCCCTGGCTGGAGAAGGTCGCCGAAATCAACCCCATGACCCAGGTTCTGGAAGCGGCGCGGCAGGGATTCGTCGGCGACGTCACCTGGGCCGACACCTGGCCAGGGCTGGTGGCGATCGCGGGGCTACTGGCGGTCCTCGGGGCACTGGCCCTGCGCGAGATGCGCCGCACCAATGTCTGAGCGCGAGGCGGTCCTCGCCGAGACCGAGCGGGTGCTGCGCCAGAACTGGGTCGTTGGCGAGCACCGCGGGACCCGTTTCGAATACACCGAGCCGAGCCCCGGTCGCTACCCCTGGCAGTGGTACTGGGACTCCTGCTTCGCGGCGATCGTCTGGCGCCGGGTCGAGCCGGCCCGCGCCCAGGCCGAGCTGGAGAGTCTGCTGGCGGCGCAGCGGCCCGACGGGTTCGTCGGCCACACGATCTTCTGGCGCAGCCGCGTCTCCCTGCTGCGGTCGCTCTTCTACAACGTCGCCAGCCGCGGCACCGACCAGACCGAGTCGATCCAGCCGCCGCTCTTGGCCTGGGCCTGGCGAATCGCCGTCGGCGACCCGAACGAGGAGCCGCGGATCGCCGCCCAGGTCGAGTGGCTGGCGCGCAACCGCGACCTCGAGGGCGACGGGCTGCTGTGGATCGTCCAGCCCGACGAGTCCGGGCTCGACGCCTCGCCCAAGTTCGAAGAGGTCTGGGGACGGCGGGCCAACGGGCGGATCGGCTTCCCGCTGCTGGTCCGCCGCAACCGGCGGCTCGGCTGGGACGCGCGGCGGATCCGCGACGCCGGCGGGCCGGTCCTCTGCGAACCGCTCGTCAACACCCTCTGGTCGCTCTCGCTGCAGGCACTGGGGCGCCCCTCGGCGACGCCTGCACTGGTCGACCGGCTCTGGGACGAGCGGCGCGGCCTCTTCCTCGACGAAGCCCAGCCGGGCGGGCTGCGCCCGCAGACCCTGACCTGGGCCTCGCTGGCACCGCTGGCGCTGCCCGACCTGCAGGAGGAGATCGGCCGGCGCCTGGTCGAGGAGCACTTGCTGAACGAGCGCGAGTTCCTCACGCCGGTGGCGCCGCCCTCGGTCGCGGTCGGCGAGCGCGGCTACGAACCCGACGGTGGCCACGGGCCGATCCGCCGCTACTGGCGCGGGCCGACCTGGATCAACTCCGCCTGGCTGGTCTGGCTCGGCCTGCGCCGTCTCGGCTACGAGGCCGAGGCAGAGCGGCTGGCGGACGGCGTCCTCGGCGCGGTCGCCCGCGAAGGCCTGCGCGAGTACTACGACCCCCGCGACGGCAAAGGCCTGGGCGCCAAGGACTTCGCCTGGTCGGCGCTAGCGGCGGAGCTGGCGGATCCGGATCCGGCCGCGGACTGGAGCTATTTGTAGCGGTAGGTGATGCGGCCGCGATCGAGGTCGTAAGGCGAAAGCTCGATCTTGACGCGGTCGCCGGGCAGGATGCGGATGTAGTGGCGGCGCATCTTGCCGGAGATGTGGCCGAGGACCTCGTGATCGTTGTCCAGTTTGACTCGGAACATGGTGTTGGGGAGAGCCTCGGTGATCTCCCCCTCCATTTCGATCTTTTCCTCTTTGGCCATGCGGCAGGGAGCGTATCTAACGGCGCAGGTGCTGCAGTGCCCCGGCGCGGTCGGTGACTTCACCCGCGTACTGCGCGGCCTCCAGCTCTGCCAGCGCCGAGCCCAGCTCCGGCCCGGGCTCGATCCCCAGCTCAGTGGTGATCTCGTCGCCCCGCAGCAGCGGCGCCGGCGGCCCTTCGCGGCGCCAGTCGAGGCCGGCGGCGACCATCTCGCGGGCGAGCTGGAGGTGGGCCGCGACCATCTCGGGACTGGCGATCGGGCCGGCGCCCCGGGCGGAAAGACGGTCGGCGACCGTCAGCAGGGTGACGTCGACGGTGACCGGGTCGGTAGCCCGCAGGTAAGCGTGGACGCGGCGCGGCGGCAGCGGCATCTCGGCGATCAGGAAGCCCAGACGCAGGTGGTGGCGAGCCAGCCCCTGCAGGTGCTGGGTCAGCTTGCGGCTGGCGCGGAGGCGGGCGCAGATCGAGCCGATGACCTCCGCC
>DASTSW010000029.1:0-5985 GCA_035760445.1 Solirubrobacterales bacterium | reverse complement strand
GCGATCGTCGCCCACTGCAAGCGGAACTACAAACTGGCGATCGGCACCCAGACGGCGGAGGAGGTCAAGCTCGAGGCCGGCTCGGCCTCGCCGCTGCCGGAGGAGGTGCGGACCGAGATCCGCGGTCGCGACCTCGTCTCGGGCCTGCCGAAGACGATCGAGCTGAGCTCCGAGGAGGTGCGCGGGGCGCTGGAAGAGCCGGTCAGCCACATCGTCGCCGCGGTCAAGGAGACGCTCGACCGGACGCCCCCGGAGCTTGCGGGTGACATCATGGACAGAGGCATCACCCTCGCTGGCGGTGGTGCGCTGCTGCAAGGACTGGAGCAGCGCCTGCGTGACGAGTGCCAGATGCCCTGTCAACTGGCAGAGTCGCCATTGACGTGCGTGGCGGTCGGCTCGGGCATCTCGCTCGAGGAGGTCGAGACGATTCACCGCGCCGGTCGGAACAACGGAGCGCGCCCCCGGCTTTAGTCAGCGCTCATGCGAATCAGCGAACTTAGGTCCCCAACGTGTATCGAAAGCAAGTACGCCGCCGTCGGGCGGTTTTGGCCCTGCTGATAGTCGGCTCGTTTGCCCTGCTCACGGTCACCTATGGCCGGGGCTCCGATGGGGTCCAGAGCGGCGTCAGCACGATCTTCAGCCCGCTCCAAGCGGTCGCCGACCGGGCGCTGAAGCCGGCTCGTGACCTGGTCAACTGGTTCGACGAGACCTTCGACGCCAAGGGCGACAACGCCCAGCTGCACGACGAACTCCAGGTCGCCCGCAAAGAGGCGGTCGGGGCGAAGACGGCGCTGGCCGAAAACGCCCAGCTGCGCAAACTGGTCGGGCTCGACAAAAGCGGCGCGATTCCCTCCGGCTACGACCCGGTAACCGGCCGGGTAATTGCCCGCTCGGCGACCGTCTGGTTCGCCGACGTGGCAATCGACGTCGGCAGCGGCGACGGGGTCGAGGTCGGCGACCCGGTCGTCAACGGCGATGGCCTGGTCGGCACCGTGGCCGCGGTCACCGGTGGCTCGGCCCGGGTGACCCTGATCGCCGACCACTCCAGCGCCGTCTCGGCGAAGATCGTCCCGAGCGGGACCCAGGGCGTGATGAAGCCCTCGGTGGGGGATCCCGAAGACCTGATCCTCGACTTCCTCGACAGCGAAAAGCGGGTCGGCAAAGGCCAGTCGGTTGTCACCTCGGGCTGGCGGTCGCAGGGGTTCGAGTCCGGCTACCCGCCGAACCTGCCGATCGGCGAAGTGGTCGAAGCCTCGCTGCTCCAGCAGGAGGCCCAGCAGCAGGTCCACGTCCGGCCCTACGCCGACCTTCGTGACCTCGACCTGGTCCAGGTCCTGACCGGAGGCTCGCGCGGGTGATCCTCACCCCCAACATCCTCGCCCGCCTGGTCGCGATCGTCGTCGCCGGCGTGATCCTGCAGCTCTCCTTCTTCAGCCAGGTGGCGATCTTCCACGTCAGCCCCGACGTGCTGCCGGCGCTGGTCGTCGTCCTCGGCCTGCTCGGCGGCACCCTGACCGGCGCGGTCTGCGGCTTCTGGGTCGGCTTCCTGCTCGACTGCCTGCTGATCGCGCCGCTGGGCGGTACCTCGCTGGTGCTGTTGGCGACCGGCTACCTCGCCGGCCTCTTCCGCGAGCGCTTCGAGATCCACAGCTCCCTGGTGCCGCCGCTGCTCTGCATGGGCCTGACCCTGTTCGCCGAGCTCGGCTTCGGCGCGGTCGAGCTGATGCTGGGGATCGACGCCCCGGTCAGCAGCCTGGTGATCCGCGACATGCTGCTGAAGAGCATCTTCGCCTTCTTCCTCGGCTGGGCGATCTACATCGGCGTGCGCCGCGCCCTGCGGCCGGCCCTCGTCTTGGAGCCGATGGTCCGCCGCGGCAAACGCCCGACCGTCCTGGGAACCTAGGTCCATGTACCTGCGGAACGAAGATCGTCCTCAGGGCAGCCGGCTCTACCTGCGGGTGGCCGTGGTCGGCGGCGTCGCCGCGGTCCTCTTCGCGATCCTCTTCTTCCGGCTCTGGAATCTGCAGGTCCTCTCCGGTGACGAGTACCTGGCCGAGGCGAAGAACAACCGCACCCGCGAGTTCAAAGTGATCGCCCCGCGCGGCGACATCCTCGACCGCGATGGCAACGTCCTGGTCGACAACCGCACCAGCCTGGCGCTGCAGCTGAACACCGCGAAACTGCCCGAAGACCCGGCCGAAGAACGGGCTGAGCTGGCGTGGCTGGGGGAGCTGGCTCAGATGTCGGTGCGCAAGGTCCGCCGCACGATCAAGGAGAGCGAAGAAGTCGCCGCCGGGGCGCCGGTGACGCTGCGGCGCGATGTCGGCTACGACCTGATCGCCTACGTCGAAGAGAACCAGGAGGAATTCCCCGGGGTCGCGGTGCAGCGGGTCTTCGTCCGCCACTACCCGAACGGCAGCCTCGCGGCCCACGTGCTCGGGACCGTCGGCGAGATCGAAGAAGAAGAGCTGAAAGAAGCTCCCTACAAGAGCCTCGAGCCCGGCGACGAGATCGGCCAGGGCGGCGCCGAGTATGCCTACGACAAGTACCTGCGGGGTGACCCCGGGCTGACCCGGATCCAGGTCAATGCGATGGGCGAGCCGACCCCCGGCGGCCAATTGGTCTCGACCCCGCCGACCCCGGGCGACAGCCTGAAGCTGACGATCGACGACGAAGTGCAGAGCGCGGGCGAAGGCGGGCTGTCGGCGCGAGGTCTGCCCGGCGCCTTCATCTCGATGAACATCGACACCGGTGAAATCCTGGCGATGGGGTCGAACCCGACCTATGACCCGACCGACCTGATCGAACCGACCCAGGCGCAGGTGAACGAACTGTATAGAGACCCGGTGCTGGCGCCGCTCGTCGACAGGGCGACCGAAGGGGCCTATCCGACGGGCTCGATCTTCAAGATCATCACCGCCCTGGCGGCTCTGGAAAACGGGAAAATCACCCCCGACGACGTGATCAACGACGCCGGTTCGATCGAAGTCGGCACCCAGACCTTCGAAAACGCCGGCGGCGAAGCGCACGGGTCGGTCGAACTGCGCCGCGCCCTGCAGGTCTCCTCCGACGTCTACTTCTACCTGCTCGGCTGGAAGATGTGGGACACCAACGAGCTGCAGGAATGGGCGCACAAGCTGGGAATCGGCCGCCCCGCCGGGCTGGACCTCCCCGAGGAATCGGAAGGCCTCTTGCCGAGCAAGGAGTGGCGCGAACAGCTGGTCAAGGAAGGTCTGTCGCTCGAAGATCGCCCCTGGTCGGCCGGCGACAACATCCAGCTCGCCACCGGGCAGGGGGACCTGCAGACCAACCCGCTGCAGATGGCGATCGCCTACGCCGCCCTCGGCAACGGCGGCAAGATCGTCACCCCGCACGTCGGCAAGGAAGTCGAGGACCCGGCCGGCCGGGTGCTGAAGGAATTCGAGCCGAAGATTCAGCGCCGCTTCCACATCGACGCCGGCTACCGCGAGGCGATCCTCGAAGGTCTGCACCTCGCCGCACAGGAGGGCGACGGCACCGCCGCCGGGGTTTTTGGCGGCTTCCCGATCCCGATCGCGGGCAAGACCGGAACCGCGGAACGGCCGGGCCACGCCGACCAATCCTGGTTCGCGTCGCTCTCTCCGTATCCCAACCCGCGTATCGTGACTATTGCCACCGTCGAGGAAGGCGGCTTTGGAGCCGAATCTGCCGCTCCTGTCGTCCTTGACATCCTCGAAGCGATTTACAAGAAGCAAGCCTCGGCTGTTTCCAGCGCCGGTGGAGCCGAATGAACACCTACGCCACTCGAACCAGGAATTCCCGGCCGGAGCCGTTCGCGGTCCACGTCGGCCTCGGCGAGCGCCTCGGACTGGCCCATATGGACTGGCCGCTGACGATCGCCGCCTTCGGCCTGATCGCCTTCAGCTGCTTCACCCTCGGCCAGGCGACCCAGAACGACGTCCCCGGCGACCCCAACTACTTCGTCGAGCGGCAGGCGATCTACGCCCTGCTCGGGATCGCGGGAATGCTGATCCTCACCCGGATCGACTACTCCCGCTTCCGCGAGCTGCGGGTCGGGATATACACCTTCCTCTGCGTCAGCATCTCCCTGGTCTTCGTCTTCGGCTTCGCCGCCCGGGGATCGCGGCGCGCCTTCGAACTTCCCTTCTTCAGTTTCCAGCCATCGGAGCTCGGCAAGCTCTTGCTCGTGCTTGCGCTTGCCGGGTTCGTCATCGATGGCGCCAGACGCGGGTCCGAGGTCCAGCGCACGGTGCGCTACCTCTGCCTCGGCCTCGCACCGGCTGCCCTTGTTTTCCTGCAGCCCGACCTCGGCACCTCCCTGGTGTTCGGGGTCGCCACCCTTGCCGTCATGTACTTCGGAGGCGTCCCCTGGACGCACTTCGCGGTCATCGGCGGCGTGCTCACCGCGCTCGTCGCGCTGGTCCTCGTGGTCGCTCCGGCGACCGGGGTCCCGCTCCTCAAGGGCTACCAGGAGGAACGCTTGACGTCCTTCCTCAGCCCCAACGAGCACACCGACGGCGCGGGCTATCAGCAGAACCAATCGAAAGTCGCCATCGGCGCGGGTCAGTTGACCGGCCGGGGCGAGAAAGCCACCCAGACGCGGCTCGACTTCGTTCCCGAGCGGCATACCGACTTCATCTTCGCGGTGATCGGTGAGCGCTATGGATTTGCCGGCGCCGCGTTGGTCCTATCCCTTTACGCCCTCCTCTTCTGGCGGGCGCTGCGGATCGTGACGCTTTCGAAGAACTCCTACGGAGCCCTGGTAGCGGGCGGCATCGCCGTCATGCTGCTGTTCCAGACCTTCGTCAACGTGGGGATGAACCTCGGGATCATGCCGATCACGGGAATCCCCTTGCCGTTGATGAGTTATGGAGGGTCCTCCGTGCTCGCTACTTTCCTAGCGGTCGGCGTTCTTCAGAGCATCAACGTCCAAGCGCATCTCAGCCAGAAGGGAAGGTTCGCCTGGTGATCTCTGGAAAGGGGTCCGGCATTGCGTACCTATCCGAACTGAGCTGAACAACAAATGAAAAAAACGATTTTGGTCTCCGCCGAGCGCGGCGAGACCCGAGTGGCCGTCCTCGAGGCAAAGCAGAAAGGCGGCAAGAGTCACGTCGCCGAGCTCTACATCGAGCGGCGCGGCCGGCGTTCGATCGTCGGCAACATCTACAAGGGGAAGGTCGACAACGTCCTTCCCGGAATGGAGGCCGCCTTCGTCGACATCGGCCTCGAGCGCAACGGCTTCCTCCACGTCGACGAGATCCTCTTGCCGAACGGCGAACAGGCACCGAAGCGCGGCCGCGGCAGCGGCCGCCGCATCAACGAGCTGATCAAGCCCGGACAGGAGATCCTCGTCCAGGTGGTCAAGGACCCGCTGAAGACGAAGGGCGCCCGGCTCTCGATGAACCTCTCGATTGCCGGCCGCTACCTGGTCTACGCCCCCTCCGGGAGCGGCGTCGGCGTCAGCCGCCGGCTGAGCGACAAAGAGCGCGACCGGCTGCGGAAGATGGTCGACCGCACCTACAAAGGCCCGGGCGGGCTGATCGTCCGCACCGCCGCCCACGGGGCGAAAAAAGCCGACTTCGTGCGGGAGATCAAATACCTGCAGAAACTGAACGAGGTGCTGGAGCGCCGCTCCGAGTCGACCAAGGCCCCGGCCCTGGTCTTCCAGGAGGCCGACCTCTCGGTCCGCGTCCTCCGCGACGTCTTCCTCAACGAGTTCGAGAAGGCGATCATCGACTCGCCGAAGCAGTTCGAGCGGGTGACGAGCTTCTTCCAGCGCACCGCGCCGGAGCTGGTCGGCGGGGTGGAGCTCTACGAGGGCGCCAAGCCGCTGTTCGAGAAATGGAAGGTCAACGAGGCGATCGAGTCGACCCTCAACCGGCGGGTCGACCTGCCCTCCGGCGGCTACCTGATCATCGACTACGCCGAGGCGCTGACCGTGATCGACGTCAACAGCGGCTCCTTCACCGGCCGCGGCAAAGGCGG
>DASTSW010000028.1:0-5329 GCA_035760445.1 Solirubrobacterales bacterium | reverse complement strand
ACGAGGACCCGCTGGCCGACGTCGAGGGTCGGCTCCATCGATTCGGAAGGGATCTGGTACGGCTTGACGATCCAAGCCTGAATCGCCAGCGCCAGCCCCAGGGCCAGCGCAACGATCACGGCCAACTCGATGAGCCCGCCGCTTTTGGACTTCGGCTTCGGGAGTTTCGGGTTCAGGCCTTCGAGTCCTCGTCGGAGTCGCCGGCCTCTGCCGGCGCCTCGTCCTCGGCATCCTCAGGCGCTGAACTGTCCTCGGTCTCCCCGGCCTCGGGCGCGTCCGCGTCCGTCTCCGCCGCCGTCTCAGTCTCCGCCGCTGCCTCCGGCTCGCTGGCCTCGGGCTCCGCTGCCTCAGTCTCGGGCTGGGCCTTCTCGGCCTCCAGCTCGGCAGGCTGCTCCTCCGCCTTGGGCTCCTCCTCGGCGGGAGCCTCGGCCTCAGCTTTCTCCTCGGGCTCGACCGGCACGACCTCGTCCTGGCTGACGCCCTCGGCGTCGACCGCCGCGGACTCGCCATCGGCACCGGCGACCGCGACGACGTCGTCGTCGATTCCCCAGCGCCGCTCGGCGACGCGAGCGGCCTTGCCGATCCGGCCGCGCAGGTAGTAGAGCTTGGCCCGCCGCACGTCCCCGCGCGCCGCCACCTCGAGTTTCTCGATCTTGGGCGAGTGCAGGGGGAACGTCCGCTCGACACCGACGCCGAACGACTGCTTGCGCACGGTGAAGGTCTCGCGCACGCCCGAGCCCTGGCGCTTGAGGACGACGCCCTCGAAGACCTGGGTCCGTTTGCGGTTGCCCTCGATCACCTGGAAGTGGACGCGGACACGGTCACCAGGTGCGAAGTTGGGCAAGCCCTGCTTCAGCTGGGCGCGCTCGATGCTGTCGATTACGGAGCTCATAGAAGGTGTCGCTGCGAGAAAAAACCGCCGGGACCCAGGTGTGGGAACCGCGCGGTTGCGGAATGGTAGCTACTCCGCGTCTTTTTCGAACTGCTCGGCGCGCAGGCGGCTCTGCTCCAACCGCCACTGCCGCACCTTCCCGTGGTCGCCCGAGAGCAGGACCTCGGGAACCTCCCAGCCGCGGTAGCTCGGCGGGCGGGTGAAATGGGGGTACTCGGGCATCCCCTCGAGGGCGTGGCTGAAGGACTCCTCGACGGCCGAGTCCTCGTGGCCGAGGGCCCCGGGAAGCTTGCGCATCAGCACGTCGGAGACGACCATCGCCGGCAGCTCTCCCCCGGCGAGGACGTAGCGGCCGATCGAGAGCTCGTCGTCGGCGAGGTGTTGGTGGACGCGGTCGTCGAAGCCCTCGTAGCGGCCGCAGAGCAGGGCGACGTGGGGCTCGGCGACCAACTCGTCGGCGATCTCGTCGCTCAGCAGCGGCCCGGTCGGCGAGAGCAGGACGATCCGCGGCCGCGGCCCCTCGCCGTAGGCGGCACTGAGCGCCTCGTCGACGACGTCGACCCGCAGCACCATCCCGGCGCCGCCGCCGTAGGGCGAGTCGTCGACCCGCCCGTCGTTCAGCGGGGTCGAGTCGCGGTAGTCGAAGAGGCGGAACTCGTTACCTTCGCGCAGCGCGTTCTGGACCGAGCGCTGCGACTGAAACCAGTCGAAAGCCTCCGGGAAGAGAGTGAAGACGTCGAGGCGCACGCGGCGACTCTAGAAGGTCGGTCTCGCGGACCGGCTCAGTCGAGGATGTCGACGATCACGCGGCGGTCGATCCGCACCGCGGCCGCCTTGGCGATCGTCCGGATCGCGTTGGCGATCCGGCCGCCTTTGCCGATCACCCGGCCGAGATCGCCGTCGGCGACGCTGATCTCGTAGACGAGGTCGCCGTCCTCTTCCAGCTCCTCGACCACGACCGCCTCAGGGTCCTCGACGAGGGCCTTGACGAGAAACTCGAGGAGCTCCGTCATCGCGAGACCGGCTAGCTGCCGGAGGCCTTGATGCCCTTGGTGCGCAGCAGGGTCGCCACCGTCTCCGATGGCTGGGCGCCGTGCTCGAGCCAGTGCTTCGCGCGCTCCTCGTCGATGTTGATCGTCGAGGGCTCGGTCTGCGGGTTGTACTGGCCGATCGTCTCGATCGTGCGCCCGTCGCGGGGCGAACGTTTGTCGGCAACGACGATGCGCCAGATCGGGTTCTTCTTCGAACCCACGCGTCTAAGTCTGATTCGGACTGCCATAGGGCCGGGCAGATTAGCGTCTTCGCGCTCTCGGGCGCGGTGCGCGCTGCCCGGCGCCCGCCAGCTTGGCCATCTGCTGGGGGGTCGGCGCCTGCCCGCCGGCCATCGTTTTCATCATCACTTTCATCTGGTCGAACTGCTTGACCAGCTGGTTCACGTTCTGCACCTTGGTGCCGGACCCGTTGGCGATCCGTTTGCGCCGCGACCCGTTGATCATCCCCGGGTTGCGCCGCTCCTGGGGCGTCATCGAGAGGATGATTGCCTCCACTCGATCGAGCTCGCTTTCGTCCAGCGGCGCGTTCTTCAGCTGCTTCAGCGCCCCCATTCCCGGCAGCATCCCGATGATCCCGCTCAGCGGCCCCATTTTGCGGACCTGCTTCATCTGGGTGAGGAAGTCTTCGAGGTCGAACTGGTCGCGCAGCATCTTCTCCTGCAGCGCCTCGGCTTCCTTCTCGTCGACCTGCTGCTCGGCTTTCTCGATCAGGCTGAGCACGTCGCCCATGCCGAGGATCCGCTGCGCCATGCGGTCGGGGTGGAATTTGTCGAAGTCCTCGATCTTCTCGCCGGTCGAGGCGAAGAGGATCGGCTTGCCGGTCACCGCTTTGACCGAGAGGGCGGCGCCGCCGCGGGCGTCGCCGTCGAGCTTGGTCATCACCACGCCGTCGAACTCGGCCACCTCGGCGAAGGATTCGGCGACCCCGACGGCGTCCTGGCCGGTCATCGCGTCGACCACGAGGAGGACGTCGTGGGGCTTGGTCTGTTTGCGGATCTTGGCCAGCTCGGCCATCAGGTCCTGGTCGATGTGGAGGCGACCGGCGGTGTCGACGATCAGCACGTCGCGGCGCTCGGCCCGAGCTTCGTCGAGCGCCCAGGTGGCGATCTCGACCGGGTCGGCGTCGGTGCCGCGCTCGTAGACGTGGGCGCCGGCGCGGCCACCCATCGTCACCAGCTGCTCGACCGCGGCCGGGCGGTAGACGTCGCAGGCGGCGAGCGCCACGTCCTTGCCCTGTTTGCCGAAGAACTGGGCGAGCTTGGCGCAGGCGGTGGTCTTACCGGAGCCCTGCAGGCCGGCCATCAGGATCACGGTTGGGCCGCTGTTGGCCATCGCCAGCTCCGAGCCGGTGCCCCCCATCAGCCCCGCCAGCTCCTCGTTGACGATTTTCACCACCTGCTGGCCGGGGTCGAGGCTCTCCAGCACCTCGGAGCCGAGGCAGCGCTCCTTCAGCGTCTTGGTGAAGCTTTTGACGACTTTGAAGTTGACGTCCGCCTCGAGCAGGGCGAGGCGGATCTCGCGCATCGCCGAGTCGACGTCGGACTCGCTCAGCTTGCCGCGCGAGCGGACCTCCGAGAGGGTCGACTGCAGGCGTTCGGAGAGCTGGTCGAACATGTCCGAGCAGCTTAGAGGGCTAAGCCGTTCGAGCCTCGCAGACCTTGATCGTCTCGCCCTTGATGTCCTGCAGTTCGTGTCCTGGCGTGAAATCGGCCACGTCCGAGCCCTGGACCAACAGGCAGAACCCCTCTCCGGCGGCACGACCGCGCGCGTTCTCCTTGAGGTCGGTCCGAACCATGACCCGGCCGTCGTCGACCTCGATCGTGGCGATGCTTTCGCAAAAGGCGATGGTGCCGATATTGAGCCGCCTGATCTCTGAGAAATAGCGGGAGTTCCGATATTCCTTGGGGACGCTTGGCTTGGTGCCGGGAGCGGGGCAGTTGCGGATGAGGTAGCGCTTCAGATCGGCCCCGATCTGGATGTCCTCGTCGTCGCTCGCCCGAACTTCCGCGCCAGCCGGCGGCCCGGCGGAGGTGGACCTCGGCCCTTCTGAGTCGCCACAGCCGACAGCGGCGACAAGCACTACAGCCGCAGGGATTGCCAGCCAAAGTCTGGTCACTCGGCGAGCAGGGCTTTGGCGTAGTCGGAGGGGTCGAAGGGCCGCAGGTCCTCGAGCGTCTCCCCGACGCCGATCAGCTTGACCGGGATACCGAGGTCGGCGGCGATCGCCAGGGCGATGCCGCCCTTGGCGGTGCCGTCGAGCTTGGTCAGGACGACCCCGTCGACCTCGACCGATTCGGAGAAGATCTTCGCCTGGCGCAGCCCGTTCTGGCCGGTGGTGGCGTCGATCGAGATCAGCGTCTCGTGCGGGGCCTCGGGGATCTGCTTCTGGATTACCCGGCAGACCTTCGCCAGCTCGTCCATCAGGTTGGCCTGGGTGTGGAGGCGGCCGGCGGTGTCGACGATGACCACGTCGGCGTTGCGGGCGCGGGCGGCGTTGATCGCGTCGTAGGCGACGGCGCCGGGGTCCGAGCCCTCCTCGCCGCGGACCAGCTCGGCGCCGGCCCGCTCGGCCCAGGTTTCGAGCTGCTCGGCGGCGGCGGCGCGGTAGGTGTCGGCGGCGGCCATCACCACGCTGAGGCCCATTTCCTTGCTCAGGTGCCAGGCGATCTTGCCGATCGTCGTCGTCTTGCCGGTGCCGTTGACCCCAACCATCATCAGGATCGCCGGCTCGGCTGAGAGGTCGATCGGGGCGCGGGCGGTGGAGGCGACCTCGGCGAGCATCTCGATCAGGCGATCGCGGACGGCGACACCGTCGGCGGGCACCGCCCCGGACTCGACCTCGTGCTCCAGTTTCTCGACCACCGCCGCGGTGGTCGGCGCGCCGACATCGGCCAGGATCAGCGCCTCCTCCAGCAGCTCCCAGGTCTCGTCGTCGATCCGGTCGAAGAGACTTGCCGAGATCTCCTCGGTCAGCGCCTGGCGGCTTTTCGAGAGGCTCTCTTTCAGGCGACGGAAGACACCACGGCGCTGCTCGGGAGCTTCCTCCTCAGCCGTCGCGACAGCCGAAGGGCTCCTTGCCCCCAAATCAACGATCTCCTGCCAGGTCGTAGCCACGGCGAGGAAAGGTAGCGGGAGCTAGGCGACCGCGGAGAGACCGGGCGCTTCGCCCTCTTCTCCGGCGTCCTCGGCCACTTCGCGGGGAAGGCGGCGAGAGACGACCTTGGTGACGCCGTCGCCGCCCATACTGACGCCGTAGAGGACGTCGGCGGCGTCCATCGTCCGTTTCTGGTGGGTGACGATGACGAACTGGGCGCGGTCGGAGAAGCGGCGGATCAGCTGCAGGAAGCGGTCGATGTTGGCGTCGTCGAGGGCGGCCTCGACCTCG
>DASTSW010000027.1:0-4878 GCA_035760445.1 Solirubrobacterales bacterium | reverse complement strand
CTTCGGGCGGGTCTGGCGGGGCTCGATGACGTCGTCGATGTAGCCGCGCTCCGCCGCCGAGTAGGGGTTGGCGAAGTGGGCTTTGTAGTCGTCGATCAGTTTCTGGCGGCGCTCGTCGGGGGTCGGCGAGTTGGCGATGTCTTTGCGATAGATGATGTTGACGGCGCCCTCGGGGCCCATCACCGCGACCTCCGCCGTCGGCCAGGCGACGTTGTAGTCGGCCAGCATGTGCTTCGAGTTCATCACGTCGTAGGCGCCGCCGTAGGCCTTGCGGGTGACGACGGTGAGCTTCGGCACCGTCGCCTCGGTGAAGGCGTAGAGCAGCTTGGCGCCGTGGCGGATGATCCCGTTCCACTCCTGATCGGTGCCGGGGAGGAAGCCGGGAACATCGGTGAAGGTGAGGATCGGGATGTTGTAGCAATCGCAGGTGCGGACGAAGCGGGCAGCCTTCTCGGAGGCCTCGATGTCGAGTACGCCGGCGAGGAAGGCGGGCTGATTGCCGACGATCCCGACCGGAAAACCGTCGAGGCGCGAGAAGCCGCAGACGATGTTCTTCGCGAAGTGCTCGTGGACCTCGAAGAACTCCTCGTCGTCGACGACGAGGGAGATCACGTCGCGCATGTCGTAGGGCTTCTGCGGATCATCGGGGACGACCGTGTCGAGCTCGTCACTTTCGCGCTCGGGGTCGTCAGAGGGCTCAAAGCGCGGCGGCGCCTCGAGGTTGTTCGAGGGCAGGAAGCTCATCAGGTAGCGGACGTCCTCGAGGCAGCTCTCCTCGTCCTCGGAGGCGAAGTGGGCGACGCCCGACTTCGAGTTGTGGCTCATCGCCCCGCCGAGTTCCTCGAACTCGACTTCCTCGCCGGTCACCGTTTTGATCACTTCCGGGCCGGTGATGAACATGTGCGAGGTCTCTTTGACCATGAAGATGAAGTCGGTCATCGCCGGCGAATAGACGGCGCCGCCGGCGCAGGGCCCCATGATCAGGCTGATCTGCGGGATCACCCCGGAACATTTGACGTTGCGGACGAAGACGTCGCCGTAGGCGCCGAGCGAGACGACACCCTCCTGGATCCGCGCCCCGCCGGAGTCGTTGATCCCGATCACCGGCGCCCCGACCTGGGCGGCGAGGTCCATCACCTTGCACATCTTCTCCGCCATCACCTCGCCGAGGCTGCCGCCG
Organism: Solirubrobacterales bacterium; assembly: GCA_035760445.1. Taxonomy (GTDB): domain Bacteria; phylum Actinomycetota; class Thermoleophilia; order Solirubrobacterales; family 70-9; genus VAYN01. Next base: position 3,698 of record DASTSW010000027.1, on the reverse strand, counting down.
AAGACGGTGAAGTCCTGGGAGAAGACGAAGACGGTACGGCCGTCGATCGTGCCGTGCCCGGTGACGACGGCGTCGCCCCAGGGCCGGTTTTTCTGCATCTCGAAGTCGTAGGTGCGGTGGCGGACGAAGGTGTCGAGCTCCTCGAAGGAGCCGGGGTCGAGCAGCTTCTCGATCCGCTCGCGGGCGGTCATCTTGCCCTTCGCGTGCTGCTTCTCGACCGCCGCCTCGGAGGCGGAGTTGACCGCCGCCTCGCGCAGCTCGCGCAGGTAGGAGAGCTTCTCCTCGTGGGTTTCCGGGTTTCTCTCGCGCATTGGTGCGTGGGCGCCCGTCAGGGGGACCTTGGGACGGGCCGCGGCATTCTATTTGCGGCGGCTGCGCGGTGTCCTCAGATAGCCGAAGGGCCCGCCGAAGCGGGCCCTTCGTACTTTCCACGATGCGGTTCGAATCTACAGTTCTGCGCAGATCGCGTAGGCGACGACCTGCCAGTTGCCCGCCTCTTCGGGGGTCTCGCGGCCGGAAGCGATCCAGCCGGTGCGGGCGTTGTTGGAGGCGACTGCGGGGTAGTCGCCGTTCAGCGCAACTTTGACGCTGGCCGGCGCGTTGACCCGGGCACCACCGGCGATCGCTTCCTTGCCGGTCGGGCAGCTGGCGGTCACGTTCTTTTCGTCTTCGGAGTTATTCGGGCTGGTTTCGGTCACGTAGGTGACGTTCTTGACCAGCTGACGCCAGACCGGGGTCGAGATCTTCGCCGAGGTGATCGCTTCGTTGCTGATCTTGCCGGTGGCAACCGCTTCAGCACCGATCTTGGCGTTCGTCACCGAGTTCTTGGCCAGGGCCTTGGCGGTCACCGATTCCTTGCCGAGCTTGGCGGAGCTGACCGAGCCATTGGCGAGTTTCACGCCGGTGACGGCACCGTTGCCGAGATCGGCGGTGACAACGCCGTTGTTCTTGATTTTGCCCGAGGTGACGGCCTGGGTCTTGAGTTTGGCGTTGGTCACCGCCTGGCGGGCGATGTTGACCGCCTTCACCTGGCCGGCACTCAGTTTGGTAGCCGCCACCGCGGTCGCGCTGAGGGCGATGAACACAGCGGTGATGGACAAAACGTTGGCAACCGTGAGGTGCCGCTTCAGGGTGTTCACTCAGAATCTCCTTTTGGACTTCGTTGTCAGCTGAAGGGCCGGCGCTGCGGCTCCGCGAGGCGGTCGAGGACGGCTTCGAGATCGGCCTCGGCAAGGCCGGTCCCCTCGCTGGCGCGGATCTCGACCCGGGTGCCGAAGCCCTTCTCGGCCATCGTCACCTCGACTCCCTCGACCTCGCGGATCAGCTCCGCCAGCTCCGGCTCGGACTTCATCAGCGTCCTGGATACCTCGATCATGCTGGCCGCTTCCACCGCAACGAGCGCGATCCTTCCCGCCCAGGCGACCTGGGATGAACCGTTCAGGGGGAGAGTTCGCGCGTATCCGACATTGACCCCATTCAGGTGTGGTCAATGTCGGATACGCGCTCTAGGAAAACTTGGGAACTCGTCGGTAGGCAGCATGGGATCGTGACCCGCCGGCAACTGCTGGCGCTGGGTTTCAGCTCGCGCTCGATAGAGCATCGTCGTGCGAGCGGTCGCCTGCATCTCGTGACTCGCGGCGTCTATGCGGTTGGCTGGCCGGCGCTCGATCGGCAGCGTCGCTGGATGGCTGCAGTGCTCGCTTGCGACGAAGAAGCCGTGCTCAGCCACCGGAGCGCGGCAGCGCTGCTCGGGATCGGCGGTGAGCTGCCGGGCCGAATCGACCTCAGCGTCCCACGCCGTTGCGGTCTGAAGCGGCGTGGCCTGCTGGTTCGTGGTCGGCCGACTCTCGAGGCGAGCGATATCGGCTCTTGCGATGGCATTCCAGTTACGTCACCCATACGCACCCTCGTCGATCTGGCCACCGAACTCGAACCCATGCCGCTCGAGCGCTCCGTCAACGACGCCGACAAGCGCGGCCTGGTCGATCCCGAAACTCTGCGCGAAGAGCTCGGCTGCTTCCGAGGCGAACCTGGTGTCCTCCCGCTGCGCCTTCTACTCGACAGGCTCTTCTTCCGCCTCTCCGACTCGGATCTTGAGATCTACTTCCGCCGCATCGTCAAAGGGGCGAAAGTTCCACTACCGCTCAGCAAACAGCGCGTCAACCGGTTTGAGGTCGACTTCTTCTGGCCTGATCTTGGGTTAGTCGTGGAGACGGACGGTCTCCGCTACCACCGCACGCCGTCGACCCAGACGCGGGACGCACGCCGCGACCGCGCCCATGTGATGGCGGGAATGACCCCGCTTCGCTTCACCCACTACGAGGTGCGCTACGAACCGGCCCGCGTGCGGACCGCGCTGACCAAGACGATCGACCTACTCAAACGCCGCATCCGACATTGACCACACCTGACTGGGGTCAATGTCGGATGCGCGCTCCAGTCCAGACTTAGAAGAACGCGCCGCCCTTGTATTCGCCGAAGACCTCGCGCATGGCGCCGCAGACCTCGCCGATCGAGGCTTCGGCTTTGAGCGCAGCGCGGATCGGGTGCAGGAGGTTGCCGTCGCCGCGGGCGACGTCGCGCAGCGAGTCGAGCCTGGCGTCGACCTCAGCCTGGTCGCGGCTCTCCTTGAAGGTCTTGAGCCGGGCCAGCTGGCGCCGCTCAGCCTCGGGATCGACCCTGAGGATGTCGACGTCGTCGACCTGGTCGGTGACGAACTTGTTCACGCCGACGATGATGTCCTGGCCGCTCTTGTAGCGCTCGTGGTAGCTGAGCGCGGACTCCTCGATCTCGCGCTGCATGAACTCCAGCGCCTCGACCGAGCCGCCGAGCTCTTCGACCTTCTCCATCAGCTCCTTGGCGCGCAGTTCGATCTCGTCGGTCAGCGACTCGACGAAGTAGGAGCCGGCGAAGGGGTCGACGGTGTCGGCGGCCCCGGACTCGTAGGCGATCACCTGCTGGGTGCGCAGGGCGATCCGGGCCGAGCGCTCGGTCGGCAGCGCCAGCGCCTCGTCGAAGCCGTTGGTATGCAGCGACTGGGTGCCCCCGCAGACCGCGGCGAAGCCCTGCAGGGCGACGCGGATGATGTTGACCTCGGGCTGCTGGGCCTGCAGCGTGACGCCGCCGGTCTGGGTGTGGAAGCGGATCTGCATCGATTTCGGGTTCTCCGCCCCGAACCGCTCCTTGACGATCTCCGCCCACATCCGCCGCACGGCGCGGAACTTGGCGATCTCCTGGAAGACGTTGTTGTGGCCGTTGAAGAAGAAGGCCAGCCGCGGGGCGAATTCGTCGATCTTCAGCCCCCGGGCCAGCGCCGCTTCGACGTAGGCGATCGCGTTGGAAAGCGTGAAGGCGACCTCCTGCACAGCCGAGCAGCCCTTCTCGCGGATGTGGTACCCGGAGATCGAGATCGTGTTCCATTTCGGCACGTTCTCGTTGCAGTACTCGAAGATGTCGGTGGTAAGCCGCATCGTCGGCTCGGCCGGGTAGATGTAGTTGCCGCGCGCCATGTACTCCTTCAGCACGTCGTTCTGGACGGTGCCGCGCAGCTTCTCGGAGGGGACGCCTTGCTCCTCGCCGACCAGCTCGTAGAGCAGCAGCAGGATCGCCGCCGGGGCGTTGATCGTCATCGAGGTGGAGACCCCGTCGAGTGGGATCTGGTCGAAGCAGATCCGCATGTCCTCGATCGTGTCGATCGG
>DASTSW010000026.1:0-10832 GCA_035760445.1 Solirubrobacterales bacterium | reverse complement strand
CAGCGACGTCGACACCGACCAGATCATCCCCAAGCAGTTCCTCAAGCGGGTCGAGCGGACCGGCTTCGGCGAGTTCCTCTTCTACGACTGGATCCGCGACGGCGAGATCGAGCTGGAGCCGAACCCGATCCTCGTCACCGGCGCCAACTTCGGCTGCGGTTCCTCCCGCGAGCACGCTCCCTGGGCGCTGGAGGACTTCGGTTTCCAGGCGATCGTCGCACCCTCCTTCGCCGACATCTTCTACTCGAACTGCACCAAGATCGGGCTGCTGCCGGTGATCCTCGACGAGGAACACTGCCGGGCCGTGGCCGAGGCGGGGGAGGCCCGCATCGACCTCGACGACGAGACCGTCAACTGCGCCGCCGGCGTCTTCCAGTTCCAGATCGAGCACGAGACCAAACACCGGCTCGCCAACGGCCTCGACGACATCGGGATCACGCTCGAAAACGACGGCGCGATCGACAAGTTCGAGGCCGAGCCGGTCGCTTCGCAGGGGCCGGTCACGACCAGCCTGTAACCAGAGAGGGGAGGCCCCGGTGGCCGACCAGTTCAAGGAACCGATGAACACCGGCGCCCGCGAGTGGGACGCCGAGACCTACGACGCCGTCTCCGACCCGCAGTTCGAATGGGGGATGGAGGTGCTCGATCGGCTCGAGCTGCGCGGTGACGAGGTAGCGGTCGACGCCGGCTGCGGCTCGGGCCGGGTGACGGCGGAGCTGATCGAGCGCCTGCCCGACGGCTGGGTGATCGCGGTCGACGGCTCCGAGGCGATGGTCACCAAGGCGAAAGAGCGGCTCGGCGAGCGGGCCGACTACCTGGTCTCCGACCTGGTCGAGCTCGAACTGGAGGAGCCTGTCGACCTGGTCTTCTCGACCGCGACCCTGCACTGGATCCATGACCACGATCGCCTCTTTCAGCGCCTGCGCGCTGCGCTGAAGCCCGGCGGTCGCTTGGTTGCCCAGTGTGGCGGGTACGGCAACGTCGCTGCCCATGGCAAAGCGATCGCCGTGGTCGCCGCCGACCCGGAGTACGGTCAGCACCTGGCCGGCGCCAAAGCTCCCTGGAACTTCGCTTCGCCGGAGGAGACCGAGCCCCGCCTGCTGGCCGCCGGTTTCGGGAACGCCCGCTGCTGGCTACAGCCGAAGCCGGTGCAGCCGGCGCGCCCGCTGGAGTTCATCTCCACCGTCACCCTAGGCCCGGTTCTCGACCAGCTGCCGCCGGAGAAGCGCCAGCCCTTCGCCGAAGCGGTCCTGGCGGAGGAGGGCGAGCCGCTGGTGCTCGAGTACGTCCGCCTCAACATCGAGGCGACCGTGCCTGATGACGCGTAGAGTGCCGGGACCTTGAACGGCACGCCCCGCATAGTCGTCCTGCCCGGCGACGGGATCGGCCCCGAGATCGTCGCCGCCACCCGCGAGGTGCTCGACTCCCTCGGCGAGTTCTCATACGACGAGCGGCTGATGGGCGGCTGTTCGATCGACGAGCACGGCACCGCCCTCACCGACGAGGTGCTCGAGGCCTGCCGGAACGCCGACGCCGTCCTGCTCGGCGCCGTCGGCGGCCCCAAATGGGACACCACCGACCCCAACGCGCCGCGCCCCGAGCAGGGTCTGCTCGGCCTGCGCAAGGGGATGGGCCTCTACGCCAACCTGCGTCCGGTCCGCCCGAGCCCGGCCCTGGTCGGTGCCAGCCCATTGCGCGAGGAGCGGATCGCCGGCACCGACCTGCTCGTCGTCCGCGAGTTGACTGGCGGCATCTACTTCGGCGACTCCGGCCGCGACGGCGACGTCGCCCACGACACCTGCGAGTACTCGGTCGAGGAGATCGATCGCATCTCCCGCACCGCCTTCGACGCCGCCCGGCGCCGCGCCGAGGGCTCCGGCGGAAAACCGAAGGTCACCTCGGTCGACAAGGCCAACGTGCTCGAGACCTCCCGTCTCTGGCGCGAGGTGGTCGGCAACGTCGCCGCCGACTACGCCGACGTCGAGCTCGAACACCTGCTGGTCGACAACGCGGCGATGCAGCTGGTCTCCCGCCCGGCCGACTTCGACGTCGTCCTTGCCGAGAACCTCTTCGGCGACATCCTCAGCGACGAGGCGGCGATGCTGACCGGCTCGCTGGGGATGCTGCCCTCCGCCAGCCTCGGCGCCGAGGGTAAGCCCGGCCTCTTCGAGCCGGTCCACGGCTCGGCTCCGGACATCGCCGGCCAAGGCGTCGCCAACCCGCTCGCGACCTTCCTCTCGGCGGCGATGATGCTGCGCCACGGCCTCGGCCGTGGTGACGACGCCGCCCGCATCGAGACCGCCGTCGACACCGTCCTGGAGAGCGGCCTCCGCACCGCCGACCTGGCCTCGGCGGGCGAGGACCAGGTCGGGACGGCGGAGGTAACTGCTGCCGTGCTCGCCGAGCTCGGCAGCTAGACGGCTACGGGGCGGTTACCGCCCACTGGCCGTAGGCGTAGTACTCGCCGGCCGCTTCGGATTTAGCGACCAGGCCGAAGCCGAGGCGGGTGTTGTTCTCGGCCGCGAGCGGCGTCGTCGCGTCGAGATTTTTGCTTTCGGTTACGTAGACGCAGAGGTTGCCGCCGGTCGCGGCCGGGGTCTGACCGCCGCCGAGACCGCTGCAGTTGGCGCTCGTCTCGCCTTTTTTCAGCACCGTCACGCTGGGCGTGTTGGTCAGTGGGAACTGGTAGCTGACCGCGCCGCGGGTGAAGTCGCCGGCGCCGGTGGCGTTGTCGCCGACCGAGAACACCCCGCGCAGCGTCTGCCCGCTTTTCAGCGTGCCCAGCAGCGGCGCGAGCCCGTCGGCCAGCTTGCCGAGGGTGACCGACTTGTCGCCGAGCTTGGCCGTGGTGACGGCGCCGTTGTTGAGTTTGTTGGTGGTGACGACGCTGTTTTTGATCTTGCTTGCGATCACCGCGCCGTCGGAGATCTTGGCGGTGGAGATGATTCCGTTGCCGAGGTTGCCCGGCAGCACCGCGTTGGCGCCGAGCTTGCCGGCGACGATGGCCTTGGGGGCGATCTTGCCGGCGGTGACGGCGGCACGCTTCAGTTTCGCCGGGGTGACCGCGCCGCGCTTGAGCTGGTTGGCGCCGACGCTGTTCTTCGGCAGGCCGGCGGCGACGGCGGCGCCACCCAGGGCCACGAACAGCGCGATCGTCGCGATCACGTTCGCGTAATTGAGCTTGGGACGGGAAATTCGCATCGATTAGCTCCTCTCGTTCGGGTTCAGAGGACCATTCGCGGCCCCTCCGGTGAAGCCCTTTGTTCCATCGGGCATACTTCTGCAACATGGATTCGGTCGATCTGATTTGGAAAAACGGCGATTTCGTTCCCTGGGAGGACGCGCAAACCCACGTCCTCAGCCACGGCCTGCACTACGGAACCGGCGTTTTCGAGGGAATTCGCTGCTATTCGACTGATCGCGGCCCGGCTGTCTTCCGCCACGCCGACCATCTCGACCGGCTGGAAAAGTCGGCCGAGCTCTACTACATGGAGCTGCCGTACTCGGCCGAGGAGATCCGTCAGGCCACGCACGAGCTGCTGCGCCGCAACAACCTCGACTCGGCCTATATCCGGCCGCTCGCCTACCGCGGTTACGGCAGCCTCGGCCTCTACGCCAAAGACGCCCCGGTCGACGTGATCATCGCCGCCTTCCCCTGGGGCGCCTACCTCGGCGAGGAGAGCAAGAACGGCGGCATCCGCGCCAAGGTCTCGAGCTGGCGCCGGATCAGCCCCGGCGGCTCGATCCCGCACGCCAAGGCCTCGGGCTCCTACCTCAACTCGATCCTCGCCAAGACCGAGTCGCACAACGCCGGCTACGACGAGGCGATCCTGCTCGACGAACGCGGCTTCGTCTGCGAGGGCTCGGGCGAGAACATCTTCGTCGTCCGCGACGAACAGATCCTCACCCCGCCGCACGTCGCCTCGATCCTCGACGGGATCAACCGCAAGTCGGTGATCCAGATCGCCCGCGACCTCGGCTACACCGTGGTCGAGCGCGACATCGCCCGCGCTGAGCTCTACCTGGCCGATGAGGTCTTCCTCACCGGGACCGCCGCCGAGCTGGTGCCGGTGCGCGAGATCGACGACCACCCGCTGGGCGAAATCGGCGAGGTCACCCGCCAGGTCCAGGCAAAGTTCGAAGACGCGCTCTGCGGCAAGGCCGAGGAGTACCTGGAGTGGCTCGACTTCGTCGAGCCAGCAGACGCTGCCAGCTCCGGCTCCGACGAGTCGATCGGGCGAATTACCCCTGCCGCCTAGCGGCCGGCGCGGCGCTGCCGCGCACCCGGGCTCCGTGCCCACCCGATCTTCTTCGATTTCGAAAGGCAGCAAATGATGGAACAGGTGAAGCTCTACGACACGACCTTGCGGGACGGGATGGGCGGCCGCGGCATGTCGCTCTCGGTCGCCGAGAAGCTGAAAGTCGTCAACGTCCTCGACGCCCTCGGCGTCCACTACATCGAGGCCGGGTTCCCCAGCTCGAACCCGAAAGAGGCCGAGCTGTTCGAGCGGCTGGCCGGGCTCGAACTGCAGAACGCGACGATCGTCGCTTTCGGGATGACCAGGCGCCGCGACACCCGCGCCGAGGACGACCCCGCCCTGGCGGTGATCACCTCGTCCTTCGCGCCGGCCGTCTGCCTGGTCGGCAAGGCATCGACGTTGCACGTGGAGAAGGTGATCCGCGTCAGCCGGGAGGAGAACCTGGCGATGATCGCCGACTCGATCGGCTTCTGCCGCGAGCAGGGCAAGACGGCGATCTTCGACGCCGAGCACTTCTTCGACGGCTACCGAGCGGATCCCGAATACGCCTTGGAATGCGTCCGCGCCGCGGTCGAGGGCGGCGCCGCCAACGTCACCCTCTGCGACACCAACGGCGGCAGCCTGCCCGACTTCGTCGCCGCGGCGACCGCCGCGGCTGTGGCGGCCGTCGGTGAGGAGACCGAGATCGGCATCCACACCCACAACGATTCCGAGTGCGCCGTCGCCAACTCGCTGGCCGCGGTGGGAGCGGGTGCCCGCCTCGTCCAGGGCTGCATCAACGGCTACGGCGAGCGCTGCGGCAACGCCAACCTGGCCTCGATCCTGCCCGCCCTGCAGCTGAAGATGGGCTTCGAAGTGGTTTCCCCCGAGCAGCTCGCCCAACTGACCTCAACCGCTCACTACCTGGACGAGCTCTGCAACCTGGCCTCGGATCCCGACCGGGCTTATGTGGGCCGCAACGCCTTCGCCCACAAGGCCGGGATGCACGCCGCCGGAATCGCCACCGATGCGAGCACCTTCGAGCACCTCGATCCCGCCCTGGTCGGCAACGTCCGCGACATCCTCCCCTCGGAGCTGGGCGGCAAGGCGACGATCCACGCCCAGGCCGAGCAGGCCGGCATCGAGCTCGACGACGCGGAGGCGGCACGGGCGGTCGAGCAGCTGAAGCAGCGCGAGCACGATGGTTACCACTACGAGGCGGCGCCGGCCTCCTTCGAGCTGCTGCTCCGCCGCGAGGCCGGCACCTACAAACCGCTCTTCCGGCTCGAAAGCTTCCGCGTCGTGGTCGAAAAGCACGCCGACGGCGAGGTCACGACCGAGGCGACGATCAAAGTCGAGGTCGATGGCAAGCGCTATTTCCAAGCCGCCGAGGGCAACGGCCCGGTGAACGCGCTCGACAAGGCGCTGCGGGGGGCGATCGCCGACCGCTACCCGCACCTCGCCGACGTCGAGCTGACCAACTACAAGGTCCGCATCCTCGACGAAGCCCACGGCACCGGCGCGGTCACCCGCGTCCTGCTCGACTCAGCCGCCGGCGAGCAGGAGTGGGGGACCACCGGGGTCTCGGAGAACATCATCGAGGCCTCCTGGGAGGCGCTGGTCGACTCGCTGGAGTACGCCTTCCAGTGATGTCTGAGCAGATTCCTCTCGCCCGGCCGGAGATCGGTGCCCGCGAGGAGGAGCTGGTGTTGGAGGTCCTGCGCTCCGGCCAGCTCTCCCTCGGCCCGATGGGGGAGCGCTTCGAGCGCGAGTTCGCCGCCTGGCTCGGGGTCCACGATGCGGTGATGACCTCCAGCGGGACCACGGCGCTGCACCTCGGGGTGCGGATGCTGGGCTGGGGCGAGGGCGACGAGGTGGTGACCAGCCCGTTCAGCTTCGTCGCCTCGGCCAACTGCCTGCTCTATGAGGGCGTGAGGCCGGTCTTCGTCGACGTCGAGGAGGAGACGCTGGACCTCGATCCGGCCGCGGCGGCGGACGCGGTCGGCGAGCGCACCGCCGGCCTCTTGCCAGTTCACATCTTCGGCTACCCGGCGGCGATGCCGGAGCTGGAGGCGCTGGCGCAGAAGGAAGGCCTCGGGATCCTCGAGGACGCCTGCGAGGCCCTCGGCGCGGTCGACTCCGAGGGCCGAGCGGTCGGCGCCCGCGGCAACCTCGCCACCTTTGCCTTCTACGCCAACAAGCAGATGACGACGGGGGAGGGGGGCATGATCGTCCCCCGGGACCCAGACGAGGCGGCGCGCCTGCGCTCCGAGCGCAACCAGGGGCGCGCCGTCGACATGGGCTGGCTCGACCACGATCGGCTCGGCTACAACTACCGCCTCTCCGACCTCGCCGCGGCGCTCGGCGTCGCCCAGGTCGAGAAGCTCGACACGCTGCTGGGGCGGCGGGCGAGCGTGGCGCGGATGTACGAGGAGCGGCTGGCGGCGATCGAGGGCATCCGCACGCCGATCGCCGGCCGCGGCGCCGAGGTCCGCAGCTGGTTCGTCTACACGGTCCGCCTCCCGCAGGGCGCCGACCGCGACGCGACGATCGCCCGCCTGGCCGAGCGCGGGGTCGCCTCCAAGGCTTATCTGCCCTGTATCCACCTCTTCCCGCACCTGCGCGAGCTGGGCTACCGCGAGGGTCAGTTCCCGGTCGCCGAAGCCGCCGCGGCCGACTCGCTGGCCCTGCCGTTCTTCCCGGCAATGGGTGAGGAGCAGGTGGAGCGTGTCTGCCAAGAGCTCGCCGCAGCGCTCGGCCAGGCCGACTGACGGCATAATCGCCCGCCCATGGGACGCTTCCGCAAAGAGCCGGACCCGCGCTTCTGGCGCCTCAACCGCTCGCTGGCATTCGACGCCTGGCTGGCGCCGTACGACATCGACCAGTCGAAGGCCCACGCCCGCGGCCTCTGCCAGATCGGCGTCCTGACCGACGAGGAGCTGGCGCAGATCGAGGCGGGGCTCGACCGCGTCGACGCCCGCATGGCCGAGCACGGCTTCGAGTTCGACCCCGCCGACGAGGACATCCACATGGCGATCGAGCGCCTGCTCGGCGAGGAGATCGGGCCGCTCGCCGGCAAGGTCCACACCGGCCGCTCGCGCAACGATCAGGTCGCCACCGACGTGGCGATGGTCGTCCAGGCGCACTCGCTGCGGGCGATCGAGCTCTGCGGGGCGGCGATGGAGCAGCTGCTCAGCTTGGCCGAGACCCACCGCGACTGGACGATGCCCGGCTATACCCACCTGCAGCGCGCCCAGCCGGTCTACCTCGGCCACCACCTGCTCGCCTACTTCTGGATGCTCGCCCGCGACGTGCTGCGCTTCCAGTTCGCGCTCGACAGCGCCAGCGTGATGCCGCTCGGGTCGGGAGCCCTGGCCGGCGTCAACTGGGAGATCGACCGCGAGTCGGTCGCCGCCGACCTCGGCTTCGCCCACGTCAGCCACAACTCGATCGACGGCGCCTCCAACCGCGACTTCGTCCTCGATTACCTCGCCGCCGCCTCGACCTGCGCGATGCACCTCTCGCGCCTCGGCTCGGAAATCGTCATCTGGAGTTCCAGCGAGTTCGGTTTCTGCGAGCTCGACGAGTCCTTCTCCTCGGGCTCCAGCATCATGCCGCAGAAGGTGAACCCCGACTCGGCCGAGCTGCTGCGGGCCAAGAGCCCGCGCGTCGCCGCCTCCTACCAGACCCTGCTCGGCGTCATGCACGCCCTGCCGCTGACTTACGGCAAGGACATGCAGGAGGACAAGGAGCCGCTCTTCGATGCGATCGACACGGTCGAGGCGCTGCTCGACGCCACCGCCGGGATGCTGGGCGGGATCGAGTTCGATCGCGAGCGGATGGAGGAGGCCTCGGGCGACGAGATGCTGGCCGCGACCGAGGTCGCCGACCTGCTGGTCCGCCGCGGCGTTCCCTTCCGCGAGGCGCACGGGATCGTCGGCGGTCTGGTCCGCGACGCGGTCGAGCGCGATAAATCCCTCTCCGAGCTGACCCGGGAGGAGCTGCGCGAGCGCTCCGAGCACCTCGACGACTCCTACTACGAGGTGCTGCAGCGGAGCAGCTGGCTGGAGTCGAAGCGGATCGCCGGCGGCACCGGTTCGGCACCTCTGGCGCTGCAGATCGCCGAGGCGCAGGGAACGCTGTCCGCGGTCAAGGCCCGGGTTGAAGAGGAGCGCTCCTGAGCGATCGGCTCGAGCGTGACTTCTACGACCGTTCTGTCCACGCGGTCGCCCGCGACCTGATCGGTTGCACGCTGCTGTTCGAAGGCGCTGGCGGGACCATCGTCGAGACCGAGAGCTACGACGCCGGCGACCCCGCCTGCCACGCCTACGTAGGTCTCACTGAGCGCACCCGGGTCCTGTTCGGGCCGCCCGGCCACGCCTACGTCTATCTCTCCTACGGAATCCACAGCCTGCTCAACGCGGTCGCCGAACCGGAGGGCGAGGCCGCCGCTGTCCTGATCCGGGCATTGGAGCCGACCCACGGCCTCGAGGCGATGCGCGAGCGCCGCGGCGAGCGGCCCGACGCCGACCTCTGCTCCGGCCCGGGCAAGCTGACCGAGGCGCTGGGGATCGGCCTCGGCGAGAACGAGGCCGACCTGACCCGCGAGCCGTTCCTGCTGGCACCGCCGCAGGGCGAGCCGCCGACGGTCGTCACCGGGCCGCGGATCGGAATCACCAAAGCGGTCGAGCGCCCCTGGCGCTTCTGCGCTGCCGGCAGCCGCTTCGTCTCACGCCCGCGGCCGCCCACGGCGTAAGCGCGCTGTTACCCGGCGGTAACGCCCCCGCCGCTTTCCGGCACGGCTTCGGGCGTTGCTTCTTCGGGCGCGGCTTCTTCTGGCGTCACTTCGGTTTCGGGCGTCGCTTCGGCTTCCGGTTCGGCTTCGTATTCGCCTTCTTCGGGTTCGACGTAGCCTTCGGTTTCCGGCGCGACGTAGCCTTCTTCGATCACTTCCGCGGAGTCCGGGTCTTCGCCGGCTTCCCTGGCCGCCTTGCGGGCAGCCTTTTCGGCGGCGTGTTCGGCTTTGATGTCCTGCCAGGCGGAGATCACCCGGGCCCAGATCAGGGCTGGGAAGGTGCCGCCCATCACCGGGCCGCCGTTGTAGAGGGTGGTCATCGGCGTGGTCGAGTCCGGGTAGCCGACCCAGACGCAGGCGGTCACTTCGTCGGCGATGCCGCCGCAGAACCAGGCGTCGCCGTTGTTCTCGGTCGTTCCCGTCTTGCCCCACTGGCCTTCGGCGCCGATCTGGGCGTTGGTGCCGGTGCCGCTGGAGACGACGGTTTCGAGGATGCCCTTTGCTTCTTCGACCTTTTCCTGGTTGAAGACCTGGTCGTGGGTCAAGTCGTTCTCGCCGCCCTTGATCGTCTCGCCGTCGTCGTTGGTCACTTCCGTGTAGGAGACGGGGCTGTCGCCGGGTCGCGGCGCCAGGGTGCCGCTGACGCGGTCGCCGTTGTTGCCGATCGTCGAGTAGGCGTAGGTCCAACCCAGCGGCGTCGCCCCTTCCTCGAGACCGCCGAGCACCATCGCCGGGTTGGTCGAGATCGGGTCGGCGTAGCCGGCCTTGTGGATCGTCCCGGCGATCGCGCTGGTTTTGTCGTGCACCGTCTTTCCTTGCAGCCCTTCCAGCGCCAGGGCCGCGTAGATCGAGTTGTCGGAGTTGGTGGTCGCGCAGACGATGTCGCAGGAGCCGAGGTAGGAATCCTCGTCATTGGTGACGTGGAAGGTTTCGCCGCCGTTCTTCCCGAACGGGAAGAAGCGCTCTTCGGAGGGGTAGACCGTGTAGGGGGAGATGCCCTGTTCGAGCGCCGTGATCAGGGTGAAGGGCTTGATTGAGGAACCCGGCTGGCGGTGGCCCTGGGTGGCCAGGTTGAAGGGCCGGGTGTCGAAGTCGGGACCGCCGACCATCGCCTTGATGCCGGCGTTGTGGTTGTTGATAACCACCACCGAGGCGGTCGCCGGCGAGTAGCCGAGGTAGGAGCTGACCGCTTCTTCGGCCGCTTCCTGCAGCCGCATGTCAAGCGTCGACTTGACCTCGAGCCCGCCGAAGAACGCTTTCGCGGGCCCGTAGCGTTCGAGCAGCTGCTGGCGCAGGTAGGCGGTGAAGTAGGGCGCCCGCGAGTCGAGTCCCGGCGGTTCGATGCTGTCGTCGGAGGGGAGGGCGTGCTCCTGGCCTTCGCGCATCTGTTCCGGGCTGATGTAGCCCTGTTCGGCCATCCGTTCCAGCACCAGGTTGCGTCGCGCCAAGGTGTTTTCCGGGAAGACTTTGGGGTCGTAGGCCGACGGCGACTGGATGATCCCGGCCAGCATCGCCGCCTCCCAGGGCTCGAGCACCGCGGCGCAGGGTTCGGTCTCGGTGCCGCAGCCGGGGTGGGCGGCGCCGAAGTAGGTCCGCGCCGCGGCCTCGATGCCGTAGGCGCCCTGGCCGAAGTAGACGGTGTTGAGGTACTCGGTGAGGATCTTGTCCTTGCTCCAGTGGCGCTCCAGCCGGTAGGCGAGCGCCGCCTCCTTGAACTTGACGAAGAGCGAGCGGTCGCCCTGCGCTTCCAGCGCGTTCTTGACGAACTGCTGGGTGATCGTCGAGGCGCCCTGGGCGGC
>DASTSW010000025.1:0-41996 GCA_035760445.1 Solirubrobacterales bacterium | reverse complement strand
ATGTCATTGCGGAGATGCTTCATCTCAGCCAGGAACTCGCTGCGCAGTTCCTTCATCTCGCCGCGGAGCTCCTGTATGCCTGCCTGCAACTCGCTGCGGAGTTCCTGCTCGTTGGTCTGAAGCTCGCTGCGGAGTTCCTGTATGCCTGCCCGAAACTCGCTACGGAGTTCCTGAACACTGGCTTGAAGCTCGCCGCGGATTTCGTTCACCCCGGCTTTCTGCTCAGCGCGAAGTTCGCGGATGTCTTCTTCCAACCGCTGAAAACGCTCTTCGCCTTCTACGTTTGCTGGCCGCTCTTCCATCGTCTGCATGAGCATACCGAAACCTATCGTCTGCAGTGGACGGATCCCGGCGGACAGCGATGTCGATTTCGCGCGTCGCCGTTCGTCGTCTGGGTAAATGGGGCACAGACCTAGCCCCCGAGCCAAGGAGAATTGAAATGGGCAAGCTGATCGCGAGCACGCAAGCAACTCTCGACGGCGTCATCGACCCGGTTGGGGAGTGGGTGGAGCCAGGTGGGGACCACGCCGAGTACTCGTTCGAGCGCCAGGCGCGCTCCAGCGGGCTGGTCCTGGGACGCAAGACCTATGAGGGACTGGCGGGCTACTGGCCAAGCGAGACCGGCAAGTGGGCCGAGATGATCAACCCGATGCCGAAGTTCGTTGGGTCAACCACCCTGTCCGGCGAGCTCGGGTGGAACGCGACCCTGCTCGAGGGCGACCTCGCCGACTCGATCCCCAAACTTAAAGCCACGGTCGACGGCGACCTCTTCATGCACGGCAGCGGCGAGTTCGCCCACGCCCTGGCCGAGAAGGGCCTGATCGACGAGTACGAGGTCTACCTCAACCCGATCGTCTGGGGCGAAGGCAACCTCCACGTGCTCGGCGACCGGGGAACGATCCGGATGCAGCTCGAGGACGTCAAGCGCTTCGACTCCGGCGTGGTGCTCCTCACCTACCTCCCGGCGAGCTAGCTCCTCCCGAGGCTCCGTCGCTGAGCCGGGCGCCCAGCTTCACCGCCCGCACCGCGCTGGTCGCGCCCGCCTGCAGGGTCGCAGCGACGAGGAAGACGACGAAGCCGGGGATGCGGAGGATCGGCGAGCCGATCATCAGCAGGCCGATGCGACCGAGGATGTAGGGAGGGGTGGCGAGCGCGACGCCGAGCAGGCCCCCGACCGCGCTGGCGGAGAGGCGGTCGCGGCGCGAGGCCGTGGTTTCGACCCCGACCAGGCGGGAGGGAACCGCGACGTAGGCGGCCATCATCAGGCCGATGACGATCCCGAGGGAGACCGCGAACCAGGGCTCCCCGGCGCGGGGGGCGAGCAGTACGGCAAGGCCCAGGGCGAGCCCGAGCGTGCCGCCGGTGACGACGATCGGCGTCAGCCGCTGCCGCGCTTCGGCGATCGCGAGGCGGACCCGGGGCGTTCCCCCCTGGGCGATGGCGAAGCCGAAGACGGCGTTGAAGAAGAAGACGCCGATCGTGATCGCGACGATCCCCGCGATCACCAGGACCACGAACGGGCCTTCGAGGTCGCGGAATTCGCGGCCGTGGAGAAGATGGGCGCGGAGGTTGTACATCGCCAGCCAGATCCAGACCGCCGGCAGCACCTGGATCAGCGTCAGCCGCCAGTTCGAGAACAGCACCCGGACACCGCCGAGCAGCATCGCCACACCGCCGACCGCGTAGGCAAGCGGCGCCAGGTAACGCCGCGACCGGCTCAAGTCCTCGATCGCCCGGGCGATGTCGGCCTCGTCGCCGTGCCTGATCCCCTCCAGGAGCCTGATGATCCAGACGCGCATGGCCGCGTTCTATAGCTAATTGGTCTCCGGTCTAGGATCACGGGCATGGAGGGTCGCGATCCGCTGCAGACGATCGAGCCGCTCTTCGCAGAAGGGGCGCGCACGTTCTTCGGCGCGCCGGGGGTGTCGGATCCCGAGGCCCTGGACGCGGACGTGGCGTTCGTCGGAGTGCCCTTCGACGCCGGCACGCCCCAGCCGTTCAACCGCACGGGCCAGGCGCAGGGTCCCGCCGCCGCGCGGGCGGCGTCCCACGAGCAATTCGACAGCGAGCCCGGCGGCACCGCCGGCTGGTACGACATCGAGAGCGGGCGCGAGCTGGTCGGCGTCAGGATGGCCGACCTCGGCGACGTCTATATCCAGGGGGCCGACGAGGCCCGCAACTTCGCCCGCATGTCGGCGGTCGCGCGAGGGGTCGTCGAGCGCGGCGCCCTGCTCGTCGCCTTCGGCGGCGACCACTCGATCAGCCTGCCGCTGGGCCGCGGGGTGAGCGAAGCCGAGCCGGTCGCATTCGTCCACGTCGACGCCCACGCGGACTTCCTCGACGACCTCGACGGAGCCCGGTTCAGCGGCGCCAGCCAGTTGCGCCGGCTGGCTGAGCTGCCCTCGATCCGCGGCGTCTCTGCGCTCGGGCTGCGAAACGTCGCCCGCCCCGAGGTCGAGGGGATGCGCGAGCTCGGAGTCGGATGGGCAACCACCCTCGACCTGATCGAGCGGGGCGCCGAGGACGTGGTTGCCGAGCTGGTCCCGGCCGACGTGCCCCTCTACGTATCCGTCGATCTCGACGTGCTCGACCCTGCGTTCGTCCCGGGAACGACCCTGCCGGAGCCGGGCGGTCTCAGCTACCGGCAGCTGCGCGAAACGCTGGCCGTCGTGGCCGGGCGCGGTCGCATCGTGGCGATCGACATCGCCGAGCTGAACCCTCCCTACGACCCCTCCGGCGTGACCGCGCGGGTCGCGACCTGGACGATCACCCACCTTCTTGCAGAGACCTTGACGAAGTGAGGGCGTGAGCCGCTGCTGCTACGGTGACTGAGTCGGGTTTGGCCGATTCGCCACCCGAGAGGTTCCGTTTCCTCCCTGTGCTCACTGGCGCTTTGGGGTCGCAGGATCTCCCAGAGTCGTTCTACTAGGAGTTCACACACATCACTTCCTTTGCCGATCTCGGCACTTCCAAGCCGGTGGTCGACGCCCTCAAGGCGCGCTCGATCACCCAGCCGTTCCCCGTTCAAGAGATGGTCGTCCGCGACGCGCTCGCCGGCCGCGACCTCCTCGTCCAATCTCCCACCGGATCGGGCAAGACGCTCGCCTTCGGTGTCCCCCTCGTCGACCTGATCCAGCCCGGTGGCAATGGCCCCGGCGCCCTCGTCCTCGCTCCCACCCGAGAGCTGGCGAGCCAGATCGTCGTCGAGCTGACCGCGCTCGCCAAGGCGCGCCAGCTGAAGATCGCCGCCGTCTACGGCGGCGTCGGCATCGGCCCGCAGATCAAGGCCGCGCGGCACGCCGACATCCTCGTCGCCACCCCCGGCCGGCTCGAGGACCTGATCGCCCGCGGCGCGGTCTCGCTCAAGCGGGTCCGGGTGCTCGTCCTCGACGAGGCCGACCGGATGCTCGACATGGGCTTCCGCCCGGCCGTCGACCGGATCGTCGCCAAGACCCCGGCCGATCGCCAGACCCTGTTCTTCTCGGCCACCCTGGAGGGAGCCACCGGCAAGGTCGCGGCTGCCTACACCCGCGACGCCCGCTCCCACACCCACGCCGAGCCCGAGCATGAGGAGGCCAACGTCGATCACCGCTTCCTGCCGGTCGCCTCGCAGGGCGCGAAGCTCGACCACCTCATCTCGCACCTCTCCGAGGAGAGCGCTGGTCGCTCGCTCGTCTTCGTCCGCACCAAGCGCGGCGCCGACCGGCTGGTCAAGCGGCTGCGCGGCCGTCAGGTCAACGCCGTCGCCATGCACGGCGACAAGAGCCAGCGCCAGCGCGAGCGGGCCCTGGCCCGCTTCGAGCGCGGCGAGGTGATGACCCTGGTCGCGACCGACGTCGCCGCCCGCGGGATCGACATCCCCGACGTCTCCCACGTGTTCAACTACGACGCTCCCGAGGACCGCGAGGCCTACGTGCACCGGGTCGGCCGCACCGGCCGCGCCGGGCGCACCGGCACCGGCATCAGCTTCGTCCTCGCCGACCAGGCCAAGGAGATGCGCCGGATCTCCACCAGCCTCGGGCTGGACGCCTGAGGCGATGGCCGCCGACGCCTGCAGATGGAGCTGTGCCCGCTGCGCGGTCTCGGTCGGCCGGATGGACGGCGAGCCGTCGGTGCTGCCGCCGAGCTGGTCCCAGGCAGACGATGAGACCTTCTGCCTGACCTGCAGCCGGGCGCGAGCCGGAGAGGTGGCGATGGAGTCGGCTCCCGATGAGAGCTCGCGCGAGGAACGGGTTCGGCTACGGCGCACGGCGCTGATCGAATTCGAGATCGGCCGGGTGCCGGAAGCCTCGAACCGCACCGTCGCGCTTGCCTGCCGCACCTCGGGTGCCGCGGTCGCCGCCGTGCGCACCGAGATGGAGCAATCCACCCTGCCCGCCCCCGATCTCGACCCCCGCAGCGTCGCCTAGGAAGACGATCGCCATGGAGATCGGAATCGGCCTTGCCGCGGCCGTCGCACTGATGACGAACCTCGCCTCGCTGCTCAAGCATCGCGGCTGCCAGCACACGCAGCCGGTCTCGATCGGCCGCCCGCTCGCGACCTTGCGCAGCCTCGCCGCCTCGCCCTGGTTCGCCGCCGGCTGGGCCCTCGCCGGTCTGGCCTGGCTGGCCCACGTCGCCGCCCTCTCGCTGGCGCCGATCTCCCTCGTCCAGGCCGTGCTGGCGGGTGGCGCGGTCACCCTCGCGGTGCTCTCCCAGCGCCTCTTCGGCGACCGCGTCGAGCGGCGGCAGTGGCTGGCCCTGCTCCTCGGCGGCTCGGGTCTGGCCCTACTCGCGGCGACCCTCCCCAACTTCGACAGCGCCCATTCCGACTTCTCGATGACGGCGATCGTCAGCTTCGAGGGCGGCCTCGTCCTGCTCGCGGCCGGGGTCGCGCTGAGCCACCGCGCCGAGCGCCTGGCCGCGCGGCGCGGGGTTCTGCTCGCGGTCCTCGCCGGCATCCTCTTCGCCCTGGCCGGGATCGCGACCAAGGCCCTCACCGGCGGTGCCGGCGAGTGGCCGCTGATCGCCTCCCTCCTGGCGCTGACGATCGCCTGCGGCGCCCTGGCCCAGTACACGACGGTCGCCGCCCTGCAGAGCGGCGGCGCGATCGAGACCATCGGCCTGATGGGCATCGTCGCCAACGCCACTCAGATCCTCGGCGGGATCCTCGTCTTCGGCGATCCACTCTCCCCCAGCCCCCTTGGCATCGCCCTGCAGATCAGCGCCCTGGCGATGGTCTGCCTCTCGGCGCTGCTGCTTCCGTCCTCGACCGGCGCCCGGCCTCTGGCGCGAGCATGAGGGAGATGGCTGGAGGAAGGTGAAGGGCACCCCGGCATTGCTCGCGGCGCTCGCCGTGATCCTGCTCTCCGCCGGCTGCGGAGGTAGCAACGATGCTGGGCGGTCAGGCACTCAGCCCACCCCCACCCCCACCCCGGCGGCACACCCCCTGCCGCCCGATTTCCCGGGCTGGAGATACGAAGCACTGCGGCCGGTCTCGCCCGGCCTCTTCGTCATCACCTACGTCGACCCGAGGGACAAGCGCCCCTGGGTGATCGTCTCCGACACCGAGGGGGTGCCGCGCTGGTGGTACAACCCCGACACGCCGGCGCTCTGGGGTCAGGTGTTGCGCGACGGCAGCCTCGCCTGGGCGCGCTCGTTCGGCGACGGCTACGGGCTCGACCCGCGGATGGCCTACGAGGTCCGCTCAGAGGACGGCAAGCTGCTGCGCCTGGTTCGGACCAAGAACACGATCATCGACGGCCACGAGTACCGCGAACTCACCAACGGCAACGTCCTGCTCGACACCTACGTGCCCGAAACCGCCGACCTCCGCCGTTTCGGCGGGCCGAAGCGAGCGGCGATCGTCTCGGCCGAAGCCCAGGAACTCGACCCCGCTGGGAAGGTGGTCTGGCGCTGGAACTCGCGCGGCCACATCGCCCTGGCGGAGACCGGCCGCTGGTGGCAAAACGTGCTCAGCAACCCGCGGCCCCGGCTACAGCGGGAGGCGTTCGATCCGGTCCACATCAACTCGATCGAGCCCGGCGACAACGGCGAAGTCATCATCTCCACCCGCCACACCGACGCGGTCTACGGGATCGACCGGGCCACCGGCGCGATCCGCTGGAAGCTCGGCGGCCTCCCCACCGGGCAGTCGCTGCAGGTCGTCGGCGACCCGGCCACGCGCCCGCTGGGCGGCCAGCACGACGCCCGCCTCGACCGCTTCGGTCGGCTGACCGTCTTCGACAACGGCAAGGACCGGCCCCGCCGGCCGCGGGTGGTCTTCTACCGGCTCGACCTCGACGCCGGCAAAGCGATCTACAAGGGCCAGCTCAACGACCCAGAGGTGAAGCGGAGCCACTGCTGCGGCTCCGCTCGCGAACTGCCCGGAGGAGGGTGGCTGGTCAGCTGGGGCGACAACCCCCTGGTCACCGGCTTCGACCCGCAGGGAAGGATCGCCTTCCGCCTGCACCTGCCGGCCTCGACCTTCCGCGCCGTCCCCGCCCCACCCGGCGCGACCAACATCCGCCGCCTCGACCGCGGCCTCAACGAGATGGAATCAAGGCACCTCCACGAAGCGAACCGGAATCGCCTCGGTGCGCGAGGCGACGAACTCCGGCAGCAGGGCTAGCGCGTCGGCCTCGCCGGGCGCCTCGACGCACCACCAGATTCGGTGGCCGCCGGCGAGGCAGGTCGAGGGAGCGGTGGAACCCCGAAGGGGACTGTCGAAAGAGCGCCAGGCGGCAAAGGCCGTCTCGCACTCGTCGGGATCGTGTCGGTGTTGCAGCATGAAGTTGGACATCTCGAGCTCCAATCCCGCCGCCGGCGCCCCCAAGGGAGCGCCGGCGGCGGATAGTCGATAGCCGGTCTCAGGTCCGGGCCGGCTCGGGCTCGACGCCGACCTCGACCGGGCGCCGCTCGTGCAGCTGCGGCATCCGCTCGAGGAAGCCCGGCAGGTACCAGTTGCGCTCGCCGAGCAGCTTCATCGTCGCCGGCAGCAGGACGCCGCGGATGATCGTCGCGTCGATCAGGACCGCAACCGCCAGGCCCACTCCCATCTCTTTGAAGTCGAGGAAGGAGAGGGTCGCGAACACCGAGAACACCGCGATCATCACGGCGGCCGCGCTGGTCACCGTGCCCGCCGTCTGCGAGATGCCCTCGCGGACCGCTTCGTCGGTGCTCATGCCCCGGTCGTAGAGCTCACGGACCCGGCTGAGGATGAACACGTGGTAGTCCATCGAGAGCCCGAAGAGGATCACGAAGAGGAAGACGGGCAACCAGTTCGTGACTCCGCCGTTCGACTCGAAGCCGAGCAGCGACTCGGCCCAGCCCCACTGGAACGCCATCACCAGCACTCCGTAGGCAGCGCCCACCGAGAGCAGGTTGAGGATGATCGCCTTGATCGGGACGACGATCGAGCGGAACGTGAACAGCATCAACAGGAATGCCAGCCCGAGGACGAAGGCGATCACCAGCGGCAAGCGCTCGGAGATCACCTGGGCGAAGTCCTCGGTCGCGGCGGCACCGCCGGTGACGTTTGCCTCGACTTCGGTGGTGCCGGCGAGCGCGGCGGGGACGACCACGTCGCGGAGCTCGTCGAGCGCCGCGATCGAGGCGTCATCGGTCCCGTTGCCCTCGCTGGGCACGGCGACGTTTGCCACGGTGCCGTCGTCGCTGTAGGTGACGTCGGGGGTCCCGATGAACGTCTCGGAGCCCTCGGCGCCGGTCACGACCCGGTCGACCACGGCGGCACCTTCGCCGCTGCGGACGTCGCCTGCCTCGACCACCACTTCGTTGACGTTCGCCTTGTCGGGGAACGCCTCGGTGAAGCGGTCGTAGGTCTTCATCACCGGCAGGTTCTGCGGCATGTCATCGACGCTCGTCTGGGTCGTCTCCATGCTCAGGGCCGGAATCGCCAACGCGATCAGGATTCCCGCCGAGGCAACCGCCGAGACCAGCGGCCGGCGGGTGACCGCGGTGACGACACGGCGCCAGACGCCGGCGCCTCCACCCCGCTCACGCCGCTTGCCGAGGAACGGCAGGCGGCCCTTTTCCACTCGGTCGCCGAGCCAGGCGAGAACCGCCGGCAGGACGAGGAGGGAGACGAACATCTCGACCGCGACCACGACCACCGTGGCGACCGCGAACGACTCGAAGGTCGCCTCGCCGGTGAGGAACATCCCGGACATCGCGATCATCACCGTGATCCCGGAGATCATCACCGCCCGTCCCGAGGTTGCCGCGGCGGCGATCAGCGAGTCGCGTGGGTTCTTGCCCGAAGCGCGCTCCTCGCGCTCGCGGCGCATGTAGAACAGCGAGTAGTCGACCCCGACGGCGAGGCCGATCAGCAGGATCAGCGCGTCGATGTTGCCGTCGAGCGGGAACAGCAGGCTTGGGATGACGACCATCGCCATCGTCGCCAGCACGCCGGTCAGGGCGAGGATCAGCGGCACACCCGCGGCGACCAGCGCCCCGAGCGCGATGACCAAAAGCAGCAGGGTCAGCGGCAGCGAGATCATGCCCGCCTTGCCGAGGTCCGAGGAAAAGGCGTCTTCAAGAGCTCCCTCGGACGAACCTGCCCCGAACTGCTCGACGCTGAAGCCGGGGTCGCCTCTATTCAGGGCCGCGACCGTCGCTTCGCTGGCTTCGACGTTTTCCGCCACGTCTTTCTCAGGCCCGGCGATCTCGAAGTCGATCAGCACCGAGTGCTTGTCGTCGGAGATCGCTCCGCCCCCTTCCGACGGGGTGGCGACGTTCTCGACGTGGGCGGTCTGCCTCAACTCGTCGGCCGACCGTTCGACGATCGCTTGGAACTCAGGGTCCCCGGCGGATGCGGACTTGCTCTGGATCAGCAGCACCTCCTCGGTCGGGCGCAGCCCGGCATCGGTCAGCGCCCGCTCGGCCTGCTGGGACTCGCCGGAGAAGGTGTCGACGGTCGAGATGTCCTTGCGTTCGATCAGTTCGCCGCCCAGGAAGACGCCGACCAGAACGACGACCACCGCCAGCCATCCCCAGATGGCCAGCTTGCGATGGGTTGAGCTCCATTGGGCGGCGCGGGCCGCGATGTTCTTCTTGGCTTGCATGGTTTCCGCTCCTCTGCGGTTGGTTGATTGCATAGCCGCAGACTCGCCTCGCGCCGCCCCCTGGACATCAGGGAGAAACCCTGATTCGCCCCTTAGACTCCCCCTGAGAGGGGAGAGCGATGACCGCGGCACTCGTCGGCAGGGACAGCGAACTGGAGTTCCTCATCGGCCGGCTCGATGCGGCCGAAGCCGGCAGCGCTCAGTTCGCCGCGGTCGAAGGTGACCCCGGGATGGGCAAGACCCGCCTCCTGCGCGAGCTGGCCGAGCGGGCCTCCGGCCGAGGCTGCGTCGTCCTCCACGGCCGCGCCGCCGAGTTCGAGCGCGAGCTGCCCTTCGGCCTCTTCGTCGACGCCCTCGACAGCTTCCTCGAGGCGGCCTCGGGGTCGGCCTTCGGAGCGCTTGACCAGGAGCAGATCGACGAGCTCGCCTCCGCCTTTCCGGCGATGCGACCGCTTGCCACTGGCGCCTCCGCCGCCCCCGCCCCCGAAGACCGGGTCCGCGTCTATGGCGCCGCCCGCGAGCTGCTCGGCCTGCTGGCGCCGGGCAAGACCGTGCTCATCACCCTCGACGACCTGCACTGGAGCGACCGCTCCTCGCTGGAGCTGATCGGCCATCTGCTGCGCCGCCCGCCGCGGGCGAAGGTGATGGTCGCCTTCGGCTACCGGACCCGCCGCCTCGACTCCTCGGTGATGACCGAGCTCCGGGCCGCGGCCGACGCCGGCATCCTCGGCCTGCAGCGCCTCGGGCCGCTGCAACCGGAAGACGCGGGCGCCCTCCTCGACGGCAATCCCCGCAAGGAAGAGATCCTCGAGCAGGGCGGCGGCAACCCCTTCTACATCCTCGAGCTCTCGCGGGCCGAGACGATCGCCGCGGCGCCGGCCGGCAACCCGGTCGAAGGGGTCCCGGAGGCGATCGGCCTCGCCATCGACCGCGAGCTCGGCGCCCTCTCCCCCGCCGGCCGCGCCCTCGCCAACGCCTCCGCGGTGATCGGCGATCCCTTCAGCCTCGACCTCTCGATCGGCGCCGCCGGGCTCGAGCCCGGCGCCGGGCTGAGCGCTCTCGACGAACTCGCGGGCTCGGACCTGGTCAGGACCACCGACGTGCCCCGCCGCTTCCAGTTCCGCCACCCGCTGGTCCGCTCGGCCGTCTACGAGGCGGTGCCCGAGGGGACGCGGCTGGCGATCCACTCGCTGTGCGCAGAACTCCTCCGCGACGGTCGCGAGGGCCTCGCGGTACGCGCCCACCACGTCGAGCAGTCGGCGCAGTTCGGCGACCTCGAAGCGGTCGAGCTGCTGAGGGACGCGGCACTCGCCTCGGCCGCGCGGGCGCCGGCCAGCGCGGTGCGCTGGCTGCGGGCGGCGCTGCGGCTGCTGCCCGAGGACGCGCCGACGGAGCTGCGCCAGGAACTGCTCCTGCCCCTGCCGGGCCTGCTCACCTCGCTGAGCGACTTCGTCGGCGCCTACGAGGCTTCCCTGGCGGCACTGGACAGCGTCACCCCCGAGCAGCGCGACCTCGAGGTCGCGATGACGATCGCCTGCGCCACCTTCGAGCACGCCCTCGGAGACCGGGACCGGGCCGGCGCCCGCCTCGAAGAGGCGGTCGGGGAGGGCGGTCCCGACGCCGTCGCCCTGCTGATCGCGAAGCTGATGGACCGCTTCTACGACCGCAGTTTCGAGGAGATGCCCGAGTGGGGCGAGCGGGCGGTCGCGGCGGCGGAGGAGATCGACAACCGGCCGCTGCGGGCGGCCGCCGCGGGCGCTCACCTGATGGGCTGCGCGCTCGGCGGCCGGATCGAGGAGGCCCAGCGCAACCGTCCCGGCGTGATCGAGCTGATCGACCACCTCTCCGACGAGGAGCTGGCCGAGCGCCTCGACGCGATCGGCTGCCTCGCCGCGGCGGAGATGTACCTCGACGAGTTCGCCGACGTCGTCACCCACGGCGAACGCGGCCTCAAGGTCGGACGAGCGAGCGGGCGCGCCGCGTTCGCCCCCACCCTCGTGCCCTGCGTCGGCACCTGCGGCTGGGTGCTCGGCGACATCGGCCTCTCGCTCGAGATCCTCTCGACCGCGGCGGAGGCCGCGCGCGTTAGCCGCAACCAGCTGCAGCTGGCCTGGAGCCTCCTCAACCTCGCCTTCGCGCAGTCGGTGAAGGGAGACGCAGAGGGCGCCATCGCGAGCGGCGAAGAGGCGACCGCGATCGCGGCCGAGCTGGGCGACAGCGCGATCAGCAGCTGGGCCGGCCTCTGCCTCGGCATCGCCCTGCGGGAGGACGGTCAGCACGAGCGGGCGGTCGAGACCTTCACCTCGATGATGGGGGGCAGCGGAGCCAGACAGATCCCCGGCGGCTGGCGGGCGCATGCGGCGATGGAACTGACCCGGGCCGCCGTCGGCGCCGGCCAGCTCGAGCTTGCCGAGGAAAGCCGCCTGCACGCGAACGAGGCGGCCGAGGAAACGGGGCTGCCGATGGCGCGGGCCTGGGCCGACCGCGCGGAGGCGGAGGTACTGCTCGCCCGCGATCAGCCCAAGGAGGCGGCGGAGCTGGCCCTCGCGGCGGCCGACGTGGCCGGCGAGTTGAAGGCCCGCATCGACCGCGCCGTCTCGCGCGAGCTGGCCGGCCGCGCCCTCCTCGCCGCCGGCGACCAGGACCGCGCCGTCGAGCAGTTCACCCTGGCGGCCGAGGAGTTCGACGATTGCAAGGCGTTCCGCCACCGCGACCGGGTCGAGCAGGAGCTCGGCCAACTTGGCCACCGCACGCACCGGCGCAGCCGGGCCGGCGCCGACGACAGCGGCCTGGAGTCCCTCACCGGCCGCGAGCGGGAAGTCGCCCAGCTCCTGGTCGACCGCCTGACCAACGCCGAGATCGCCAAGGAACTCTTCCTCAGCGAAAAGACCGTCGAGAGCCACCTCCGCAACATCTTCCGCAAGCTCGACGTCAGCTCGCGAGGGGAAGCGGCGAAGCTGGTCGAGGGCTCCGAGTAGAGGGCTACGCCCGCTCGCGGAGGCGCGCCGTCCACTGCGCGTGGCGCCCCCGCAGCTCGCTTTCGTCTAGATCGGCGCGACCCAGCGGCCGGTAGTTCGGCCCCCATGACCCGACGATGTCCTCCGACCGAGCGGCAGCCCAGATGTCCCAGAGGCGCGGGTCGCCAACCCCCTGACCGGTCTCTGCTTCATAGGCCGCGAGGAACTCGTCGGCGACCTCCTCGTCATATAAGAGGACGAGATCGAGCCGGCACCAGCCCAGGTCGAAGCCAGCCGGACCGCGTGCCCCGCTCGGCCAGTCGACGATCCCGCTCAGCCTTCCGTCCCGCCAGACGACGTTGCCCGACCAGTAGTCGCCGTGGGTCAGCACCTCCGGCGAGCCGGCGATCTCCGGCCAGCGCGACCGGACCTCCGCCTCCAGCGGGCCACCCAACAGCTCCTGGGAGCCTCCCCTGTTCTCGAACGCGCTCGGCAACTCGGTCAGTCGCTCGGCCGGCACCGCCTGGACCGCGGCAAGGCCGCGTCCCAGCTCGCGCGCCCAGCGCCCGGGATCGGCGGGGGTTATGTCGGGCTGACCGTCGAGCCAGCCGATCAAGGAGACCGGCTGCCCCAACCGCCGGCCGTCCGGGTCGCCGCCGAGCAACGCTGGCGCCAAGCCGCCGAGTCCGCCAAGGGCTCGCAGCACGCCCTCCTCACGCTGCGCCGCCGAGTCGCCCGCCGGGAACTGGCGGACGACGACGCTGGTCGCAGGGTCGGCGGTGTCGACCCGCCAGGTCTCCGCGTGCTGTCCGCCTTCGAGCCGCGTGATGGCGGCGACCGTCGCCGCCGGTCCCGCAAGGCTGCGAACTTCCTCCAGTGCCTCGGCTGAGGGACTAGCTGCCGGTGCGCTCGCGATGCTTGCACCCCGGCCAGCAGCAGGGACGGCGCATGCCTTCTTCCAGCTCTTCCCGGGTGCGCCGGATCCGCCGTTCGCGCGTGGCCGATTTCTTCGCCTCCTCGACCCAGCAGATGAACTCGTTGCGGGCCAGGGGCGTGATGTCCTCCCAGGCTTCCAGCACCGTGCCGTCAGCAATCAGCGCCTCGCGCAGATCCTCCGGCAGCTCATGCACCACGCCGCCGGAGACCGCCTGCGTTTTCGTCGGTCCGCCCACCCAATGAGGGTACCTCGTGGGTCCCGTAGGATCGCCCCGTGCCGTTCACCCGCAAGAACCTGAAGGAGGACCTGGAGGACGTCGGGTCCAACTTCGACGGCGCCCCGGACCTGGAGTTTCGCCTCGCGACCAAGGCGCTCGAGCTCGAGCAGTCCGGCCTCGGCTACCAGCGCGTCCCGCCCAACTACCGCTTCCCCTACGGCCACACCCATAAGACCCAGGAGGAGCTCTACGTGGTCCTCCGCGGCAGCGGCCGGATGAAGCTCGACGACGAGGTCATCGACCTCGAAGAGTGGGACGCCGTCCGCGTCCCCCCTGGCACCTGGCGAGGCTACGAGGCCGGCCCCGACGGCCTGGAGATCTTCGTCATCGGCGCCCCCAACCTCGGCGACGATCCGCGCGGAGACGTCGAGGGCGAGCGCGACTGGTGGGCTGACTAGCCCCACCGCGGTGACCGAAGGGGAGGCGATCACCAGGGAGCTCATCGCAGAGTGGGCTGCCGGATATGCGCAGCAGACGGACAACTCCCTGGTCGAGGTGGAGCTAGGCCCCTACGCCTACACCTTCGATATCGCCGCTGAGCGATTGGTCTGCGCGAGGGGTCATTCGATAGCCCCCGAAGGACCGCGCGACTCGAGCAGGCAACGAGGCCACCCACCGGCGCCGGCGGGAGACCACAAGGGCCACGTCTTCGCCCACAGCATGGGCGGCGGCATGGACATCAATCTCGTTCCCCAGCTCGCCGCGGTGAATCTGAGTCGTGAGTGGCGAGCGATCGAGACGCTGGCGGCACGGAATCAGGGCACGGCCGTCGCGGTGCATCTGATCTACGACGATGACTCTCAGAGACCGGCGGCGTTCGAGTACGGCTTCGACCACCCGGAGACCGGATTTCAGCTCCATTGGTTGAGCAACTCGGCTTCGTAACGCTTTTCGGCCCCGCGACCAATAAGGGGTATGGAGACTGACTTGGCGTTGTCCAGCCCACCCAGTTCGCTCGGTCGCCGGCTTGCCCTCGTCAAGGTGCGCGAGCGCGGCGTCGGGCCCGACCAGCTGCGCTGGATCGCGTCCGACCCCGAGATCTTCGAGGCCTTCTATCGCGAGCACGTGGAGGCGATCCAGGGTTTCGTCGCCCGTCGCGTCGGCGATCGCGAACACGCCGCTGACCTCACCGCCGAGATCTTCCTCGCGGCGATCGGCGCGGCGCACAGATACCGGCCCCAGCGTGGAAACCCGAAGGCATGGCTCTACGGGATCGCCCGCACGGTCGTGGCGATCGACCGGCGGCGAGCCGGTCGCGAACGCGCCCGGGAGGAACAGCTCCGCGCCAGCACGCTGCTCGACGAGGACGATGCGGCTCAGATCGACGCTCGGATCGATGCCGCCGCAAAGCTGCGCCAGCTCTATCGGGCGATGGACCGCCTTTCCGAGTCGGAGCGGGCGATTCTCGAACTCGTCGCCCTCGACGAACTGAACCTCACCGAGGCAGCCGCCGCCGCGGGGGTGCGACCGGTGACCGCTCGGGTCCGCCTGCACCGAGCCCGGCGCAAGCTGCGAGACGAGCTCGAGGCGACCGCAAACGAACCGACCAACAACAAGGGGGAAAGTCATGGATAAGAAACGCGACAACTTCGAGGAGAAGCTGCTCGACGAGCTGAAGACCGTCGTCTCTCAGCGCAGCGCCGAACAGGAGGCACAAGCCGAGCCCGCGGCACACTCGCCCGGTCGGCGGCACGCTCCGCGCCTGGCCCTCGGCGCCACCGCCGTACTCGCCGCCGCCACGGCGGTGCTGATCTTCAACTCCGGAAGCGACAAGGCGTCAAAGGCCTTCGCCGTCGAACCGCAGGACGGCGGCGGGGTGACGGTCGAGATCTACAGCCCCGAAGACGCCACGGGCCTCGAAGGTGCCCTGGCGGAAGCCGGAATCCGCTCCCAGGTCAACTGGCTGCCGACCGGGATGATGTGCCGCGAACCGCACTTCACGCCATCGACCGTGAAGACTTCCCTGGGCGGGACGATCGGCGGGATGACCGTGGCCGGCCCAGCCCCGGCGATGACGATCGGGGTGATGAGCGCCGAGCAGTACCGCGAGCGCTGGCAGGCCTACCAGAGCGGCGAAATCTCCGAAGACGAATTTCACAGCTCGACCCCGAACCTCAGCCTCGACCCGGCGGAGTTCCGTCCCGACCAGACCGTGGTCATCTCCGGATACCCGGGGCTCTACGCCGGCGACCCGAAGGGCGGCTTCGAAGCCCAGTTCGCGATTGCCGAAGGCCCGGTCGAACCGTGCGACCCGGTCAAGGTGCCCGACGGCAGCACCCTCGGCGCCATGAACGCCGTGGTGGAATCCGAAGCCGCCCAGAATCCGACCGGGGCTGAATAGCCCCGGTCGGGCTAGACGCTCGGCGCCGCGTCCGGTGCTGCGTATCGGTGGTGGATCGCCAGCGCGTTGCCGTCCGGGTCGGCAAAAAAGGCCTGGTGACAGACGCCTGAGTCGAGGGTGTCGCCTTTGAACTCGACCCCGCGCGATTCCAGCTCCGCCTTCGCCGCCTCGAAGTCGTTCACGTGGAACTCGATCGGGTGGTTGTTGGCGCGGAACTCGATCCCGAAGGCGTCCGACTGCATTACCGCGATCGTCAGGTTCCCGGTCTCGAACTCACCGGCGGGCATCTCCCCCCACCGCTTCGAGAACTCGAGCCCCAGCGTCTCGCCATAGAACCTGGCCGCGCGCTCGTAATCCTGGGTCGACACGGTGATGAAGTCGGTGCCGCTTATGACCTGAGACATCTCGCTCCCTTCGTTTGGCTTACCGGTTTCCCCACTGGTCCTTCGCAAGGATTGAATCAGCGCCGCACCGCCGGCCAGTAAAGCGAGGGCGGCAAGGACCAGAGCCGCAATGGCGAGGCCATTACCGGAGTCTCCCTCCGCGGACTGGTCCCCTGCGGCGGCAGACCCTTGACCACCATCGGTGACGACGATCTGCGGCGCCGGTGACTGCGAGTTCGGGGCACCGGTCCAGCGCACCACTTCTCCCCCCTCGTAGGTCTGAAGCGCTTTGAAGGTCAGCGTTTCTCCCGGCTGGCCGGGAACCTGCAGCCCGATCGGAAACGCTTGGAGCTGGTCCGGCTCGATCTTCGCTCCATCGCTCTGGGCGGTCCAAATCACCCGGCTGATCCGATCGGTGATCGTCTGACCATCAACGGAAATCGGCTTGACGAGCTTCGCCCTCTTCACCTCCACTGACCAACCAGCAACCGGCTCATAAAGGACATAGCCGAAGCCAGGCGGAAACCTCACCTCCACCTTCGTAGTCGCCCGATCAGGACTCTCGTTGGGAACGCTCACCTCGAGCTCGGTGAAGCCACCGGCCGGAGCTTCCGCGGGCAGCAACCTCACATGGGCGCCGGCGCTGGCGGGAACCGCGAGCGCGAGAACCCCGATCAGCGAAACAAAGGCGCGACAAGAGACGAACATTGCTCAACAAGGCTATAGCGGAGCTGAGGCCCTGAGCCCTACGGTTCACACCATGTGTATGTGGTCTCTAGTTAGCGGTGCACGCGGGCGCGCAGCCCGAACGCGAAAAGCCCAATCAGAATCGGTCCCAGCAGCCGGGCGCCGATCTGGACCCACTCGGCGCTGGTGGATAAGGCGAGCCCGGCGCTGGTTGGCAAGAGCAAAGCGCTGCGCAGAACGAAGACCAGTGACTCCTCAAATCCGACGTCTGCCAGCAACGGAAGCTTCCCGTGCCTCGCAATCTCAGCATGGATAAGTGAATCACCCTCAACCAGGACGGCGGCGCCCAGGGCGAGGGCGGCAAAGAGCAGCAACGGCCGACTCGGCCGCACACCGTAGCCACCGATCAGGCGGTAGAGCTCGAGCAAGAGCAGGCTGCCAGCGTTGAGGGACCAGGCCCCCGCCCCTCCTCCGTTCCCGATTCGCTCACGCGCCTCAAGCCGCCGCATCTCCATCTCGCCGTAGTAGAAGTCGGCCGAACCGGGGCGATCGCGGGCGTCTTCGCGAGCCTTGCGCAGACCACGGTAGATGCGCGCCAGCTCGCGTTTGCCCACCGTCACCGCCGGACCTTCACCTGCATCGGGGCTCTCGCAGGCAGGGGGTAACCATCCTCCGCTGCAACACCCTTCCTTTCGCAGTTGGTGCTCCTCGGCGATCGCCTCGCGATGGGCACGGAACCCCTTTGGCGAGGGCTCGAAGCTGGCACCGCTCTCGATCTTCATCCCGTCGATTCCCTCCGCCCCCTCAAAGCGAAGCGCCCTGACGTCGAGGCCAGATACGACAAAGGTCCCGAGGTCGGCCCCCCGGACCGAGATCAGCCGAGCCGGGTGGTCAGCGTCCGGCACCGTCGGGGCCGTGATCACCAGGCGCGAGTCGGGATCGACGCGATCGAGGACCGCGTCACCGCGGGCGAGGGCGATCCGAGCCGGGGCCAGGAAACGCGAGTCGGAGAGATCGATCCGCGGCGCACTCAGTTCCAGCAAGCAGGCGGAATGGGTCATCAGACTGCTCATCCGCAGCTCCCGCACGGACTCGATCGGGCCGATCCAGGTGGCAGAAGTAAAGCCGACGCCGTCGAAATAACCGGCGCCACCAATCCTGATCTCACCGAGGTCCACGTACCCATAGAAGCGGGCGTGCTCGAAGATCGCATCGCCCTCTACTCGCAACCCGTGCAGCGACATCTCGCCGAGGAAGCGTGCCGCCCGCATCACAAGGGAGCCCGCCACCCGCCAGCGGGTCAGTCGCGCCCTGGTCCCGAATGAGGTCCCAATGAAGGCAGGGCTGCCGGCGAACCGGACCGAAACCATCTGCAGCTTCTCACCGAAGTCGGCGCCGGCAAAATCAACGGTTATGGGGAACTGCGCCTCGGCGAAGTTGGCGCGTGGGCCAAAGCGGGTGCCGTGAAACTTGGCCGAGGCGGTGAAATTGACACGGGCGAAACTGGCGTCGGAACCAAAACGAGCATCGACAAACTGCGAGGCCTTGAAGCGCGTGTAACCGAAGCGGCAGCGATCGCCGAAGGTGGCGCCGTGGAATTCGGCCTTCGTCCCCAAGATGGCGCGCTCGAAAAGGGTGTCATTGCCAAAGCGGGTGCTTTTGAAGTTGGCGTAGTCGAAGATGGAGTCGCAGAAGCTGGCGCCGTCGCCGAACTCACAGCCGTCGAACCAACAGCTCCGAAAATCCGCTTGGCTGAAGTCACAGCCCTCGCCAAACGTGCAGTTCTGTAGATGCCAGCCAAAAAAGCGACTGCGGCCCGTGGAGTCGTTTCGAATCAGCGCCCTCACCTCACGCAGGCTTTCGGCGTCGATTTGAAGTCCCCGGGCGTCTATCCGGTGGCTCCGGGAGAGCGCTTCGCGCAGCCCCGCGTAGTCGCGCCGCTCCAATGCCGATTGGTTAAACCGAAAGGAAGGCCGCGTCTTCATTGCTAATTAGCGCGAACGGCGCCCGGTCTCCCCGTCAATCGCCGCCAGCATCCGCTTGGCAATTTCATCGCGGTCACTCCAGACGGTGCGATCAGAGTCGCTGACTCCTTCATTCCAGGGCAGCGCTAGCCCGAGCTTTTTCGCCCGGCGCTTCAGCGGCGTCGTAAGGGGTCCCGGCAAGTTCCGCGGGGAACCCAAAGAAAGGTCGGCGGCGAGCTTCAGCGAATCGACGCTGCCGTCATGAGCTAGGTGATCGAACAGGGTGCGAGCCTTGGTGAGAGTGGATGTCCGCAGCCCGGCGACAAAGGCTTGACAGGTGCCCTCGTCGTAGTCACCCAGTGGCTGGGGCGAGGCCAAAACCCCCCCTGCCTGGCGTCGTTCGAGCTCGTCGGCGACAAAGGGGGCGAGCCAGCGGCCCAAGACGGGGCCGAGGTCATCAAGTTTTGGGTCCACAATTGACTTCCCTGGTGTGTTCGACGTAAATTACATGTATATCATACATACACACCAGCAGAGCCCAACTTGTGGCATTTCTCTCCAACCTCGGGCAGAGCCCTCAAACCGGAATCAGACACAAAAAAGGGCCCCGTTTCCGGGGCCCTTTCCTATAGCGGGGGCAGGATTCGAACCTGCGACCTTCGGGTTATGAGCTTGATCCGTTGGATCGGCTGGACTACGTGGAGCTAGGTTTCAGGCGGAATTCGCGAGATCGAACTACGTGGAGATCGGCTGGAATCTGTGGGGCATGTTGCCCCATTCGTTGCCCCACGAGGCCTATACGATGGAGCCGCCACGACGGAGACATCGCAGAAAGGGCGAGATTGTGACCCTCAGGGCGCAACCAGCCGACGGGGCGAAGAATTAGTCTGGCGCCGTGCCGCCCGACGCCCTTGCTGCAAGCAACCCGAATCAGCTCGCGACGACCGATCCCGAAGTCATTGGCGAGACGGGCATTGAGCTGTCAGGGGCGATGCCTGACAATTGGAGCGACCTCTGGACCAAACCCGCAGACGGGCCGTCTAGCTTGGATTGGCAGCGTCTCGAAAAGCTCAGTCGGGCGCTGGCCCTCAGTACTCCCCACGTCAACCGCGTTTCAGACTTCAGCACTCTGGTCGGCTCAGAGGATCTCCGGCACGCTCCCGTTCACCGATGGTTTGCCTACAAGGAGGGCTTCTCTCCAGCCCTCCTCGACAAGGCGATCAACAGCCTCGGCCTACCCGCCGGGCTAAAAGTCTGTGACAGCTTCGGCGGTGTTGCGACTACTGCGCTCGCTGGCCTCGCGCATCCGAGTGTTTCGGAGGTGCGCAGCGTGGAGTATTCGCCTTTCGCTCGCTTCGTCGGTCAAACGAAGCTCCGCTGGCCAACTCTCAATGCCGACAGGCTCACAAGTCTCCTGAAACCTGCCCTTGAATTCGATGAGTCGCGCCCCGTGGAGGTCCCAGAACTCGCCGCTTTCTCTAACAAGGAGATCTTCTCAAGGGAGCGGGTTAAGCAGCTTCTCAGGGCAAGGGAACATTTGAAACAACTTCCAGGAGCCTTGGAGGCCGAGCGGGATTTCCTCTTGCTCGGTCTTGCGGCCGTCATCGAAGATCTCTCGGGTGCAATGAAGGACGGGCGGGCCCTGAGAATCAAGCGCGGTCGAACGAGGCGCCTCTCCTCCCTCTCCTCAACCCCTCCCCTCGTCCCGGCTAGTGGGAAGGTGAAGCGGGCCCTTGCTGCCCAGTGGAGCGCAATGATCGGCGACCTCCGATCTCTTGAGCCCACAGGGAAAGCGGCCGAAGGAACGGTGGCGCATCATCTCCCAGGCGACGCCAGAGACTTGGCGTCGATCTCTCTCCACGACGGAAGCCAAGCGTTTCCCGACGGATGGGCCGACTTTTCGCTGTTTTCCCCTCCGTATCTCAACTGCATCGACTACACCGAGATCTACAAGCTGGAGTTATGGCTGATGGGCTTCGTCAGCGACCAGCAGGTCTTTCGAAAGACTCGCCTCGGAACCCTGCGCAGTCATCCCTCCATCCGCTTCCCCGAGCGCACCTATTTCGATGGCGTGGAAGCCGATGTCGTCGACTTGGTCGAAGGCGCGGCTGACTGGATCAGGAGCAACGGCTCACGCCCGGAGGTTGGGCCGATCGTCAAACAGTATTTCGAAGACATGCTTCAGGTTTGGCGCGAGCAGTTTCGGGTTCTCGCGCCAGGCGCATCGGCGGTCTGTGTAATCGCGAATTCGACCTTTTCGCGGCGCGAGCAAGTTGGAGACGGAACCCGTCGGGAGCATTGGCGCCTGCCGCTTCTGACCGACGTGATTGTGGCCGAGTTGGCCAAGATCGCGGGCTTCTCAACGGTCAAGATCTGGGAGGCGCGCGGGCTGCGCCCCCGAAACGTCCAGCAGGGACGGGCGCGCGAGGCGCTGGTCGTGGTCAGCAAGGCTGCGGACGGCTAGGTCGTCCGATACTGCTTCGCGCTGGCATAGACCGGCCAGACCCGAAGCTCCACCTTGTTGCGACGAGCCTGCCGTTTGACTGGATCGAAGCAATCGGTACCGCCTGGCTCCTTGCGCATGTCGAAACAGCAGAGGGCCGCGGACAAAGTTTCCCGTTCGTCTCGATAGCTCTTCGCCTGACTGACTCCTTCTTTGATCGCATTCGTAACGCTGGCCGCCGGAACAGTCCGGCCGGTGCTTCCGCAGCTGCGCAAGACCTTCAACTCAAGCAAGGCATGGCGAACGAAATGCCCCGGCATCGCGTTGCTCTCCTCGATCTCGAGATCGATCCGGCCCGTCGTCTGGTGCTGCTCGTCTCGCACCACCATCGTCGGAGGCAAAGCTGCGGTCAAAGCGATCCGGAGGATTTCCTGGATACGCGCCTCCGCATCCTTCACTGGGTGATGCTTTGAAGCGTTCTTCCATAGCTTCGTCCCCTGAGATCCCCTGGGCCTGGGGGTGACGATCGAATCGTGGTGCGCTCGATCGATGATCGAGAGGATTTGCTTTAGGCCGATTCCTTCGCTGCTGAGGGGCACCGGGTTTGCCATTTCCCGATTGGCGAGCCCGCACGGATAGAACCATAGGAGTTGGGGGCTGGTTCTAGCCTCGAAGATGACTGCCGGCGCACTCCCAATTCCGAGTTTCTCGCATGCGAGATCGAAGACGTCGGCGTCCTTCTCAGGCCAAGCGTCGAGGACCAGCGCGGTACCTTGGCGTGCTGCGGGCCCAACGAACCAAAAGCGCCCGGCAAGTTCGTGGCGACCCGTTCCCAGCATCGGCTGGTCCTCCAGGGCCGCTGAGTTGGCGCCCGCAGGGGCATGGGGTAGGAGGAAGAACGCCGAAGGCTCCGATTCCGGGGTGGGAGCCTGGTCCGCCCGGCGCAGAATCAGGCGTCCGACGTTGTAGACCAGTCTGATGTAGTTAGGCAGATCGGCATCGGCACCATCGCCGAAGTACGTCGCCGCGGTAGCTTTCAGATCCTCATCGGACCAGCCCTCAATGGCACCCGGGTCACTCAACTGGCACCAAGCGGCGGCCGAGCTCGCGAACGTATAAGTGGATCTTCTCCGCATCGGCGAGTCTCACCCCTGGGGCCAACAGCCCACCGATACGCAGAGCGACCTGACTCGTCTGGTTTGGCTCAGAACCCTCCCCCTCCACATAAACCAGGCTTCCGAAATCCACCCCCCTGTCGCCGTAGGCCGCATCCGATGCACTGGCCGAAGCAATGCCGAATGCGCCGAAACTGGAGATCGCGAACACCACCTCACGCAGGAACCGAAGCTCTTCCAGGAGTGAGGAAAACTCGGAAGCCGCTTCGAGAATCGGGCGTGCCAGCGGCTCGTTCAATGCGTAGTCAGCATCAATCAGCCACCTGCCTCCGGAGTTTTTTTGATGGCTTACCGACGTCGCCACGAGGACGCCGTGGCCTACCAGCCGATCGATCTCGTATTGGAGGGCGGGGGATCGGGGGCCATCGCTTTCCTTAAGGACGAAGCCGTCCAGGATCCGCAGATCCCCCACCCGCGCCAAGGCGTCCGCGAAATACGCGACGGCGTGAACTTGCTGGGCTCTCAATGGGGACAAACCGCACTCCTCCGCCGCGGCCAGAATCGCGATCGCGCGCAAACGACGGTGAACCGAAAGGGCGGCGTCGTACTCTGGCTCAGCCATCGTCACCGGGGTGCCTTGGCGCGCTTGAATAAATCCTTCCTTACCTGGGCGTAGGCGGAGCCGAGCTTCCGCGTCGCCGCGGTTGGGGCGGCGACCTTCAGGAGGTCGACCACGCGGTCGCTCGATTCGCTCTTTATGCCGCCCAGCTTGAGCAGTTTCGGTATCAGGTTGCCCTCGATCAGGTTCGACGTGATCACGACGCGATTCTCGGGTTCGCTGGCGAACCTGACCAGGACCTCCGCAGCGCGGTTGACGAAGACCGCATCAAGCGAGGACTCGGGCGCATCGATTACGACCGAACCTCTGCTCCCAACGCCGGCGACCTGCATTAAGGCCATGCGAAACGAGAGATCGATGAACTCTCGCTGGCTCTCGGAAACCTGCGCCGGCCCGTCTCTTCGGACAGGTGAGTCGAAGTCGGAACCGCCGATTTCGAGTTCGAACGCCGGGAAGGGGATGGCGG
Organism: Solirubrobacterales bacterium; assembly: GCA_035760445.1. Taxonomy (GTDB): domain Bacteria; phylum Actinomycetota; class Thermoleophilia; order Solirubrobacterales; family 70-9; genus VAYN01. Next base: position 18,745 of record DASTSW010000025.1, on the reverse strand, counting down.
CGCCAGTCTCTCCGACCTGTTCCTTTCGAGGGCTCCAGATCAGCCGACAGTCCTCGAACAGGAAGTCCTGCGCGTAGGACTCAAAGGCGTTGCGGACGTCGTCCGCATGGTCGACAATGCTCTGGCTGGTCCGTTGAACGAGTCGCTCGAGGCGCTGGCGCCGGTGAGCTAGATCCCGCTTCATCGTCTCCAACTGGGCACGCATCGCGGCGAGCTCGGTCCGTTGCTCGTCCACCTCTACCTCTCCGGGAGGGAGATGGCTCGCGACGGTCTCGATCCGGGAGCTCCGTTCCGCGACCTTTGATCTGAGCACTTCGATCGTGGCCATCTGGCTATCGAATTCCGCTTCAGCCTCGTGCCGCCGAGCATCAGCGCTATCAAGCTGGGCCGCCGCCTTATCCAAATCCTTTCGTGCCTTTTCAATCGTGCGCGGGCTTGCTGCCTTCGGCTTCTTGGTCGGGACGGAGGAGTTGCAGACAACGCACCGATGGGCGCTGATGCGACCCTCCAAGGTTGACGCCGCACGTGGAGCCCTGCTGCCGCATGCCAGACACTCATTGTCGGCGATCAGCTGCGAGATCAGGTACTTCGCGGTGTCGCTGCTGCTGGGAAAAGCATGCTCGATCGCGGTGAACTGGTGACGCTCCAAGTTCCTCACCGCCGACTCATGGCTGCCTGCGGCCTTGACAGCTACGAGTTGTGCCCGTTCGCGAGCGAGGGTCATCTCGACAATCGTCTCGTTCAGCTCATTCAGCTTTGCCTGGTCACGCTCCTGCTCCCTTTTCAGCCTGGCGAACTGCTTCTTCGTGTCTCCCTCGACGGAAATCGCTTCCTCCGAAGTGGCGAGCTCGGACTCCTGGCTGGAAATAGCCCATTGCGTATTTCGCATGTTGCTGTCGAGGCGCCGGACATCTCGCTCACTCTCCCTCACTTCGCTTGATTTCCGCCGTGGAAGGAACAAGAGGTGGAGAATCTGCTTCTGGGCGGAGGGGTCCCACACAAGGCTCCGGCGGTCCTCGAAGTAGAAGGTCAGGTGACGAAGCAGCAGGATCCAGTCAACAAAGGTGTTCACCTCCGCTCGCTCGCAGATGAGCTTCTGAAAAGAGTCCTCCCTCGGTGCCTGTTCGACCCCGTTGCATTCAAGTCGGATCAACTCCAAATTCCTCAGCGACCGCTCGGTCGAGAGGGCCGCTTCGCCCAGTTCGAAGTCAAGGGTCGCGGTCGCGTTGGCAGCGCCGTCATGCACGCGATCCGCGAACACCATGCGCCGACCGCCCATCAACTTGCTGGCTTGGAGTCTCTTGCCTTTTAGTTCCCCTCCACCCTCAAGAACCGGCTTTGGAAGCTCGTACGGCCCGGTGCACATCCGATAGAGAAGGCTTACCAGGGTCGTCTTTCCCAACCCATTGGCCCCCAATACAAGCGTCAGGCCGGGCTGGAACTCGACCTCCAGGTCCGGTTCTTTCTCGGTCCCCGGATACAGCCCGTAGCCCGCGGTACTCAGTTTCTTGAAGATCGGGAATGCCGTCATCGCCCCTGCGCCCCACCCGTGCGCAAAAACGAGCCTATTGCACTCAACTGCTGTTGTGGCGCTTCAATTCCCCGATCCGCTGAGAGAAACCCGTTCAGCACAACCGCAAGGACGAAACGACTCCAACGTCCCGGGGGAGCTGTTCGGTCGGGTCGAGGAGCGCGCCCGCCGCAGCGATGCGCCGTCACGAAGTCAGCGGCGACCGCTCATCCCTGCCGCAGCACCCCCGGTTCCCCGCTTGAGAGGTAGTTAAAAATCACTCTCTCTCAGACCTCATGTTGCCCCAGACGTTGCCCCACGGCCGATTTTGCATCCTCTTGCCTGCACTCGCAGACAAACAAAAGCCCCGCAAATGCGGGGCTTTCGTCCTATAGCGGGGGCAGGATTCGAACCTGCGACCTTCGGGTTATGAGCCCGACGAGCTACCTGGCTGCTCCACCCCGCGGCGGACTGGTGATGCTAGCAATGTGGGGGCGCTGGTGGGCTTGGATTCGGCGTGCGGTGGGGGGTTTGCGCAGGGGTCTTCTCGGTGGCGGGTGGCTCTAGAGTGGCCGGATGGTTGATGGGGGTAAGCGGGTCGCGGTGATCGACATCGGGACCAACTCGACGCGGCTGCTCGTGGCCGATGTGGCCGGCGGGCGGGTCTCGCCGCTGGACCGGCGCAGCACGGTTACGCGGCTTGGCCGCGGCGTGGATCTTTCGGGCCACCTCTCGGCCGAGGCGATCGAGGACGTCTGCGCGGCGATCGGCGACTACGTCGGCATCCTCGAGGAGCTCGGCGCCGAGACGGTCGACGCAATCGCGACCAGCGCCGTCCGCGACGCCGACAACGGCAGCGCCTTCATCGCCGAGCTGCGCGAGCGCTTCGCGCTCTCGGCCCGCGTCCTCGACGGCGAGGAGGAGGCCCGCTCCACCTACCTCGGCGCCACCTCCGAGGCGCTGCCCACCGTGCCGACCCTGGTCGTCGACATCGGCGGCGGCTCGACCGAGCTGATCGTCGGCACCGGCAGCGAGGTCTCCTTCCACGACTCGCTCCAGGCCGGCGTCGTCCGCCACACCGAGCGCTGCTTCAACGGCGACCCGCCCACACCCGAGGAGATGGAATCTCTCGCCGCCGACGTACGCGGCCTGATCGAAGCCTCCCTCGGCGCCGGCATCGAGGCCAGCCAGGGCATCGCCGTCGCCGGCACCCCCACCTCGCTCGCCGCGGTCGAGATGGAACTCGGGCCCTACGACCCCACCCGCGTCCACGGCCACGTCCTCGCCCTGCCCTCGATCCAGCGGATGCTCTCCCAGCTGGCCTCGGTGCCGCTGGCCGAGCGGGTCGAGATCGCCGGCCTGCACCCCGACCGGGCGCCTACGATCGTCGCCGGCGTCGTCATCCTGATCGAGACGATGCGCGCCTTCGGCCTGGAGGAGATCGCCGTCTCCGAGCACGACATCCTCTACGGCACCGCGCTCGCCGCAGCCGACCGCCACTAAAGGTCCTGGCACCCGTCAAAAGTCGTCGCCGTACTAGGTGGACAGTCTGTCTTGTCCGAAACGGACAGAATGGTCAGCCGACCGTACCAATTACAAATAGTAGGTAAGCGGACTACCTGATTCTCAGTAACCGCCCGCCGCAGGCCCTAGCCCCCGCGGAAACCGCCCCACATACTGGATCAACCGGGCAAGAGAAGGGGTTCGCCTCGTCTCGCGACCGGCATATAGGGCTTAGGCGATTTGCCGCATCATTGGCGCCTCCCGCCGTCTGGGCCCACTTAATAAAGGCCCCTGAAGACGTACCCCTGCCCGTCCTGGGGGGCCACCTGAATCGGTCGCCATCTGGCGGCCGATTCTCGTTTCCGGCCCCAGCCTCTCCCAGCTAAGCCAGGTTCGACTTGCGCGGGTATGCGACCTCGGGGTCGGTGAGAACGTTGACCAGGGTCGGCCGGCCGGAAGCAAAGGCGCGCTCCAGCGCCGGCTTCAGCTCCCCCGGCTCGCGCACCAGGATCCCGTCGCAGCCGAGCGATTCGACCAGCTCGTCGTAGCGCGTCTCGGGTCGCAGCTCGGCGGCGACCGAGTAGCCGTAGAGGAACTGCATCGGGTGATGCTCCAGCCCCCAGATGCCGTTGTTGCCCATCACCCCGACGACCCCGAGACCGTGGCGGGACATGGTGTCGAACTCGAGGCCGGCGAAGCCGAAGGCGCCGTCACCCAGCAGCAGGCAGACCTGGCGGTCCGGATGTGCGACCTTGGCGCCGATCGCCTGTCCCGGCCCGGCTCCCAGGCACCCGAACGGTCCCGGGTCCATCCAGCAGCCGGGCTCGAAGGTCTCGATATAGCGGCCGGCGTAGGAGACGAAGTCGCCGCCATCGCCGATCACGATCGCGTCGCGGTCGAGCACTTCGCCGAGCTCCTTATAGACGCGCACCGGGTGCAGCGGCGAGCGCTCCTCGTTCAGCTCCTCCTGCTCGGCCGCCCGCTTCTCCGCCTCGACCTTGCCCAGCTGCTCGAGCCAGGCCCGCGTCCGCGGCTCCCCCGTCCCGGCCGCCTCGCGCAGCGCCGCCAGGCTGGCGCGCACGTCGCCGACCAGGTCGACCTCGGGCGCCCGGTTGGCGAGCAGCGCGTTGGGAGCGACGTCGAGCCGGATGATCCGGGTCTCCTCGCCGAAACTGCCGCCGAAGCCGAGCCGGAAGTCCATCGGCACGCCGACGACGAAGGCGACATCGGCCCCCTGCAGCGCCGTGCCGCGCGCCCGGCTGAAGGCCAGCTCGTGGTCGGCCGGCAGGCACCCGCGCCCGAGACCGTTGAGGAAGACCGGGATCCCGAGTGCCTCGGCCAGCGCCCGCAGCTCGCCCTCGCCATGGCCCCAGTAGAGCCCGGTGCCGGCCATGATCGCCGGGCGCTCGGCCGCAGCCAACAGCGCCGCCGCCTCCTCGACCCCGGGGGCGGGCTCCGCCGCCCCCGCCTCGGGCAGGCCGGGGATCTCGACCTCGGCCTCGGTGAAGACCACGTCCAGGGGATAGTCGACGAAGGTCGGCCCGCTCGGCGCCGCCGCGGCGCGGTCCAGCGCGGCGGCGGTCACGGCGGCGATCTCGGCCGGGTCCTTGACAGTCTCCGCCGACTTGACCAGCGGCGAGACGAAGGGCAAGTGGTCGATCTCCTGCAGCGATCCCGAGCCCCAGCGCATCTCCGGCGCCCGACCGCCGAGCACGCAGACGGGAGAGTTGTTCGCTTGGGCGCCGGCGATCGCGCTCATCCCGTTGGTCACCCCCGGCCCCGCGGTCAGCGCCGCAACGCCGACGTTGCGAGTCGCCTTGGCGATCCCCTCGGCAGCAAACGCGGCGGTCTGCTCGTGGCGCACGTCGACGAGGGCGATCCCCTCCTCCTTGCAGCCGTCGTAGATCGAGAACAGGTGCCCGCCCGAGAGCGTGAAGAGGTGGTTCACCCCCCGCGACTTCAAAGCCTTCGCGACCAGCCGGCCGCCGTGCTCAGCCATGGCGGGAGCCTATTGGCTGACCGGCCACATCGGGTTACCATCGCGGGGCCCGGGTGGCGAAACTGGCAAAAGCGGCGGCCTTAAAAGCCGCTGCCCCTTAGGGGGCTTGCGGGTTCGAGTCCCGCCCCGGGCACTTATGCCGGACGAGTCATTCAGCTTACGCGCACGGTTACTAGCCGATGTCGCCGAAAAACTTGACCACCCGCTGAGCACTCCGTGGCTTCGCGAGGTTCTCGATCAACATGAGGCGACCGCTCTCCACGGCATATGGGGACACATTCGATGGCGCCGGTCGCTCGGAAGACCTGCGGGAGCGCTCGCGAGTGGCTTCTCGGTAGAGCAGTCGATGCAGAAGACGGTGACGGACTTCGAGAATCCCGCCGGGGTCACCACCTTCCCGACGACGCAGCCACTGGTCGTCTGGGACGGACCGAATGACGACGAGTATTACCGCGTGACGTTCAGTTCCATCCACGTGTTGCGCGGCGACGTGACGACCGTGGTGGCACGGTTTGCCCCCTCGCGATGGGAGGACACCGGTCAAGCAGGGGGTCTTTGGCGCATCGATCCGAATCATGCTGTGCTCGACATGTCGAGTGGCGACACGCTTTTCCTCCTCCCCGAAATGGAGGTCAAGCGCGACCCTGGTCCAGGTTAAGAGGGTCTTTTCCCTGCTCTTTGCAGGTTTCGCCTTCCGTAAAAAGGCAATAAATGTTCTAAGGGCGCAACTCGGCCCTTGTTACGGTGTCTATAGCCCCGGAACCGTCCTTCCACAGGGAGTCAGCTTGGAGGCTTCAGCCCTATCTCACGCCAGTCGCCGCGGGCTTCTCGCCCGCCGTTCGCCGCTGCTCAAGCTGCAGGGCGACGAGAAGCTGATCGCGATGGCCCGCGCCGGCAACCCCGGCGCCTTCGAGGCGATCGTCGACCGCTACCAGGGCCGCCTGCTCGGCTTCTGCCGCCAGATGCTGAACTCGACCGAGGATGCCGAGGACGTCCTGCAGGAGGTCTTCGTCAACGCTTACAAAGCGATGCTCGCCGACGAGCGCGAGATCAACCTCCGCCCCTGGCTCTACCGGATCGCCCGCAACCGCTGCCTCAACCACCTGCGCAAGCCGAAGGCCGACGCCCAGGAAACGATGGACATGGTCCCCGAGGTCGACGCCGCCTCGACCGCCGAGCGGGTCCACAACCGCGAGGAGTTCCGCCAGATCCTCAGCGACGTCAACAAACTTCCCGAGACCCAGCGCGCGGCGCTGCTGCTGCGCGAGATGGACGCCCTCTCCTACGAGGAAATCGCCGCCGCGATGGACACCACGGTGCCGTCGGTCAAGTCGCTGCTGGTGCGGGCACGAATCTCCCTCACCGAGGGCAGCCAGGCCCGCCAGCTGACCTGCGGCGAGGTCCGGCTCGAGCTCTCCGAAGCGGCCGAGGGCCTGCGCAAGGCCTCCGCCCCGGTCCGCCGCCACGTGCGCGACTGCGAGGAGTGCGCCGACTTCCGCGGCCAGCTGCGCAGCACCGATAAGGCTCTGGCGGCACTCTCGCCGATCGGGCCGCTGCTGGCCCTCAAAGGCTTCATCCTCGGCAAGCTCGGATTCGGCGGTGCCGGTGGTGCTGGCGCTGCTTCCGGCGCGGGTGCCGCATCCGGTGCCGCGGGTGCCACCGCCGGCGCTGGCGCGATCGGCGGCGCCGCGGCCGCGATCGGCGGCGGCTCGGCCGCCAGCGGGCTCGGCGCCCTCGGCGGCGCGATCGGGACCAAGGCAGTCGCCGGCGTCGTCACCGCCGCCGTGCTGACCGCCGGCGCGGTCGAGGTCAAGCAGAACGTCAACCCGACCCCGGTCGACCCAACTTCCGCCGTCGCCGCCTCGACGAGCGCCCCGACCGCCCCGGTGAAAACCGCGCAGATCGTCGCCGCGCAACCGGCTCCCGCGGTCGAGCCAGCGCCGACTCCCGTCGAAGCGCCGCCGGTTCCCGCTCCGGCCGCCGAAGCGGAATCGACGCCCGCACCCCTCCCCGCTGAAGAAGACGAAGCCGCCGGTTCCGCAACCGGCGAAGAGGTAACGATCGGCGATCCCGATACAGAAGGCATCACCGCGGCGAAACCGTCCGAGGAAGTCGCCGGCGCCCACGGCGGCACCGGCACGATCGTTGTCACCGTCGCCCCGCCGCCGAGCGGCGAAGCGGCGGCGCCCTCCTCGACCCCGCCACCGAGCGAACCGCCGCCACCGGCCGAACCGAGCCCGGCCCCGGTGGTCGAAATCCCGCCGGCGGTTCCCGCGCCCGAAGCCGGTACTCCCGGCAGCGCGGAATAGCTCCTAGCTGAGCCCGATCACTTTCAGCCGGCGCATCAGGCAGGTGCCGGCGAACTGACGCGTCTCCTCCAGCGAGTAGCCGAACAGTTCGAAGTCATCGCCCGCGTCCGCGGCGAAGGGCGGCTGCAGGACCCCGTCGGCGACCGGCAACGCTTCCTCCAGGGTCCGCTGGATCGCCTGCTTGTAGCGATCGTCCTCGCGCGCCTTTTCGCGCAGGAAGACGGAGCCGAAGGCGACGTGGCGGTGCTCGTCGCGGGCGACGTTGGAGAAGCCCTCGACGAAGGCCGGCAGCGTCCCCTCGCTTTCGTTGTAGTCCATGATGAAGTGCTGCCCGGTGAGGGCCAGCATTCCCTCGATAACCATGTGGTAGAGCGTCACCGCCTCGACCAGCGCCTCGGTGTCCTCCGGCTCGCTGGAGAGCCGGTCGGTCCGCTGCTTCAGCATCCCGTCGAAGAGGCGGCCGAAGTTGTCGTTCAGGTGCTCGGAGGTCTCCGCCAGCATCTCGCTCAACCCGTCTGACTCCAGCACCCCGACCTCGCGGTAGAAGCGCTCGAAGAAGCGCACGTGGCGGGCCTCGTCGGCGATCTGCGTGCAGAGGAAGATTTTCTGGTCCTCGGTCGGCGCCGCCCGCATGATCGGCCCCAGCTCCTCGGCAACCTTCTGCTCGCCGATGAAGAAGGAGGAGAGCCCGTACATGCGCTGGAAGCGCTCCTCCTCGCTGATCCGCTCGTGCCAGTCCTCGCGGTCGCGGCTGAAGTCCAGCTCCTGGGTCTGCCACTGCTGCCGCTCCCAGAGGTCATAGAGCTCGGCGTAGCTGAGCAGCTTCACCTCCGAGGTGCGGTCGGCGGCCTCGTTCAGCGCCGGGTCCGCGGTCGCCTGGAAGTCGTCGCGCTCGGTCCTCGACTGGGTCCCGGTTGCCGGTTTGGCCTCCATCGTCTTCCTCCTACAGGCTCAGGGTTTGTCCCGGCTCGAGGATCTCGACCTTGGAGGAGGTCTTCGACTCGACCTCGGCCTTGAACGCCTGGGCGTCGGTCTCGATTGGCGGGAAGGTCTCGAAGTGCATCGGGATCACAGTCTCCGCTCCGACGAACTCGGCCGCAACCGCGGCGTCGTGGCGGTCCATCGTGTAGTGGCCGCCGATCGGCAGCATCACGACGTCGACCGGGTTGCGTTCGGCGATCAGCTTCATGTCGCTGAACAGGCAGGTGTCGCCGGCGTGGTAGACGGACTTGCCGCCGATGTTGATCACGAAGCCCATCGCGGTCCCGATCGCGGTCCCGTGCTCGGCGCTGAACAGGTGCTCGGAGGAGCCGGGGAGCGTGCTGGTGTGCCAGGCGGGGACGAGCTTGATCCAGCCCCAGTCGAAGCGGACCGTGCCGCCGAGGTTGGGGTCGCTGAGCGCCTCGATGCCTTTGCCTTTCAGCCATTCCGCCAGCTCGACCGCGGCGACGCAGTGAGCGCCGGTGCGGCGGGCGACCGGGACCGCGTCGGCCATGTGGTCGGCGTGGCCGTGGGTGATCGCGATGTGGGTCGGGTTGACTTCCTCGGCGGTGTGGACCGCGGCCGGGTTGTTCGGTTTGAGGAACGGGTCGACGAGAAGCGTGGCTTCGCCGTCGCTCAACTCAAAGCAGGAATGCCCGTGAAACTTGATCTCCATCAGCTTTCTCCTCCCGGCGCGCCGGTATCGATTCCGTTCTCTGTGGATAGCTCTTCTTTCAGTGCCCAGCCGACCGCGACCCCAACCAGCATCCCCATCCTCGCCTCCTCGGCGAGCAGGGCGCGGACGGCGGCGAGCCGCTCGTCCGGATCGGGCAGGGTGGCCACCTTGAGGGTCTCGTTTTCGTGCGGCTCGCCGAACCAGCCGCCCTCAGCCAGGGCAGCCGCGAGGACCTTCTGCAGCTGCGGCGCGGCTTGGGCGACGATCCGCTCGGCCGCGGAGAAACGCTCCGGGTCCAGCAGCCGCTCGATCGCGGCTTCGAGCTCCCTTTCGTCAGGCACGGTCTAGGACCTTAACCCGCCCCCGACCGCGGGACAGTGACCAATTCCTATTCAGAGCGGTGAAACGCCGTCGCGGCAAGCCCGCAGAGGGCGCCGACGGCACCGCCGGCCAGGCCCGCCCACCAGTTCGCGGTCGAGGCGAAGAACGGCAGCAGGAGCAGGGCACCAGCGGAGACGGCCACCCCGATGCGGTCGTAGTCCTCGCCGATCGAGCCGCTGGCCTCGCTGCGGCGGATCACGAACCAGGCGGCGACCGCTCCCAGCGCCATGCCGTTGCCGCCGGCGATCACCTCGATGTCGTTCTGCGCGTCGGCAACCGCGGCCGCGGCCACCACGCCCAGCGAACCGCAGGCGATCAGCAGGAGAAGGGTGGGAACCGTCCCCAGGCGCCGCTCGATCCCGGTGCCGAAGATCGCCAGGGCGATCGCGATGACGAACAGGTAGCCGAGGTCGAGGTAGGCGAACGGGGCCGAGAGGTAGCGCCACCAGTCGTTCTCGAAGGGGATGACGACGCCGCCGAAGCTGACCAGCCCGTAGCCGGTCGCCTTCTGGATCAGCAGCAGGATCGCCGAGGCGAGGACGACGGCGATCGTCGCGTAGGGGCGGTCGGTGGAGACCGGGAAGCTGACCCGGCCGGGCCGCGGCATCCGCCGTCGCTTGCGGCGCGGCTCCTGGGCCTCGAGCCCGTCGCCGCGGCGCTCCAGCTTCGGCGCCCGCTTGCGCAGCCGTGCCCCGCAGTACGGGCACTCGGTTACGTACGGACTGACCTCCGAGCCGCAGTTCTTGCAGATGACGCTGAGCTCAGTCTCGCTCATCGTTCGAGGATACCCGCCGCCCGCCAGAAGCCAATTGGAATGCGATACTGCCTGGGCAACCAACTTCCTGGAGGAACTGACGTGGAGCTGAAGAGTCTGACCGAGCAGAAATCGCTGCTGGAGGTCCTGCCGCCCGGCAAACGGGCCCGCCTGCACCGCCTTCTGTTCGAGTTCGGCCCGGGCAACGGCACCCTGATGCTGCTGCCGATCGACCAGGGGATCGAGCACGGCCCCCGCGACTTCTTCCCCAACCCGGCCTCCAAGGACCCCGACTACCAGTTCCGGCTCGCCGCCGAGGCCGGTTACTCGGCTCTGGCCTGCCAGATCGGCATGGCCGAGAAGTACTACCCCGACTACGCCGGCCGGGTGCCGCTGATCCTCAAGGTCAACGGCAAGACCGACCTCCCCTCCTCCTCGAAGGCGTTCTCCTCCTGCAACGCCAGCGTCGAGGACGGCGTCCGCCTCGGCGCCGACGCGATCGGCTACACGCTCTACGTCGGCACCCCGCGCCAGGACGAGGACCTGGCCCAGCTGCGCCGCGTGCGCGAAGAATGCGACCGCTTCGGGATGCCGCTGGTGGTCTGGTCCTACCCGCGTGGCGAAGCTGTCGAGGCCAAGGGCGGCCAGAACTCCTTCTACGCGATCGACTACGCCGCCCGGATGGCGATGGAGATGGGCGCCGACGTGGTCAAGCTCAACATGCCGAAGATCGACGCCTCGAAGGACAAGGACGCCCCGGCGCCTTACAACGAGATGCAGGTCGACCAGACCGAGGCGATCCGCCAGTGCGTCGAATCGGCCGGCCGGGCGCTGGTCGTCCTCTCCGGCGGCTCCAAGACCGACGACGAGACCGTCCTGACCAACACCCGCGAGGTGATGGAGGCCGGCGGCTCCGGCGTCATCTTCGGCCGCAACGTCTGGCAGCGCGAGTGGAACGAGGCGATCTCGATCGTCGAGCAGATCAAAGAGACGCTGCTCAGCAACGTGCGCCGCACCCCGTAGTCCCGCTCCCAGAGCGGGTTTTCGGCCCATTCCCCGCTTCGGCGGGTATGGGCCTTTTTCGTGGCTTGAAATGCCCGGAAAGAAATTTCCGGTGCGACGGAACAGACGACCTACCTTCATGGCCATGGGTCGCAGCGACCGCGGACATATCCCCGATCCCATCCAGGTCACCTTCACGGTCGCCTCGTTCTTCGCCTACCTCGCGACCTTGCTCGGCCTCATGCTCGCTGCCTTGATCACCTTCGTCCTCTTTCTCGTGGCACTCCGTCTGCGAGTCCGTTTTCTAGACCGCGTCCAGCTATCGAGGGGGAGAGTTTCGGCATACGTACGCTTGGACAGGGGTGGCAACTATTCGTAGCTTGAGACGGTCTGGAGGAAGCCTGGCGCTGCTGGTGCTCGTCGCCGTGGTCCTGCTGCGGCCGTGGGAGTCGCTGGACGGGCCGGGGCGGGACGAACCGCCTGAGGCGGCCGTGGTGCCGGTTACCCGGGTGGTCGACGGCGACACGGTCGAGGTGCGGCTCGACGGCGAGACCGAGGACGTCCGCTACATCGGCGTCGACACGCCGGAGACGGTCAAGCCAGGGGCGCCGGTCGACTGCTTCGGCCCGCAGGCGTCCGCCTTCAACCACCGGCTGGTCGAGGGGCGGCGGGTGCGGCTCGTCTTCGGTGCCGAGCGGCGCGACGTCTACGACCGGCTGCTCGCCTACGTCTACCTCGGCGACCGCTTCGTCAACGCCGAGCTGGTGCGGCGAGGCCTGGCGCGGACGCTGACCATCCCTCCCAACGACCGCTACGCGGGACGCTTCAAACGGCTTGAGATAGCGGCATCGCGGGCCGGACGGGGGCTCTGGGGCGCCTGCTGAAATGTGAGTTCCGTGTAAGCCCTGCAAGATCTTTTGCTACGGTGCCCGCTGGCCCTCGGGCCTTTTTCCTTATGAGAATGCGACAGAGCATCTCCCAGTTCGAGAACGCCTTCGAGCAGGAGACCTACCTCGAGCGCCGCCGGCGCGAGCAGTTGCGCCGCCGCGCGGCCAACCGCTCCCGGGCGCGGAAAATCAACCGCGTCGAGCAGGAGGGCAAGGTCCGCTTCAGCGTTCTGGCCGTCTGCTTGACCGCGACGGTGGTCGTCGTCGTGGTCGCGATGTTCGAGGCGCTCGCCTTCCTGATGGCGTAGTTCCCCCGGCTGCCTGCTCCCAAGTGTCCTCCTTCAATAGACTCGCGCGCCGATGGCTCGTCGCTCACTGAAGCCGCAGCTAAACCAGATCCGCGCCTGGGTTCACCAGGGCCGGACGGACGCCTGGATCGCCCACCAGCTCGAAGTCACCGCGACCGAGCTGCGGGAGTTCCGCAAGCAGTACGACCTTTCGCCCGACGACGAGAGCGCCGGTGCCAGCGAAATCGACCTCCGCGACGAGATCGAAGCGGAGATCGAGGCCGCGACCGAGGCCGAAGAAGCCGAGGAGCCCGAGAGCGAGGATGACGATGAGGGCGAGGGCGACGAGGGAGGCGAGGAGCGCTCCCAGGGAGAGCCGGGAGCCGGCCGCCGCCGGCGTCGCCGCCGCGGTCGCCGTGGCGGGCGCAGCCGCCGCAAAGAGATCGAGGCGACCTTCGACCACGGCGAGAACGACGGCTACGGCCTCTGGCTCGACGCCGCGGTCAAGGACAACCCCGTCTACACCGAGCACTGGGCCGGCAAGCGCGACGTCACCGTCCGCATCGAGGCCGACCAGATCGTCATCCGCCGGGCCGGCGAGAGCGGCGGCAGCGGCAACGCCGGATCCAACGGGTCCGACGACGAAGACTCAGACGAGTAGCTAGACCGGCAGCTGGCGGCCGCCGGCAAAGTCGGCGGCACCGCGTAGATACAGCCAGAAGGCCGCGTCGGCAAGGGCTTGCGCGTCGGCCTCGACCGACGGCGCCACGTCCAGTGCCACCATCTGCGCCCAGTCGGTCCCTTCGCCATAGAGGTCGGCCAGCTCAGCCGCGGTGAAGGTCGGGCCGATCCGGCGCCGGAGTTCTTCGCGGATCGCGTCGACGACGCGGTCGGAGAGCCGCCGCTGGCGCGGGTCCTCGATCGCCTGCAGCGCCCGCCGCCCCTCCTCCCACTGGAAGAGCGCGTTCTCGATTGGATAGCTCACGGAGCCGAGATTACCCGGCCGGATTCGCCGGCAATCAGCTGGCCGGGGTCTGGGGAATTTCGCGGAGCGGCGCGTTGCGCGGCCCGCAGGCGGCGGGGTCGAGTTCCCCCTCGACCTTCCAGACGGTCACCGGGCCGCTGCGCAGGATGGGGCTGACGGCGCCCTCACCGCGCAGCCAGCGCGCCTCCGGGGAGGTGACGGGTTCGCCCGGGTGGAGGAAGTTGAGATAGGGCGAGGTGACGAGGTAGTCGAGGTCGGAGGCGTTGACGGCGGCGCGGAACCTGGCGCAGGTGGGGATCGCGTTGAAGGCGCCGTGGGGGCCGTCTTCACCCAGGAAGTGGACGCGATTGCTGAGCTCGGTGCCGTAGAAGCCGTAGCCGGCGAAGCCGGCGGTGGTGCCGGCGAGGCCGATACGGGCGTCCTCCACCCCGCGGGCCCAGCGGTAGGCGTCGTCGAGGTTCATCCCGGGGATGCGTTCGCTCGCCGGGCCGTCGTTGGCGAAGCGGGCCTCGAGGTAGTCGCGCTGCACCGGATAGCCGATCGCGACCAGCAGCAGGACCAGTCCGACGCCTGCCGCTGCGGTCAGGCCCGCGGCGGTACCCCGACCCCGCAGGTAGAGCAGCAGCGCCGGCAGCAGGACGGCGAGGACGACCAGGAAGAAGGCGAATACTCGTGCCTTGTCGTGGAGCGCGTCGTCGGGGCGGTCGGTGACGAGGAAGACCAGGACCAGCGCTCCCAGCAGCCACCACTGGCGCTTCTCACCGTCGAGCCAGCGGTCGAGCGGCAGCAGGACGATCCCCGCCAGCAGGGCCGGGATCACGTAGCGAATGTTGATCCCGAAGCCGACCGGTTCCCCCTCCGCCCCGGCGGCGCTGAGCGGCGTGAAGAGGTAAGCGACGAGCCCGAACAGAGCCACGGCACCGACCCAGCGGACGATCCGGTCACGGCCGCGAAGGACGGCGACGAGCGCCGCCAGGGCGGCTCCGAGGACGACCAGCGGCCAGAGCGCCCCAAAGGCCTCGTGCAGGCCGGGACCGAAGTACTCGCGCCAGACGCCGGTGTCGGTCGCGTAATGGACGATGTTGAAGTCCGGCCGCCCCTCCTGCAACCGCTCCGGGTGCGGCAGCGAGATCGGCCCCAGCGAGTGCACCTCGGGAATCGGGTTGCCGGCAACGACGAGGTTGCGCAGATACCAAAAGGCCCCACCCGCCAGAGCCGGCAAGAACCACCATCCAGCCGCAGCCCACCGCCGCCCCTGGGGCGCCAGGACGATCACAGCCACCGTCAGAGCAGCCGCCATGGCGAGCGCCGTAACCCGAGTCCCCGCCGCAAGCCCCGCCGCAAGCCCCGCCGCCGCCAAAGCCCACCGATCCCACCCCAGAGGGTGTGGTTGAGCTTTGGCGTGTAAACCGCGCCGAAGCTCAACCACACCCTTGGATAGGGCGCTGCGATGCGACCAGGACTCGACGAGGATCGCGATCGAAGCGAGGAGCAGGGCGGCCGCGGCCAGGTCGTTCTTCGCGGCCCCCGGGTCTCGGACCACCAGGGTGTGGCACTCCAAGAGGATGGCTGCGGCGACCACGGTGGTCGTTCCCCTCCCGTATGGCCTCCCGACGCAGTACGCGGCCAGGAACGCCACCGCCAGCCACCCGAAGTTCAGGAACAACGACAGCGTGTCCCGCCCCGTCAGCAGGATCCCGACGCCATGCAGCAGCTCCGAATTCTGCGGGTAGAACCAGTTCGTGAAAACAGTGTCGGTGTGATGCATCCCCACCACTGAGTGCGTCTGCACCATGTCCACCGCGAACGGCAGGTGGTACCAGAGGCTGTCGAAGTTGAAGACCCCCCTGTCTAGGGCGTGCTTGGTCGTAACGGCGTAGCTGAAGACCGTGGCCGAGATCACCACGAGCATCACAAGAAGGGGGACCAGCCCTCCTCCGGTGGGTGGCGCGGTAGGGGGGACCCCCTCCTGCCGCGCAGGAGGGGGTGGGTCCCCTGCCGTGACAGGACCCGCCGGCCAGAACGCAACCGTCCCTGCAACCAGAAGCGCCGCAACGATCAAAGCCCCGGCATAGAACAACCCAAAGAGCCCGAGCAACTCGGACAACCAGATGACCAGCGCAACCCCAACGATCGTCTCCACCAACCGCGCTGGCGCCCCCTCCCACGCCGGCAGCAACCTCAGTCGTAACCGATACGCACTGAACCCAACCGGCACGACCACCAGCGCCAGCTGGACGGCCGCCAACAGGTAGCCGCCCAGATCAACCATGGAGAGTGCCCCTGTGGCCTAGCCGCCGAGGCCGCGGATCACGTTCGGCTTCTCGCCTTCGGCGACCATGCCCTGCTTGCGCGCTTCCGCCTGGACGACCATCGGGTCGTCGGAGGACTGGATGCGGTTGTGGAGCTGGCGATTTTCCTTCAGCAGGCCGTGCAGCTTTTCTTTGGCGGCGGTGGTGCCCGTGTAGGTCTTGACGAAGTCGATCGACGGGTGCAGATAGGAGTAGAAGACCGCGAAGAGGACGAGGGTGAGGGCGATCCGGCCGACCCGGTCCCACTTGATCCGGCTCGGGCCGCTGCGCGCCGCCGGGCGCCGTTTGCGGGCCGCTGGCCGCCGCCGCGCCGGAGCGGAGCGTCGTGCGGCGTGAGCGCTCGCTGCCATACCCGGTGCTACGCGGCCGGGTCCCGCTTTCCTGCATCTAGGAGCGGCGCTGGACGAATGCCTGCAAGCCGGGGAACTGCGCGGCGTCGCCCAGCTCCTCCTCGATCCGCAGCAGCCGGTTGTACTTGGCGACCCGGTCCGAGCGCGAGGGAGCGCCGGTCTTGATCTGCCCGGCGCCGGTCGCCACGGCGAGGTCGGCGATCGTCGTGTCCTCGGTCTCGCCCGAGCGGTGGGAGATGACTGCGGTGTAGCCGGCCTCGCGGGCCATGCGGATCGCCTCCAGGGTCTCGCTCAGGGTGCCGATCTGGTTGACCTTGACCAGGATCGAGTTGCCGACGCCGAGCTCGATGCCGCGGCGCAACCGCTCCGGGTTGGTGACGAAGAGGTCGTCGCCGACCAGCTGGACGCTCTCGCCGACCTTCTCGGTCAGCAGCTTCCAGCCGTCCCAGTCCTCCTCGTCCATGCCGTCCTCGATCGAGACGATCGGGTAGCGGGCGCAGGCGTCGGCCCAGTACGCCGCCATCTCCTCGGAGGAGAGGGTGCGGCCCTCGTGCTCGAGGTCGTAGGAGCCGCCCTCGAAGACCTCGCTGGTCGCCGGGTCGAGGGCGATGAAGACGTCCTCGCCAGGCTTGTAGCCAGCCGCCTCGACCCCGGCCAGGACCGCCTGCAGGGCGGCCTCGTTGGAGTCCAGATTGGGTGCGAAGCCTCCCTCGTCGCCGCCGGCCGTGGAGAGCCCCTGCGAGGAGAGCGACTTCTTCAGCGCGTGGAAGACCTCGGCCCCGACCCGCAGGCACTCGGAGAAGCTCTCGGTGCCGGCCGGGACGATCATGAACTCCTGGAAGTCGACCGAGTTGTCGGCGTGGGCGCCGCCGTTCAGCACGTTCATCATCGGCACCGGCAGCACGGTCGGCTCGCCGCCGCCGTAGAGCTCGGCCAGATAGCGGTAGAGCGGCTGCTGCGAGTCGGCTGCCGCCGCCTTGGCGGCTGCGAGCGAGACGCCGAGCAGCGCATTGGCGCCGAGCCTGCCCTTGTTCGGGGTGCCGTCGAGCTCGATCATCGTCCGGTCGAGCGCCCCCTGCTCGGCGGCGCGGGCGCCGGTCAGGGCGCTGGCGATCTCGCCGTTGACGTTGGCGACCGCGCGGCCTACGCCCTTGCCGGCCCAGGTATCGCCGCCGTCGCGCAGCTCGACCGCCTCGAACTCGCCGGTCGAGGCGCCCGAGGGAACCGCGGCCAGACCACGCGCGCCGGACTCCAGCACGACTTCGACCTCGACGGTCGGGTTGCCGCGCGAGTCGAGGATCTGGCGCGCGTGGATCGAGGAGATAGCGCTCACGGGCGCGTGAGTCTATTCACCGACCGCGGCGGATTGCGCTGGGCGGGCCCGGCGGGCTATTCGCCGGTGGCGCCGGCGGGCGGAACACCGGCGGGCGCCGGGACTTCTTCCCCAGTTTCTTCGCCCAGTCCTTCGGGCCGCGGCCGCTGCGGGAACGGTTCGCCTTTCGGTTTCGCCTCGGTCACCGATCCCGGCAGGGCCGGAGAGATCGGGGTCACCGGCGACGGGCATTCGGTCGCAGGGGTTTTCGGATCGGCTTCGTAACAGGCTTCGGGGGCGTTGGCGGGCCGGCCCGAGGACGTGACGTTGGCGCAGCGCCGCGAGAGTTCGTCGCGCAGGGAAGCTTTGCTGATCCCGTCGGTGACGCTGGAAGCGCACTGGGTCCGCTGCGCCCACTTCACCTGGTAATCGGTGACGAATTCGGAGAAGAATTCCTGCTGCGTTTCCTGGCCGAGGGTCGATTCGATCTGCGCTTTCGCTTCCGCCAGGGTCTGGACTTTGCCCGGGTTCAGTTTCACGACTTCGACCACGAAGAAGTTGTTCTGGAACTCGACCGGGCCGGCGAGTTCGCCGGTGGCGCCGTCGAAGACCGCGTCCTTCAGTGGCCCTTTGAGGAATTCTTCGGTGATCCCTTCCTGCAGGCCGCCTTTGCTTTTGCTGGTCGGGTCGCTCGAGTACTTGGCCGCGACTTTTTTCCAGCTGGCGGGGGAGTTGTCGGCTTCCAGCTCTTTCAGGGCGGCTTCGACCTGGCCTTTGTCTTTGTTGAGGACGATGCGGACATCACGACTTTCTTTGGTCGTGAACTGGCTGTCCTTTTCGGCGTCGTAGTAGGCCTGGATTTCCTCGCTCGTCGCTTTCGGCGCTTCGCCGCTGACTTTTTCCTGGATCTGCGTGCTCAGCAGCTGGAGGAGGACCCGATCGTTGACGTCTTCCTGGCTGAACTTCGATTCCTCGAGGAATTTTTCGTACGCTTTCTCGGTCCCGAAGCTCTGTTTTTTGATCGTCGCCAGTTCGTCTTCGACCTGTTTCGGGGTCACCGTGATGTCGAGTTCTTCCGCCTGACCCTGGATCCACGCCTGGTCCAAGAGTTCGCCGAGAGCAGCGGTCTTCAGTTCTTCGTATTTCTCGCTATCGGGCTCGGGCGCTTTTTTCAGTTTCGCCTGCGCGACCTGCTGCAGCACCGCCCGGTCGAGGTCTTTCTGGCTGATGTGGCCGACTTCCTCGGGAACGTCTTCGATCACCGCCACATCGCCGGAGGGCACGCTCGGCGAGCCGATTCCCTCCGCGATCGCGAAGCCGACGAAGAGCAGCACGAAGAGAGCACCGAAGACGACCAGCCCAAGACGCTGGCGACCGGACACTCCGTCACTCCCGGGTTTACCTCTCTGCCCAGCTTTCGCTCCCACGAAGCCGGCAGCATAGTCAAATCGCCTAACGCCAGGCTTGACCGGGGCTCAGGCGGCGGCCGGCTCAGCC
>DASTSW010000024.1:0-23283 GCA_035760445.1 Solirubrobacterales bacterium | reverse complement strand
CTTCCTTCTGCTGCTGCAGAACTGGGAGACCGCCGTCGGCTTCGTGATCGGCGCGGTTCTCTCGGGTGCCACCGGCTTCATCGGGATGAACGTCTCGGTGCGGGCCAACTCGCGCGTCGCCGAGGCGGCCCGCGGCGGCGTCCCGCCGGCGCTCGACGTCGCCTTCAAGGGTGGCTCGGTCACCGGTCTGCTGGTCGTCGGCCTGGCGCTGATCGGCGTCGCCGGCTACTACGGCTTCCTGATCCTCACCGGCGCCAGCGACAAGCACGCGGTCGACGCCCTCGTCGGCCTCGGCTTCGGCGGCTCGCTGATCTCGGTCTTCGCCCGTCTCGGCGGCGGCATCTTCACCAAGGCCGCCGACGTCGGCGCCGACCTGGTCGGCAAGGTCGAGGCGGGGATCCCCGAGGACGATCCCCGCAACCCGGCCGTGATCGCCGACAACGTCGGCGACAACGTCGGCGACTGCGCCGGCATGGCCGCCGACCTGTTCGAGACCTACGCGGTCACCTCCGTCGCCGTGATGCTGCTCGGCGTCCTCACCTTCACCGAGGACTTCGCCCGCGAGGTCGCGATCTACCCGCTGGTCATCGGCGGCGTCGCGATCATCGCCTCGATCATCGGCGCGCTCGTCGTGCGGACCAAATCCGACCGGGTCGAGGGCGCTCTCTACCGAGGCGTGATCCTCGCCGGGCTCCTCTCGATCGCGGCCTTCTACCCGATCACCGACTGGCTGATGAAGGAACCGCTGCGAGTCGGCGTGCTCGACACCGCCAGCGCCGCCATCAGCGTCGGCGACCTCTGGCTCTGCGCGGTAATCGGCATCGCGGTCACCGCGCTGCTGTTCGTGATTACCGAATTTTATACGTCGACCCGTTTCTACCCGGTGAAGTCGATCGCCAAGGCGTCCGAGACCGGGCATGCGACGAACATCATCCAGGGGCTCGCCCAGGGCTTCCAGTCGACCGCCGCTCCGGCGCTCGTCATCGCCTTCGCGATCCTCGGGGCGAACGAGCTCGCCGGCATCTACGGCATCGGCATCGCCGTGATGGCACAGCTCTCGCTCTGCGGCCTGATCGTCGCTCTGGACGCCTTCGGTCCGATCACCGACAACGCCGGTGGTATCGCCGAGATGGCGGAGCTGCCGGAGGACGTCCGCAACGTCACCGATCCGCTCGACGCGGTCGGCAACACGACCAAGGCCGTGACCAAGGGTTACGCGATCGGCTCCGCCGCGCTCGCCGCGCTGGTGCTGTTCGCCGCCTTCAAGAGCGAGCTCGCCGACGAGGCGCCCGCGGGCTTCGACCTCAACAGCCTCTTCAACCTGACCAGCCCTGACGTTCTGATCGGGCTGATCATCGGCGGCATGATGGTCTACCTGTTCTCGGCCTTCGCGATCGAGGCCGTCGGCCGTGCCGGCGGTCAGGTCGTCGAGGAGGTGCGGAAACAGTTCCGCGAGCACCCCGGGATCATGGAGGGGACCGAAAAACCGGAGTACGGCAAGACGGTCGCCATCGTCACCGCGGCGGCGCAGAAAGAGATGATCCTGCCCTCGCTGATCCCGATCGTGGTGCCGGTGATCGTCGGTTTGGTCAGCGTCAATGCGCTGGGCGGCCTGCTGATCGGCGTCATCGTCGTCGGTCTCTTCGCCGCGATCAGCATGACCGCTGGCGGCGGCGCCTGGGACAACGCCAAGAAGCTGATCGAGGACGGCGCCCACGGCGGCAAAGGCTCACCGGCGCACGAAGCCTCGGTGACCGGCGACACCGTCGGCGATCCCTACAAGGACACGGCCGGCCCGGCGATCAACCCGATGATCAAGGTCGCGAACATCGTCGCGATCCTCATCATCCCGATCGTCCACTTCTAGATTCGGTTGGTGGGAGGGGGGCCATGTGCCCCTCTCCCAGAGACCGTCTCGCGCAGCTGGGGTGGAGTGCTGGGCGCCAATGTGGTCTCAGGAGCCTCTGTGAGAGGGGCACATGGCCCCCGATCGATCGGTCTACAGGGATTGATCGGAATGAACGGATGGCGCTTGTTCGTCCGCGTGAGTACACCTATACGGGGCACTGAGGCGGACTCGGTGGGCTCCCACCCAGGCTGGCGGGATTGGGCGCACGTGTGGCGCGCGGTTCGTGTCTTCTCTCAGACGTCTGCGTGACGAAAGCTGCGCCGCACCCACCTCTACCTGCCGAAGTGGAGGTGGGTGCGGCCCGGCGCGCTAGCGTTTCCCCGGATGCGCAGGGGATTGACCTATCCGCTGCGGCGGTGGCCGCGGCTTTCGAAGGTGGTGCTTGGCGGCGCGGCGGCGGTTGTGCTGCTGGTGGCGCTTGCCAACGTTTACGTGCTCCTCGAGGGCGGGAATTCGACCTCTGAGGTCTCCGAGGTCCCGCAGACCGAAGTCGCGATCGTGCCGGGGGCTCTGGTCGAGCCCGACGGTGACATGAGCTCGATGCTGGCGGCGCGGGTGGAGCAGGCCTCGCGGCTGTGGCACGCCGGCAAGGTGGAGAAGATCCTCGTCTCCGGCGACCACGGCAGCTGGATCTACGACGAGCCGGACACGATGCGCAAGGCGCTGGTGGCGGACGGTGTGACGCCGCGCGACATCTTCGAGGACCACGCCGGCTTCGACACCTGGGCGACGATGGTTCGGGCCAGGGAAATCTTCGGCGTCGATGACGCGGTGGTCATCACCCAGGGCTTCCACATGCCGCGGGCGCTCTACCTCGCCGATGCAGCCGGGCTCGACGCCACCGGCCTCACCGCCGACCTGCAGGGCTGGGGCGCCCAGGGCCGCAAGAGCTCGGTTCGCGAGGTGCTCTCGCGGGTCAAGGCGGTCGCTGACGTGACGCTGGACACGTCCGCGATGGCGGGGCCGAAGATTCCGATCGCGACCGCCGATGGGCGCGAGAGCTGGGGCCCGGCGCCGCCCGAGGAAACGCCGCCGGCTGGCTCACCCCGGTAAGCGCTCGGTAAGGTTCGCGCCTTGAAGCGGGGGATTTCTGCACTTCTCGTTCTGGCGATGCTGGTGGCGTTGGCGCTGCCCGCCGCCGCCTCGGCCGCGCCGCCGGCCAATGACAAATTCGCCAGCCGTCAGGTCCTCGGGCCGGGTTTTCCCGGTGGGAACCCGATCGAAGTCAGCGGCGACAACTTCGAAGCCGGCAAAGAGGAAGGCGAGTTCCTCCCGGGAATGTCTCCCGCCGGGCACTCGGTCTGGTTCGAGTGGGAAGCGACCGGCGACGGTTGGGTGACTGTCGGCGCCTGCGAGGGCGAATTCACGACGATCCTCGGGGTCTTCACCGGGACCGAAGTCGAAAACCTGACCCTGGCCGCCAGCGGCAACGGCAGCGAAGGGCCCGACTGCCCGTACCAGGGCCGCCAGTACACGTTCTTCGCGACCAGCGGCACCAAATACGCGATCGCGGTCGACGGCAACAACTTCCATTTCCCGGAATCGCCGCCGCCGGTGACCGAAGGGGAATTCGAGTTGGAGATCAAGGAAACCCCGGTCCCGTCGAACGACGAATTCGAAAACGCGGCGAAAATCCTCGGCAACATCTCCGAAGAACCCGGCGGCAACCGCATGTTTTTCGCCAACGTGCGCGGCTTCAACTGGACCGCGAGCACCGAGCACGGGGAGCCGCAGGAAGGCACCACGGGGGCCTCGGTCTGGTACTCGTTCACCGCCCCGGAGGACGCGACCTACAAATTCAGCCACCCCTGCTGTCAGACGGCGTTTGCCCTCGACTTGGACCTCTACAGCGGCGACGCGGTCGACGATTTGACCCCGCTGGTGGTCGGCAAAGAATCCTCCGAACTCGATCTCACCGCCGGCCAGACGGTCCGGATCAGGGTTTCGGGACCCATTGATGAAGAATCGGAAGAGCCGGCGGTCGCCAACTTCGACTTCAACGTGTTCGCGGTGCTTGATCCGCTTGAGCCAACGCCCCCGTCGGGCGGCGATGGACCTTCAACGCCTCCGCCACCACCTCCTGCGCCGGACACCAGGGCACCGCAGACGACGATCAAGAAGAGCGTGCTGAAGCGGACGCCCCCGACGTTCGTCTTCAAGTTCGGCTCCGACGAGGCCGGAAGCAGCTTCCGCTGCAGTCTCGACGGTGCGAAGTTCAAACCCTGTGGCTCGAGCAAGCGGTTCGGTCACCCGCTGCCCGGCAGTCACAAGCTGAGGGTCGTCGCGGTCGATCCGGCCGGCAACGTCGATCCCACTCCGGCGGTCGGTCGCTTCAAGTTCCCGCGCCCGGAGCATCCCCAGGGCCGAGGCGTCCCAGCCCTGAACAAGTAGATTCGCGCCCGTGGAAGACGGGCCGATCAACGTCGCCGATTTCGAGCGGCTGGCGGCGGAGAAGCTGGAGCGCGGGCCGCTCGACTACTTCGCCGGTGGCGCCGGGGACGAGACGACGCTGCGGGAGAACGTCTCGGCCTGGGGGCGCTGGCGCCTGCGGCCGCGGGTGCTGACCGACGTCCACGAGGTTTCGGCCGCGACCGAGGTGCTCGGCAAACCTGCCTCGATGCCGGTCCTGGTAGCCCCGGTCGCCTACCAGCGGATGGCGCATCCCGAGGGGGAGGCGGAGATGGCTCGGGGTGCCGCGGACGCCGGCACCGCGATGTGCCTCTCGACCCTGGCGAACACTAGGCCGGCCGACGTCGCCGCCGCGGCACCGCAGGGCCGGCACCTGTTCCAGCTCTACGCCTTCAAAGACCCCGGGGTGACCCGGGCGTTGATCGACGAGGCGGTCGAGTCCGGCTTCGAGGCGATCCTCGTCACCGTCGATGCCCCGCCCGGCGGCAACCGCGAGCGCGACCGCCGCAACGGCTTCACGATGCCCTCCGAGCTCGGCACCCCGGGGCTGACCGCGGCCACCGGCGGCGAGCAGCAGCTGTCGATCGAGGAGATCTTCGCGCTGATGAACCACTCCCTGACCTGGGCCGACGTCGCCGATCTCGCCTCCGAATGCAGCGTCCCGGTTTTCGTCAAGGGGCTGATAACGGCTGAGGATGCGGAGCTGGCGCTCGACCACGGCGCCGCTGGCGTCGTCGTCTCCAACCACGGCGGTCGCCAGCTCGACCGCGCCCTCGCCACCGCTGACGCCCTGCCGGAGGTCGCCGACGCGCTCGACGGTCGCGCCACCCTGCTGGTCGATGGCGGCATCCGCCGCGGCATCGACGTCGCCACCGCCCTGGCCCTCGGCGCCGACGCGGTGCTGGTCGGCCGGCCCGCCCTCTGGGGCCTGGCCTGCGACGGCCGCGAGGGTGTCGCCCGGGTCCTCGGGCTGCTGCGAGAGGAGCTCGAGCTGGCCCTCGCCCTGCTCGGCTGCACGTCCCCGGCCGAGCTGACCCGCGCACACGTGCGCCGTGCCCCCGCCGCGACCGCGTGAGAGCACCGGCCACGCGCGTATATTCGGTCCGAGTGTCCGGTTCTCGTTCCTCATAGATGGCCCAGCGAATCCCCAGAGACGAATCGCTGAGCCGTGTCCACGGCGTCGGAGCTCTGTTCTCCGCCGCCTATGGCAACGTCGGCTCCTCGATCTATTACGCGCTCGGCGTCACCGCCGCCTTCGCCCTGGGGCTGACCCCGGTCGCCTTCGTCATCTCCGGCCTGATCTTCGCCGCCACCGCCGCCACCTACGCCGAGGCGACGGTGATGTTCCCCGAGGCCGGCGGTTCCTCCAGCTTCGCCCGCCATGCCTTCAACGAGCTGGTCAGCTTCGTCGCCGCCTGGGGGCAGATGCTCAACTACACGATCACGGTCGCGATCTCGGCTTTCTTCGTGCCCCACTACCTGGCCGTCTTCTGGCCCTGGCTCGGCGAGAGCCCCGGCGACATCATCGGCGGCGCGGTGTTGATCATCGGCCTCGCGCTGATCAACATCCGCGGCACCGAGGAGTCGGCGAAACTGAACCTCGTCCTCGCCGTCGCCGACCTCGCCACCCAGGTGATCCTCGTCGGCATCGGCGTGGTGCTGGTCCTCAGCCCCGACACCCTGGTCAGCAACGTCCACCTCGGCGTCGCCCCGACCTGGAGCGACTTCCTGCTCGGGATCGCGGTCGGGATGATCGCCTACACCGGGATCGAGACGATCTCCAACATGGCCGAGGAGGCCAAAGACGCGGCCCGCACGATTCCCCGCAGCGTCGGCCTGACGGTGGTCGCCGTCCTCGCCCTCTACCTGCTGATCCCGATCGTCGCCCTCTCGGCGATGCCGGTCACCCAGGACGCCGCCGGCAACTACGCGACCGCGCTCGGGAGCACCTTCGCCGACGACCCGATCCTCGGCATCGTCGAGAACCTCGGCCTCGCCCACATGCCGACCGAAATCCTCCGCTACTACGTCGGCATCCTCGCGGCGGTGATCCTCTTGATCGCCACCAACGCCGGGCTGATCGGCGTCTCCCGCCTCACCTACTCGATGGGACAGCACCGCCAGCTGCCCGAGAGCCTGCGCCAGGTCCACCCGCGCTATCGCACCCCCTACATCGCGATCCTGATCTTCTCGGTCATCGCGATCATCACCCTGCTGCCGGGCCAGACCGACTTCCTGGCGACGATGTACTCGTTCGGGGCGATGCTCTCGTTCACGATCGCCCACGTCGCGGTGATCCAGTTGCGGCGAAAGCAGCCGGACGTGGAGCGGACCTGGAAACCCCCGATGAACGTCCGCGCCTTCGGCTTCGAGGTGCCGATCAGCGCCGTGCTGGGTGGGCTCGGCACCTTCATCGCCTGGCTCGTGGTCATGGCCCTCAACCCGACGACCCTGATCGTCGGCCTCGGCTGGATGGTCCTCGGGATCACCGTCTACGTCCTCTACCGGCGCAACCAGCGGCTGCCGCTGACCGAAACCGTGAAGGTCGTGCTGCCCGAGCCGCTCGGGGTCGAAGAGGTCGAGTACAAGTCGATCCTCGTCGCCTTCGAGGACGACAAAAGCTTCTCGCCGGAGATGGTCGCTACCGCGGTCAAGCTCGCCTCCAAGCGGCGCCGCGGGATTCACATCCACTCGATGCTGACCGTGCCGACCAACCTGCCGCTTGACGCCGACATGTCCGAGCAGGAGGCCGAGGCGCAGAGCAAGATCGAGGAGGCGAAGCTGATTGGCGGTCAGCGGGTCACCGGCCACGTTTCCCGGGTGCGGCCCGGCCAGGCCGGCTACTCGGTCGCCGACGAGGCGGCGGAGATCAAAGCCGGGGCGATCGTGATCGGCATGCGCTACCGCAACGGCGTGCCGCTCTACGACAAGACCCTGCAGACGATCCTCGGTGAGCGACCCTGCCGGGTGATCGTCGTCTCCGACCCGACCGACAAGCCGCCGGCGGTGCCCGGCGCCGCCCTGGCCGAGGCGGCGCCGTGAGCGGCGAGCGCGTCTACCGCGGCGCCGTCCGCGCCTTCTCGCTGGTGATGGCGGCGATCGGGCTGCTGGTCCTCGTCCTCACCCTGGCCAACGGAGGCGGCCCGGCCTCGGTCGGGTTCCTGCTCGGGCTCGCCTTCCTCGCGGTCGGAATCGGCCGCCTCTGGGTTGCCGTAAGGATGGAGCGGTGAGCGCGGACGGCGACCGCCCGGCGCAGCCGCGCGAGCCGCGCGGTGGCCGGCTGATGATTCGCGGCCTCGGGGTGCCGTCGCTGTTCGCCGCCGCCTACTCGGCCGTCGGCTTCTCGATCTACTTCGCCCTCGGCGTCGTCGCCGACAAGGGGCTGGGGCTGACGCCGCTGATCTTCCTCGCCGCCGGGCTGCTCTTCGGGCTGACGACGCTGACCTATGTCGAGGGCGGGGCGATGTTCCGCGAGCGGGGCGGCTCCTCGACCTTCGCCCGCCACGCCTTCAACGAGTTGGTCGCCTTCATCGCCGGCTGGGCGATCCTGATCGACTACCTGATCGTCATCGCCCTGGCGGCGCTCTCGGTGCCGCACTACCTGGAGCCGGTCAGCGGCGACTTCGCCCGGCCCGGCTGGGAGATCGGCCTCGGCGCGGCGGTGATCGTCGTGATCAGCGCCCTCAACATCCTCAATGTCACCGGCCGCGAGCGGCAGGGTTCGCTGACCCTGCTGGCCCTCGCTGACCTCGGGCTGCAGCTGGCGGTGATTGGCGTCGGCGCCCTGGTCGTGATGCATCCGGACCGGCTCACCGAGCAGCTCGACCTCTTCTCCGACCCCAGCTTCCGCGACATCGTCTACGCCGCGGTGGTGGCGATGCTCGCCTACGCCGGGATCGAGGCCGCCTCCGACCTGGCGCCGGAGATCGAAGTCAGCCGTAAGGACTTGAAGCGGGTCGCCAGCCTCGGGGCGATCGCGGTGCCGCTGGTCTACGCAGGGATGGCGGCGATTGCGCTGATGGCGGTGCCGGTGGTGGGCGGGCCGGATGGGCCGCAGACTGCGCTTGGCAACGAGTTCGTCGAGGAGCCGATCCTCGGCGTCGTCTCCGCTTTTGAACCGGCCTGGGTTGCCGACACGATGCGCTGGATGGTGGCCCTGATCGCGACGCCGGTGCTGATCTGGGCGGCGAGCACCTCGATGCTCGGCGTCTCCCGCCACATCTACACGCTGGCGATCAACCGCCAGATCCCCAGCTGGCTCGGCAAGCTCGACCGCCGCACCGCGACCCCCTACGTGGCGATCGTGCTCAGCGGGATGATCGCGATCGGCCTGATCATCCCCACCAACGTCAAGCTGCTGGCCGGGATCTACGCCTTCGGGGCGACCCTGGCGATCACCATCGCCCACCTCTCGATCATCCGCCTGCGGATCACCGAACCGGATCGGAGGCGCCCGTTCAAGATCCCGATGGGCTTCCCCTGGGGCCACGCCGAGCTGCCGCTGCCGGCGATCCTCGCCGCGCTGGTCAGCGGCCTCGCCTTCATCAGCGTCCTCGTCTACCACTCGACCGCGCGCTGGGTCGGCCTCGGCTGGATGGCCTTTGGGCTCCTGTTCTACGTCGTCTACCGCAAGGTCTTCGAGGGGACGACCCTGACCAAGCGGGTCTCGGTCACCGAGCGAGCGCTGACCAAGCAGGTGCCCGAGGTCGAATACAGCAACATCCTCGTGCCGGTCTTCGGGACCGAGCTCGACGACGACATCGTCGCCACCGCCGGCCGCCTCGCCGCGGCCGAGGCCCGCACCCCGAAGGGCGAGCACGACTCGCGCCTCGATGTCGTCTACGTGATCGAAGTGCCGCTGACCCTGCCGCTCGACGCGAAGCTGCCGAAGGAGCGCGAGCAGCAGGCGCGGCGGGCGCTGGAGCGGGCCCGTGAGGTGGGGGAGGAGTACGAGGACGTCGAGGTGACGACCGAGGTGATCCGCGCCCGCAAGGTCGGCGCCGGGATCCTCGAGGCGGCCCGGCGCAGCAACGCCGAAGCGATCGTGATCGGCGGCGAGCCGCCGACCAAGATCCGCGGCGGCGGCGTGCTCGGCGGGATCGGCGCCGCCAAGCCGGACGAGATCGGGGCCGCGACCGAGTACGTGCTGAAGAAAGCGCCCTGCAAGGTGCTGCTCACGGCTCCGCCGGAACCCGAGTAGCGGTCTAGTATCCGCAGCCATGTTCGTTCTGATCGTCGGTTGCGGGCGGGTCGGCTCCTCGGTGGCGCGGGCGATGCTGCGCGAGGGGCACAGCGTCTCCTGTCTCGACGAGGACCCCGAGTCCCACGCCCGGCTCGAGGTCGGCCTGGAGAAGAGCTGGGAGGACCTCGGGGGCCAGTTCACGGTCGGCGCCGGCCTGGAGACCGAGGCGCTCGAGGCCGCCGGAATCGAGAACGCCGACGTCTTCATCGCCTCCACCGACGGCGACAACACCAACATCATCATCGCCCAGATCGCCCAGCGCCGTTACGAGGTGCCGACGGTGATCTCGCGCGTGCTCGATCCGCTGCGGGCCGAGTGGTACCAGCGCCAGGGCCTGAACACGGTCTGCCCGACCCGGGTCGCGATCGACCAGCTAGAGGGCGAGGTCCGCGAAGCGGCCGCGCGCGGCGGATCACCGGACGCGACCACGGCGGCGTAGGGGAGCTCGGAAGCCATGTACATCATCGTCGTCGGAGCGGGGAAGGTCGGCTGGAACCTGGCGCGCGAGCTGCTCGACAAGGATCACGAGGTGACCCTGATCGAGAGCGATCGCCGCCGCTACCTGACCGTCGAGCAGGAGCTCGAGCACAACATCACTTACGGCGACGCCTCCGAGCTCTGGGTGCTGGAGCGGGCCGGGATCCAGCGGGCCGACATGGTGATCGCGGTGACCGGCGACGACGAGGACAACATGCTGATCTGCCAGGTCGCGAAGGAGAAGTACCTGGTCGACCAGATCATCGCCCGGGTCAACAATCCGCGGAACCGACAGCACTTCGACCTGCTGGGCGTCAAACCCTCGGTTTCCGCCACCGACCTGATCCTGCGGCTGCTCGAGCACGAGGTGCCCGAGTACGGGCTGGTCCACCTGCTCGACCTGCAGGAGGAGCAGCTGGAGATCATCGAGATGCTGCTTGGCAAGGATTCCGGCGTGACCGGCCGCCGGGTCGGCGACCTGCAGATGCCGGAAGGCAGCCTGCTGATCTCGGTCCTACGCTCGGGCAAGGGATTCGTCCCCACCGCCGACACCGTGCTGGAGGAAGGCGACGAGATCCTCGCCGTGCTCGACCCGGGCAAGGAGGAGGACCTGAAGGTCCTGTTCGGCCCCGAAGGCAACGGCGGGTCCAACGGCTCTTAGCCGGGTATAAGCCAGGGCATGGCTGACAGAGAGGTCGATTTCCTGCTGATCGGCGGCGGCATGGCCTCCGCCCACTGCGCTTCCGAGCTGCGCCGCCGCGGCGCCGAGGGCTCGATCCTGCTGGTCGGCCGCGAGCCGGAGCCGCCCTATGAACGGCCGCCGATCTCGAAGGAGTACCTGCGCGGCGACGCCAGCCGCGAGGACGCCCACGTCAACGGCGGCCGCTCCTGGTACGAGGAGAACGACGTCGAGCTGCTGAACGGCAAGAACGTGATGGGGCTGGACCTGGAGGTGCGGACGGCGAAAATCCAGGGCGGGGAGGAGGTCGGCTTCGGCAAGGCGCTGATCGGCACCGGGGCGATGGTCAACATCCTCCGCGTCGAGGGGGCCGAGAACGAGGGGATCCACTACCTGCGCGCCTTCGGCAACGCAGATGCCATTCGCGCCGATGCCGAGGCGGCCGAGCACGTCGTTTTGATCGGCGGCAGCTACATCGGCTGCGAGGTGGCGGCCTCGCTGACCGCCCGGGGGACGAAGTGCACGATCGTCGCGATGGAGGATGTCGCCCTCTCGCGCACCTTCGGCGAGGACGCCGGCCGCTGGTTCCAGGAGCAGCTCGAATCCCACGGGGTCACCTTCCACGGCGGCGAGACCCTGAGCGCCTTCGAGGGCGACGGGCGGGTGCGGGGGATCGTCTGCGAGAGCGGGCTCAGCGTCGAGTGCGACACGGTCGTCGTCGGCGCCGGGGTGCGCCCCGACGCGATGCTGGCCCAACGGGCCGGGATCGAGGTCGGCGACGGTGGCATCGTCTGCGACTCGAAGCTGGAGACCTCGGTGCCGGGGATCTACGCGGCGGGCGACTGCGGCTCCTACGAGAGCGTCGTCCACGGGCGGCGAATCCACGTCGAGCACTGGGACGTGGCGATGCAGCAGGGCAGCCACGTTGCCGGCAACATGCTCGGTGACGACGCCGACTACGAGGTCGTCCCCTACTTCTTCAGCGACCTCGCCGACTGGGCCAGCCTCGAGTACGTCGGGCCGGCGCATGAGTGGGATCGCGAGGTCTGGCGCGGCGATCGCGACGGTGGCGAGTTCTCGGTCTGGTACCTGCAGGGCGACCGGGTCGGAGGCTGCCTCAGCGTCGGCCGTCCTGAGGAACTCGCGGAAGCCCGGCAGATGATCGCCGAGGGCACTCCCTTTTCCTGAGTCCCTTATCCTGAGGGAACGCCGTTGCGGCCTGGTGTAATGGCAGCACGCCTCGCTCTGGACGAGGTAGTCGGGGTTCGAGTCCCTGGGCCGCAGTGAACCGCCAACAGCACGTAACCCCCTGCAAAGGCGTCTATTCCCTTTGCTAGCTTCGCCCCCGTGAGGAGACCCGGCCACAAAACCCTCCTGCTGGTACTCGCGGCGCTGATCGCGCTCGTTGTCGCTGGCTGCGGTGGCGGGGGCGACGAGACCGAAACGACGGCGCCGACCGTCGAAGAACCGGCGGCGCTGACCCAGGACGAACTGATCGAGCAGGGCGACGGAATCTGCGCCGAGGTCAACGCAGGCGTCGGCGCGCTCACCTCCTCGGAAACGGAAGAAGCCGGGTCGGCCGAGCAGAGCGAAAAAGTCGCCAACCTCTACCTCGGCATGGTCGAACGCCTCCAGGACCTCGGGGCGCCGGAGGAAAGCGACAGCGAGTACGTGAAATTCTCCGAAGCGACGGAACAGCTGGCCAAAGCCGAGGGTGAATTGAAAGCCGCGGCCGCCGAAGAAGACCTCGCGGGCATGGAAGAAGCCGGCCAGGAAGCGAGCGCGGCGCTGGAAGAATTCCAGTCGCAGGCGGCGATCTACGGCTTTGAAGACTGCAGCGACGAACCGGGCGCGATCACGCCCCCGGCCGGCAGTGGCGAATCCGCGCCGAGCGGCGAAGAATTCGAAGGCGGCGAAGAAGGCGGGGTCGAACCCGAATACGTCGAACCGGCGCCGGAAGAAGAAATCGTGCCCGAAGAAGAAGTGGCCCCCGAAACCGGCGGCGCCGGCGGCGGCTCCGAAGCACCTGAAGCAGCCCCCGAAACCGGCGGCTCCTCAGGCGGCGTCGGCCCCGGCTGATCTAACCCGCCCGGTAGGGGAGGGAGTCGACACCCCTTCCCCGGGCATTGCGCGACACGCCGCTTCGCGGCTTAGCCGCAATCGAACAGCGCGCTTCGCGCGCCCAGCATCAGATTGCATATCGCCGAACATGCCCGCCTCAGGGGTATCGACTCCCTCCCCGAGCGTCATCGGCTCCTCCTGATCACCGAGTCCGCATCAGTACACCTATATGGGGGTTTCAGGCGGACTCGGTGAAACCGAGGAGTCCAGTGCCCTCTCACAGAGGCTCCTGAGACCACAGTCGCGCCCAGCACTTCGTCCAGCTGCGCGACGGTCTCTGGGAGAGGGCACTGGACTCCTCTCCCCGCAACGAGGTCAAGCAGCTGATTCAGCCCACGCCCCGTAGAGCTTGGCGTACACCCCGCCGGCCGCGATCAACTCGTCGTGCGTCCCTTGCTCGGCGATCTGGCCGCCTTCGAGGACGACGATCTTGCCGGCTCGGCGGATGGTCGAGAGGCGGTGGGCGATGACTATGGCGGTGCGGCCGTGGAGGAGGCGCTCGAGGCCGCGCTCGATCGTTTTCTCGGTGCGGACGTCGACGTTGGAGGTGGCCTCGTCGAGGATCAGGATGCGGGGCTCGGCGAGGAGGGCGCGGGCGAAGGCGACCAGCTGGCGCTGGCCGGCGGAGAGCTGGATGCCGCGCTCGCCTACCTGGGTGTCGAGGCCGTCGGGCAGGGCAGCGACGAACTCGGTCGCTCCGACCGCGGCGATTGCCGCCGCGACCTCCTCGTCGCTCGCCTCCGGCCGTCCGAAGGCGACGTTCTCGCGCACGCTGCCGGAGAAGAGGAAGCCCTCCTGGGGCACGATCCCCAGCTGCCGTCGCAGCGCCTGCTGCCGCAGGGTGCGGAGGTCGTGGCCGTCGACCCGCACGATCCCTTTCTGCGGGTCGTAGAAGCGGGCGACCAACTTGGCGAAGGTGCTCTTGCCCGCCCCGGTCGCCCCGACCAGCGCCAGCGTCTGCCCCGGCGGCACGTGCAGGTCGACGTCGCGCAGCGCCCAGGTGTCGTCGACGGGCTCGTCGCCCTCGGCATAGGAGAACCAGACGCCGTCGAGCTCGATCTCGCCGCGCAGCGGCCCGGGGTCGATCGCGTCGGGCGCGTCGACCATCTCCGGCTCGGTCTCCAGCAGGTCGAAGATCTTGTCCAGCGCCGCCATCCCCTGCTGGTAGGTCGTGTAGAGCTGGGAGAGCTGCTGGATCGGTTCGAAGAAGGTGTTGAGGTAGCCGACGAAGGCGACGATCACGCCGATCTGGATCGCCCCGTCGATTGCCTGGCTGCCGCCGTAGAGCAGGATCACCGCGGTGCCCACCGCCGCCAGCATTTCCACCGCCGGGAAGTAGGAGGCGTTGAGGTAGACGGTTTTCATGTTCACCGCCCGGTTGGCCTCGTTCAGCGCGGTCATCTCGTCCATGTGGCGCGGCTCCTGGCCGAAGCTGCGGACCACCCGTACGCCGCTGAGCGACTCCTGCAGGTAGGCGGTAATCGCCGCGATCCGCTCCCGCGTCTGCTTGTAGGCGCCGGCCGAGGCGACGCGGAAGACGAGGCTCGCCACCATCAGCAACGGGAAGGTGAGGAAGGTGACCAGCGCCAGTTTGACGTCGAGCAGGAGCAGGATCACGACCACACCAATCAGCGTCAGGGTGCTGGAGAACATCGTCACCACGCCGGTCGTGACCAGCTGGTTCAGCGCCTCGATGTCGTTGGTCATGCGGGAGATCAGCACACCCGGGCTGCGCCGGGTGAAGAAGCCGATCGGCATCGACTGGATGTGGGTGAAGACGCGCTCGCGCAGGTCCTGCAGCACCCGCGTCCCAACCCAGCCGACCATGTAGGTCTGCAGGTAGGTCGCCACCGCGTAGACGATCGCCACCGCGACGAAGGCGGCGACGATCCAGTCCAGCGCCGAGACGTCGTTGGTTTCGATCCCGGAGTCGATCGCCTTTCCCGCCAGGTAGGGAGGGGCGAGGCCGGCGCCGGTCGCCGCCAGCAGGCTTCCGAACATCAGGGCGACGCGGCCGCGATAGGGCCGCAGCTGGGTGACGAGCCAGCGCACCTTGTGCCCGCGCCGGTCTTCGCCGCGCAGCAGCCGCCAGAGGTCGGCGAAGAGACGGCCGATGTTGCCCATGTTGGGCCCGCTGTCGTTCACAGCCGCGCCACCTCCTCCCGCTCCTCGAGGTCGCGCTGCAGGAAGACCGAGTCGGCGAGCCCGTGCTCGGCGATCTCGCGGTAGAAGCCGCAGCCCTCCAGCAGCTCCTCGTGGCTACCGCGGTCGACGACCTGGCCGCCGTCGAGGACGACGATCTCGTCGGCCAGGGAGACGGTGGAGAGGCGGTGGGCGATGATGAAGGTCGTCCGCCCGGCCATCGCCTCGCGCAGGCCAGCTTTGATCGCCGCCTCGGTGGTCGCGTCGACCGAGGAGGTGGCGTCGTCGAGGATCAGGATCCGCGGGTCGGCGAGCAGGGCGCGGGCGATCGCCACCCGCTGGCGCTGGCCGCCGGAAAGCGTCAGGCCGCGCTCGCCGACGCGGGTCTCGTAGCCGTCGGGCAGGGCGCGGATGAACTCGTCGGCCTGCGCCCGCCGCGCCGCCGCTTCGATCTCCTCGAGGCTCGCCTCGGGGCGGGCGTAGGCGATGTTCTCGGCGACGCTGGCGGTGAAGAGGAAGCTGTCGTCGGCGACGAAGGCGATCTCCGAGCGCAGCGAGGCGACCTCGACCGAGCGCACGTCGGCGCCGTCGACCAGCACCTCGCCCTCGTTGGGGTCGTACAGCCGCGCGATCAGCGCCACCAGGCTGGTCTTGCCCGAACCCGAGGGCCCGACCAGCGCCACCGTCTTCCCGGCCTCGACCGACAGATCGACCTCCTCCAGCGCCGGCACCTCTTCCGCGCCCTCGTAGTGCAGCGTCACCCCGCGCAGCTCGACCGCGCCGCCGCCGGACGGCAGCACCGGCGCCTGCGGCGGGCTCTGGATCCGCGGCTCGCGGTCGAGGATCTCGAACAGGCGGTTGCCGGAGGCGATCGCCCGCTGTGCCATTCCCATCGTCATCCCCAGCATCCGCATCGGCCCGGCCAGCATCACCAGGTAGATGTAGAAGGTCGTGAAGTCGCCGAGAAGGAGGTTGCCGTTGATCACCTCGCGGCCGCCGATCAGCAGCACCAGGGCAATCCCCAGCTGCGGCAGCAGCCCGAGCAGGGGAGAGAAGAAGGCCTGCAGCTTGGTCGAGTAGATGCTCTGGTCGAAGACCCGCGCCACCGCGCGCTGGAAGCGGCCCAGCTGGTGCTCCTCGCGGGCGAAGGCCTTGACGATGCGGATTCCGGAGACGTTCTCCTCGGCCTCGGCGGTCAGCTCGGCGATCCGCTGCTGGACCTCCTGCTGGGCGGGGCGGGAGACGCGGTTGTAGCGGGAGGCGACGTAGACGACCAGCGGCGTCGGGGCCAGCGCGATCAGCGCCAGCCAGGGATTCATCCAGAGCATCACCGCGCTGGCGAGGACGATCGTCAGCACGGTCTGGGTGATGAAGATCAGGCCGTAGCCGAGGAAGAAGCGGATCGACTGCAGGTCGACCGTCGCCCGCGACATCAGCTGGCCGGTCTGCTGTGAGTCGAAGAAGCCGAGCTCGAGCCGCTGCAGGTGGGCGTAGAAGGCCTGGCGGAGGTCGAACTCGACCCCGAGCGAGACCTTGCCGGCGACCACCCGCCGGACCACGATCAACCCCAGCCGCAGCACCGCCGCGGCGAAGATCGCCAGCGCCAGCGGCAGCAGGTCGGGCTTGTCGCCGTTCTTGATCGCGTTGACCGCCTGCCCGATCAGGTACGGGATCAGGACCGTCATCCCCATCGCCGCCCAGGCGAAGATCAGCGAACCCCATAGCTGCGCCCGGTAAGGGCGCAGGAATCCCATCAGGCGGCGATAAGTGCGCACCTAACCACTATACAAAGTGAAGTATTGGCGGTCGGGAGCCTTATTCGAGGCGCTGGGCGGCCTTGGCGCTCGGAACTTTGCCCGGTCCGCAGGGTTTCGGCCCCTTGTTATGGCGAGGGAGAATCTGGAAGTTGGTGACGTCGTGGAACTGGGTCGGCATGCCGCTGTTCTGGGCGAGGACGACGATCAGGCGGTAGAAACCGGGCGGCAGGCCGTGGTAGTAGATCTCCGGCCGGGTGGCGGGGGAGTAGCTGCCGGCCGAGCCGATCTCCTCGGCCAGGGCGCCGTTGGCGCCCGCGTAGCCGGCGTAGTCGAAGGATTTGCCGACCAGGCGCCCCTTGCCGACCGGGCTGTTGATCGCATCCGACAGTTTCTTCGGGTCGACGCAGTCGGGGACCCGCTTGAGGCTGAAGCGCAGGTGGCCCTCGCCGAGCTGCGGTTCGCCGCCGAACTGGCGCGGCGCCAGCTGGAAGTTTTCGACGTCGACCTTGACCACGGCGGCGTGGCTGGTCTGGCGGGCGCCGTTGCGGGGGGAGATGATTTCCACCGCCGGCGCGCCGGGGATGCCTTCATCGGCCTTGGCGGTCTCCGGCGTCTTCTTGCCACCGAATACGAGCGCCAGCGCCACCCCTGCGGCGGCCAGCGCCACGGCTGCCACCGTTGCGGTCCTCGTGCCCATCGGAGCGGGAAGACTACGCAGATCGGTCCCGGCGCCCCTGCTCTCGTTAACCTGATCCGTTCGCGATGACCCCTGCCACCGAAATCGCCAACCGGATCGGTGCTGCCGCCAGGCAGCCGGAAAAATGGGTCCAGCTGCTCAAATTCTGCCTCGTCGGCGGCTCCGGCTACCTGATCAACCTCGCCGTCTTCGCCCTCCTGGCGAGCGTCCTCGACGTCCACCACATCGCCGCGGCGATCGGCGCCTTCGTCGTCGCCGTCAGCAACAACTTCTTCTGGAACCGCCACTGGACCTTCGAGCCGGGCCAGCGGCCGGCGCACTTCCAGGCGGCCCGCTTCTTCGCCGTCAGCATCGCCTCGCTCGTCGTCAACCTGGTGGTGCTCGAACTGCTGGTCTCCGGCGGCGGGGTCGGCGAACTCCCCGCCCAGGCGATCGCCGTCGCGGTCGCGATGCCGTTCAACTTCGTCGGCAACAAGCTCTTCACTTTCGATCAGTAGAGGGCGGGCGCCCTTCACGGCTCGGTTAGCCTTGATCCGGTGAGCGAGAAACCGAACTACGACCCGCAGGCGATCGAGGCTGCGCGGCAGGAGAGCTGGGAGGGGCGCGGCGACTTCGCGGCGCCGCAGCTGCGCGATGGCTCGGAGCGGGTCTACGTCAAGCCCTCGAGCCCGTTCACCTCGGGCAACCTGCACATGGGCCACGTCCGCGATTACTCGATCGGCGACTCCTACGCCCGCTTCCGCCGCGGCCGCGGCGACTCGGTCCTCTTCGGCTTCGGCTTCGACGCCTTCGGGCTGCCGGCCGAGCTGGCGGCGATCGAGCGCCAGGTGCCGCCCGCCGAGTGGGTCGAGGAGTGCGGCGAGCGGATGCTCGGCCAGATGAAGCGGCTCGGTTTCTCCTTCGACTACGACCGCGTCTTCTACAGCTCGGACGAGCGCCAGTACCGCTGGTCGCAGTGGCTGTTCATCACCCTGCTCGAGCGCGACCTGATCTACCGCGCCGACGCCACCGTCGACTGGTGCGACACCTGTCAGACCACCCTGGCCTCGATCCAGGTCGAGGACGGGCGCTGCTGGCGCTGCCACAACGAGGTGCGGCTGATCCGGCGCCCGACCTGGTTCCTGCGCATCACCCCCTACCTGGAGGAGAACGACCGCAACACCGCCCTCCTGGAGGAGAGCGGCAAGTGGGACGAGCTCTCGCTGGCGACTCAGCGCTACATCCTCGGCCGCTCCGACGGGGTCGAGCTCGACCTCGATGGTGGCGACGGTCGCACTCTCACCGCCTTCACCCCGCATCGCAAGCACGCCAGCCTAGCCAGCTTCGTCCTGCTCTCGCCGCGCCACCCCGAGGTCGACGCCTGGGCGACCGACCCGGCCGCCCGCGAGGAGCTGGAGAAGATGCGCTCCGGCGGCTGGGACCGCAGCGCCCGCGACGCCCGCTCGGTGCCGCTGGTCGACACCGGCAACTCGATCGCCGGCCCCGGTGGTGAGCAGCTGCCGGTGGTCGTCTCGCCGATCGTCGACGCCCGCTTCGGGCCGACCGCGGCGCTCGGCATCCCGGCGATCGACGAGGCGGACCGCGACCTCGCCGAGCGCCTCGACCGGGTCGAGGTGCCCGCCGCGCCGGAGAGCGAGGACGAGCGGCCCGCTCCCGCCCCGGTGGAGAGCGCCGCCGAGGCCACCCGCTACCGCGCCAACGACTTCTCGATCTCGCGCCAGCGCGCCTGGGGCTGCCCGATCCCGATCGTCCTCTGCGAGGAGTGTGGCCCGGTGCCGGTTCCGGAG
This sequence comes from Solirubrobacterales bacterium, assembly GCA_035760445.1. Lineage (GTDB taxonomy): Bacteria > Actinomycetota > Thermoleophilia > Solirubrobacterales > 70-9 > VAYN01. The sequence continues at coordinate 4,063 of DASTSW010000024.1, read as the reverse complement.
GCCGACCTGCCGGTCGTCCTGCCCCGCGACCTGCAGCCGACCGGTGAAGGGAATCCGCTGGCCGAGCGCTCCGATTTCGTTGATGTCGAGTGCCCGAAGTGCGGCGCCGCCGCCAAGCGCGAGACCGACACCCTCGACTGCCACTTCGACGCGCTCTGGCTCTGGGTCCCGGCTGCGGTCCCGCCCGAGGACCGCGACGAGCAGATGTTCACCCACCCCGAGCTGCGCGAGTGGCTGCCCTCCGAGCGCCTCGTCGCCGGCAACGACAGCGGCAGCTTCGTCTTCGACCAGCGCGTCGTCACCAAGGCGCTGCGCGACATCGGGCCGTTCGAGTTCATGGGGGAGGGGGAGCCGTTCGCCGGCTGTCTCTTCCACGAGATGGTGATCGCCGACGGGCGCAAGATGAGCAAGCACCTCGGCAACGTCGTCAACCCCGACGAGCTCGTCGCCCAGCACGGCGCCGACACCGTTCGTCTCGCGGTCCTCTACGCCGCCGGGCCAGCGAAGACGCTGAACTGGAATGACGGGGCGGTGCGGTTCGCGAGCCGCTTCCTGCGCAACCTCTGGAACTACAGCCACGATCGCCTCGCGGCGCTGGAGGGGCTGGAGCACGACCCCGAGGCCGCCGCCGACACCGAGCACATGCGCGACCGCCTGCGCAAATGGTGCGAGAACGGCCTGGCGAAAATCACCGAGGACGTCGAGCAGCTGCAGATGCACAAGGCGATCCGCAACATCACCCGCCTCTTCGAGCGGATCCAGGACTTCGAGAAGCGGGTGATCAAACGGCGCGGTCAGCTCGATCGCGCCGACGCCGAGGCCCAGCTCGCCGCCCTGGCCCTGCTGGCGCGGACGCTGGTGCCATTTGCCCCGCACGTGGCCGAGGAATTGCTGGTCGCGGCCGGGGTCGAGGACAGCGCCGAGGTGCTCGAGCGCTGGCCCGAGGAGGCCGAGATTCCGGTCTCGCCCTCGCCCTCGCCCACCTCATAAGGGAGAGAATCAGGGGTACCTTGAGCTATTGAGCAAACACCCTTGATTGATGGATTCAATTCTGTTATGAATGGTTCTGCCGGGCGATCAACCGGTGAAGGAGGCGGGGCTCTCGGATATGGGAAACCGCCTTGGGGTGGCAAAGGAGGACCAGTCCTGAGCCAGGATCTAAATCGTCATGACGGATCCTGGTCACGTCGGCTCGGCCGGCGTCGCCCCGCCTCCCTTCATCTTTTCGCTCTAAACGCCGCGCGCCACGACCGCGCGGCGTTTTATTTGCCCGGAAACGACGCGGAGGCGCGGTTCAGCTCTTGGGCGGGCGCTTGACGTCGAAGCGCTTGGCTTTCGGCAGCCAGGAGACGCCCTCGCATAGCTCCGCGACGGAGGTGTTGAGCGCGCCGGAGAGCTTGACGATCGTCGCCATCCGCGGCTCGCGCCCGGCCCGCTCGAGCAGCGAGACCTCGGTGCGGTGCAGGTCGCACATGTAGCCCAGCTCTTCCTGGGAGACGCCGGCCGCGACGCGGGCCTTGCGTAGGTTGACGGCGAAGCGCTCCTGCGGGGTCATCGAGGCGATCCTCCTGAGTTGCTGACAGAACCTCTACAGACAAGAGACTACAGGACAGTTGCGCCCGCCCCAGCTTTCGCTACCTTGCTGGAGGGGATCAGCGGTACCGGTTCCCGTAGTTTTACGCAGAAAGCGTTGAGCGATATCCAGCCATGTGTTATACCCGTGCGATCAACAGGATCGACGCCGAGGGATCGGCGGCAAAGGAGGAGTCATGAGTGACGCGGTAGAGCCGCATCTCACCGAGCCCTACGGGCTCCGGACCCGCTCCTGTGCCACCGAACTCGTCTGCCGCGACTGCGGCTATCGCACGCCCCTGCTCGACAAGGCCTTCAAGTGCCCGGCCTGCGGCGAAGGGCTCGACGTCGACTACGACTACGAGCTGGCCAAGAAGCGGATCGCCGAGCGCTCCGCGGCGGAGCGGCCCTGGAACATCTGGCGCTTCGAGGAGCTGCTGCCGATCCTCAACCTGAAAGCGAAAGAGCGGGTCGCTCAGTTCGCCGGCAAAACGCCGCTGATCCACGCCGAGCGGCTCGGCGCCGAGCTCGGGCTCAGCAACCTCTACCTGAAGGACGATTCGACCAACCGCCCCTCGCTCTCCTACAAGGACCGGGTGGTGGGGATGGCGATCGCCCGCCTGCTGGAGCTGGGCAAGGATGAGGTTGGCTGCGTCTCGACCGGCAACGTCGGCACCGCGGTCGCCTCGCTGGCGGCCCAGGCCGGCGCCCGTCCCTACATCTTCTACCCGGGCAACATGGAGAAGGGCAAGGCGAAGGCCTGCCGGGCGATGGGCGCCCAGGTGATCCAGCTCGACGCCAACTACGACCAGGCCAACCGCGCCTGCCGCGAGCTGGCCTTGGAGACCGGGATGGAGTTCGCCAACATCACCCTGCGTCCGTTCTACGCCGAGGGGGCGAAGACGATGGCCTTCGAGGTGGTCGAGGAGCTGGACTGGCAGGCGCCGGACCACTTCGTCATCCCCGCCGCCGGCGGCACGCTTTCCTCGCGGGTCCACAAGGGGCTGGTCGAGCTGGAGACGGTCGGCCTGGCCGAGACCGCGGGCTCGAAGATCAACATCGCCCAGGCGAGCGGCTGCTCGCCGATCGCGACCGCGATCGTCGGCGGCGGCGAGATCGAGCATCAGAAGCCGGAGACGGCGGCCCACTCGCTGGCGATCGGCGCTCCCGGCGACGGCAACCTGGTCGTCGACGCGGTCCGCTCGCGCGAGGGTTCGGCGGCGACCGCCTCCGACGACGAGATCTGGAACGCGATCGACCTGCTCGGCGCGACCGAGGGGATCCTCACCGAGCCGGCGGGCGGGACGACGATCGCCTCGACCGCGCGGCTGGCCCAGGAAGGGAAAATCGGCCCCGACGAGACCGTCGTCGCGATCATCAGCGGCAACGGGTTGAAGACCCTGCACGAGCACCCGGAGAAGGACTGGCCCGAAGGAGTGCCCTGCGAGGTCGGCGAGATGGAGCGGGTGCTCAACGACTTCCGCCGCTCGGCGGCGACCGCGCTGCACTGAGCGAACGACGCTGAGTAGGGTCTTTGGCTGGTGAGCCAGCCACCCGAGATAGCCGGCGTCTCCCACCACTGGGTCAACGCCCGCGGCATCCAGTTCCACTACGCCGAAGCCGGCAGCGGCGACGAGGTCGTCCTCTGCCTGCACGGCTGGCCGCAGCACTGGTACGAGTGGCGCCACCTGATGCCGTCGCTGGCCGACCGCTACCGGGTCATCGCCCTCGACCTGCGCGGCTACGGCTGGTCCGACGCGCCCGCCCGCGGCTACGAGAAGGAGAACATGGCCGACGACGTGCTCGCCGTCCTCGACGAGCTGGGAATCGAGCGGGTGAAGCTGGTCGGCCACGACTGGGGCGCCTGGATCGGGTTCCTGCTGACGCTGCGTGAGCCGCGGCGGTTCGAGCGCTACCTCGCGCTCAACATCCTGCCGCCCTGGGTTGGCATGCGGGAGATGGCGCCCCACCTCTGGCGCTTCTGGTACCAGTGGCTGATCCTCAGCCCGGGGATCGGTCCCCGGCTGCACACCAGCGGCAAGTTCATCCCGAAAGTGCTGGTCGGCGCCTCGGTGAGGCGCGAGGTCTGGGACGACGCCACCCTGCACGCCTTCAGCGACAAATTCACCGAGCCCGACCGGGCCAACGCCGCGGTCCAGACCTACCGGGTCTTCAACCTCGAGGAGGCCCGCGACATCGCCCGCGGCCGCTACGCCAAGGCCCGCCTCGAGGTCCCGACCAAGCTCCTCTTCGGCAAAGGCGACCAAGCCCTCCGCTACACCCTTCTCGAGGGCTACGAGCAGCATGCGAGCGACATGCAGCTGGAGCTGGTCGACAACTGCGGCCACTTCATCGCCGACGAGATGCCGGATTTGGTCGCCGAACGGGCGCGGGAGTTCTTCGCTTAAAAGCTGGGTGGCGGGGGAGGGCCGTGTGCCCCTCTCCAGACACATCTCGCTTATGGCTCGATGTTGAGTGTCTGGAGAGGGGC
>DASTSW010000023.1:0-9902 GCA_035760445.1 Solirubrobacterales bacterium | reverse complement strand
CGACGATCGCCTACCAGCTGCAGATCACCCGCCTCGAGCTGATCCTCAGCGTCCTCCCGCACGCGCTGCTGGAGCTGACCGCACTCTTCCTGCCGCTCGCCGCCTGGCTGATCGCCAGCCGCCGCGGCGAGTGGAACCAGCTCCTCGCCGCCACCTTCATCACCGTGACGCTGGCGATTCCGGCGCTGGTGATCGCGGCGACGGTCGAGGTCTACGTCTGGCCCCACATCCTCGAAGCGCTCTCGCCGGGCCTGCGGCAGGTTCTCTAGAGCGGCGCCGACGCGGCGCCGGGCCTCCGGCTCGTAAGATCGCAGCCGCGATGCCGGGTTACGAGCCGAAAGCGATCGAGCGCAGGTGGCAGGAGGTCTGGGCCGGGGAGAAGACCTGGGAGGTCGCCAACCCCGGGCAGCCCGGCTTCGACGAGGAGAAGCCGAAGGCCTACGTGCTGGAGATGCTCCCCTACCCCTCGGGCGAGCCCCACGTCGGCCACCTCAAGTGCTACGCCGTCGGCGACGCGATCGCCCACTTCCGCCGCCGCCAGGGCTTCCAGGTGATCCACCCGATGGGCTACGACTCCTTCGGCCTGCCGGCGGAGAACAACGCGATCAAAACGGGCGAGCCGCCGCGGGTCGCGACCGAGCGCTCGATCGCCTCCTTCCAGCGCCAGTTCCGCGAGTGGGGGATCTCGATCGACTGGAGCCGTGAGCTCGCCACCCACACGCCCGAGTACTACCGCTGGACGCAGTGGATCTTCCTGCAGCTGTTCGAGCGCGGCCTCGCCTACCGGACCGAGGCGCCGGTCCAGTGGTGCCCGAAGGACGCGACGGTGCTCGCCAACGAGCAGGTCGTCGACGGCCGCTGCGAGCGCTGCGGGACCGAGGTGATCCAGAAAAATCTCGAGCAGTGGTTCTTCCGCATCACCGAGTACACCGACCGCCTGCTCGCCGATTTCGAGCTGCTCGAGTCCTGGCCCGAGCACGTGATCACGATGCAGCGCAACTGGATCGGCCGCTCCGAGGGGGCCGAGGTCGTCTTCCGCTGCGAGGAGGTCGACCTCGACTTCCCGGTCTTCACGACCCGCCCCGACACCCTCTTCGGCGCCACCTTCTTCGTGCTGGCGCCAGAGCACCCCGAGCTGCAGCGCCTCGTCGCCGGCACGCCGGCCGAGGCGGAGGTGCGCGAGTACGTCAACCGGATCGGCCGCGAGTCGGCCGAGGAGCGGGGGGCGGAGGACCGCGAGAAGACCGGGGTGCCGCTCGGGCGCTCGGTCGTCAACCCGGTCAACGGCGAGGAGATCCCGATGTTCGTCGCCGACTACGTGCTGATGGAGTACGGCACCGGGGCGATCATGGCCGTCCCGGGGCACGACAGCCGCGACTACGAATTCGCCCAGAAGTTCGGCTTGCCCGTAAAGCGGGTGATCGAGGGAACCGACCCCGAGCAGGCGCGCGACGACGAGGGCCTGCCCTTCGCGGGCGACGGGGCGATGACCGGCTCCGGTCGCTTCGACGGCAAGCACAACCGCGAGGCCTACGACGAGATCGTCGCCTGGCTCAATTCGGAGGGGCGCGGCGAAACGGCGGTCAACTACCGCCTGCGCGATTGGCTCGTTTCCCGTCAGCGCTACTGGGGGGCGCCGATCCCGGTCGTCTACTGCGACGAGTGCGGGATCGTGCCGGTGCCGGCGGAGCAGCTGCCGGTCGAGCTGCCGGAGATCGAGGACTACGCGCCGCAGGGCAAGAGCCCGCTGGCCGCGGCCGAGGACTGGGTCGCGACCGAGTGCCCGCGCTGCGGCGCCGCCGCCCGCCGCGAGACCGACACGATGGACACCTTCGTCGACTCCTCCTGGTACTTCCTCCGCTACCTCGACGCGCACAACGACGGGGCGGCGTGGGACCGCGAGGCGGTCGACCACTGGATGGCGGTCGACCAGTACATCGGCGGGGTCGAGCACGCGATCCTGCACCTGATGTACGCGCGCTTCTTCACCAAGGCGCTGGCCGACCTCGGCAGCCTCGGCGTCCAGGAGCCGTTCGCCAACCTCTTCACCCAGGGGATGATCACCCGCGACGGGGCGAAGATGTCGAAGTCGAAGGGCAACACGGTCAGCCCCGGCGACTACGTCGAGCGCTACGGCGCCGACACCGCTCGTACGTATGTCTGCTTCATGGGCCCGCCCGAGCGCGGCGGTGACTGGACCGACGAGGGCGTCGAGGGCGTCAACCGCTTCCTCTCGCGGCTCTGGCGGCTTTGCGAGGAGGTCGGCACCCGGACCGAGGCGGGGGAGCCGAGCGCGGCGGCCGGCGGCGAGGCGCGCGAGCTGCTCGCCAAGGCGCACTGGGCGATCGACAAGACGACCCGGGACTTTCAGCGTGGCTTCCAGTTCAACACCGTGATCTCGGCGGTGATGGAGCTGGTCAACGACGCCTACCGGCTCAAGGACGGTCTCTACGAGACGCCGGAGGGCGGCGCGGCAATCCGCTTTGCGACGGCGACCGCGGCCTCGCTCGTCTTCCCCTTCGCCCCGCACCTCGGCAGTGAGGTCTACGAGCGGCTGACCGGGGAGCGGGTATGGGAGCAGCCCTGGCCGCAAGCCGACCCCGCGCTGCTGGTCAGCGACACCGTGACCCTGGTCGTCCAGGTCAACGGCAAGCTCCGCGACCGGATCGAGGCACCGGCCGAGGCCTCGAAGGAGGAGCTGCTGCAACTGGCGCGCGAGAGCGAGAAGGTCGCCAAGCATCTCGACGGCCAACAAATAGTCAAGGAAATTGTAGTTCCAGGCAAGCTGGTCAACCTGGTGGTGCGGTAGCGCCCTTCGCGGGGGCGCGCCGTTCTGCTAGAAAGCCGCCCCAATGCTGGTCAGGCGCCTGCAAGACACGGCGGTGGAGGAGTGGCACCGGATCCGGGCCCATGTCCTGATGGACGCGGGGGAACTCGGCTCGCGCAACCTCTCCGTCACCTGGGTCTGCGTTCCCGACGGGGCGGAGCAGACGCTGCACTCCTCCGGCGAGGCCGAGCAGGCCTACGTCGTCGTCCGTGGCAGCGGCACGATGTCGGTTGCCGGCGACACCCAGGAGGTCGCCGAGGGAGACCTGATCCTGGTCCCGCCCGCGACCGAGCACTCGATCGGCAACCAGGGCACGGCCGAGCTGGTCTGCGTCTCGATCCAGTCGCCGCCAGTGGCCGCGGCGGAGTTGTACAGCGACCAGTTGGCAGAGGTCGCGGGTTATGACGATGACGACGAGTTCTGAGCTCGTCGCACTTTCGCGCGCTGCTCGCTTCTAAGAATTTGAACTGAGCGCGCCACGCGTGCGTCGATCCCGGCCAGGATCGGCGGTGATGCCGGAGCTGAGCCGAACCCAGGTGGTGGTCTACGCGGCGGTTGCGATCGCGCTGCTGTTGGTCGGGGCGCGGGCGATCCGCGGCGAGGGCGGCGGTGAAGTCTCATTCGCTGCGGCCGACTCGGCGCCGGCGGAAGGCGACTTCTCGATCGGCGGCCAATCGGGCGACCTGGTCGTCGATGTGACCGGGGCGGTTCGCGACCCCGGCGTCTACCGGATGCCGGCCGGCAGCCGCGTCAACGACGCCGTGGCGCGGGCGGGAGGCGCCACGCCGCGGGCGCAGTTGGAAGCGATCAACCTGGCGGCGCGGCTCGCCGACGGCCAGCAGGTCGTCGTCCCCGAGCGGGCGCCGGGCGGTGCGGCCGCGGCAGGCGTGGCGGGTGCCGAAGGGCCGATCAGCCTTGGCACCGCGACCGTCGAGCAACTGGAAGAGATCGAGGGGATCGGCCCGGTCACCGCCGAGGCGATCGTAGGCTTCCGCGACGAACACGGCGGCCTCTCCTCGGTCGAGCAGCTCGATCAGGTGTCGGGGATCGGGCCGGCGACGATGGACTCGCTGCGCGAGCGGCTGCAGCCCTAGCCGGTGCCGTGACCTCACCGCACCCGCCGCTGCCGGTCCTGGTCGGGATCCTCGCCGTGGCGGCGATCGCACTGATCAACAGCGGCGAGATCCGCGAGCGGGCATCCGAAGGGCTCGGGCGCGGCGTGCCGGCGCGCGAGGCGGCTCTGGCGCGCGGCTTCGTGCTGGGCGAAGACGAGGGGATCGACGCTCGCACCGAGGAAGACTTCCGCCGCTCCGGGCTCAGCCACCTGCTCGCCGTCTCTGGCCAGAACGTCACCCTGCTGGCGCTTCTGGCGATGCCGCTGCTCGGTGCCTTCGGGATTCCCCTGCGTGAGCGGCTGCTCTGGGTCCTGGCCCTGATCGCCGTCTACGTTCCCGTCGCTGGCGCCGGCCCTTCGATCCAGCGGGCCGCGGTGATGGGTGCGATCGGTGTGTTGGCGACGCTGGGCGGGCGGCGCAGCTCGCGCCTCTACGCGCTGGCGCTGGCGGCGCTGGTGACCCTGGCGATCGATCCCGGCATCGGCGCCAACGTCGGCTGGCAGCTGAGCTTCGCAGCGGTGCTAGGCATCCTCCTGCTCGCCTCGTCGCTGCGCAGGGCGCTCGAAGGCAGGCTCGGGAAGGGGCCGTGGGGCCGGGCGCTGGCCGAGGGGGTTGCGGTGACCGTCGCGGCGACGCTGGCGACCGCGCCGCTGATTGCCTTCCACTTCGAGCGGATCTCGACCACGACCCTGGCCGCGAACGTCCTGGCGCTGCCGGCGGTGGCGCCGGCGATGTGGCTGGGCATGTGCGGCGCCGCCCTGGCGCAAGTGCCGGGTCTGCCGCTGGAGCCGCTGAACGGGCTCAACGCACTCCTCCTCGCCTACATCGCCCAGGTGGCCAGCTGGTGCGCCGCTCCCGGTTGGGCCGAGCTCGAGGTCCACCTGAGCGGCCTCGGGCTGCTGCTCGCTTACGCCGGCCTGGCCGCGGGCGTCCTCTGCTGCTGGAAATGGCCCCGGCAGGTTGCGGTTGTCGGTGCGATCGGGCTGGCGGTGGTGGTGCCGCTGCCGGGCGGAGGAGGAGCTCAGGCCGGGCCGCCGCCAGGATTGCGGGTCGAGGTCCTCGACGTCGGCCAGGGAGACGCGATCCTCTTCCAGCCTGCCGGCGCTTCCGCGGTGCTGATCGACGGCGGTCCGCCCGACGATGGGTTGGAGCGCAAGCTCGAGGCGGCCGGTGTCGAGAGGCTCGGGGCGATTGTCGCGACCCACGATCACTCCGACCACGTCGGCGGGATCGAAGAGCTGCTGGGGGCGATGCCGGTCGGGCGGCTGGTCTTTGCCCGGCTGGGCCGTGACCTGCTTGCCCGCGCCGTCGCGGCCGGCGTCAAGCCCGAGCGCGTCGCGGGGGGTGACGAGCTGCGCTCGGGGCGGTTGCGCCTGCGCGTCCTGTGGCCACCGCCGGAGCTGGTGACGGGCCCCTTGCTGTCACCCCCCGATCCGAACCAGCTGGCGCTGGTGATCGAGGCCCGCTGGCGCGACTTCACGATGCTGCTCACGGCCGACGCCGAGGCCGAGTCGGTGCCGATCGGCTCTGGCCCGGTGGACGTCCTCAAGGTCGCCCACCACGGCAGCGAGGACGCCGGGCTGGGTCCCTTGCTCGATCGGATCCGGCCGCAACTGGCCGTGATCTCGGTCGGGTCCAGCAACCCCTACGGCCATCCCGCGCCGCCGACTCTGGCGATGCTGGAGCGACACGGCGTCCCGGTGCTGCGAACCGACGAGGACGGGGCGGTCGAGATCAACGTGGGGCGCCGCGGATTCAGCCTGGACGATTGATCGAATCGAAAGTAGAGAAATACAATCCAATGCCTACGGGGGTGCAGGGCGCGCGCCGATGGACGAGAGAGGTGCATTCCATCTTCGACAAGCTTCCAAGCTCGCTTCGACTATCCAATCTGATCGGCAAAGGCATGCCGGAACGGATTCGCAGTGTCGGCTTTGCCTTCCTTGGCCTCACGGCAGCCGCCGGCCTAGCTCTGGTGGCGATCTTTGCCCAGATGGGCTTCCCGCTTCTTTCGCCCGTTCCACTGCCCGATGGCCCGGAGCCCAGCTCGATTTCGAAGGCGGTGCGGCTGGAACAGGGTTCGGCGACGACCGGCCTCACGCAGGCTCAGGGTGCCACCACGGTGCCGGGCTCCTCCGGCCGGCAAGGTGATTCCGGGGCCGCGGCGGGCCCCAAGGGCGACACCGGCGTCGACGACTCGGCTGACCTGGTCTCGGGCTCCGAGCCCGGTGAGCCGTCCGCTCCCTCCGAGCCCACCACGAGCTCGCCTCCGGCGCCCAGCCCGGCGCCCGCTCCGGCCCCGGCTCCAGTCACGACCAGCGAATCGACCCCGACGGTCGAAGTCCCGGCCTCCTCACCGGAAAAGAGCTCGAAGCCGGAAAAGTCGACGGCGGCCGCTTCAAAGCCCGAAAAGCCGGAAGCGAAGCCCGCTGCGGTCAAGCCAGCCAAGACCAAGCCCGTCAAGACCAAGCCGGCAAAGCCATCGAAGCCCGTCAAGTCCGAAGCGGCCCCGGCGCCTGAAGCTTCTTATGTCCCAGCGCCTGCTCCCGCCCCGACCGAAACGGTCAAGGGCAAGGAAAAGGAAGAAAAGGACAAGAAGGACAAGTAGCGGCTCGGCGGGGCCGGGGCGCCTTCTAGACTCGGCCCATGGCCGACGAGATGCGACCGCTGTACCTGATCGCGGGCAGCGACGAAGCGAAAATCGACGCCACCCGGTCGCGCCTGCGGGCGCGGGCCGAGCGCGAGGGTGGGGCGGCCACGCTCGAGGTCTTCGAGCCCAGCGAGGGCAAGGGGATGCCCGACCACGAGGCGCTGCTGATGGCGATCCCGGCGATGTCGCTGATGGAGTCGCGGCGCTACCTGCTCGCCGATGGGATCGAGCGCTGGCGCGATCGCCAGCTGGAGCCGGTCATTGCCGCCCTGGGCGAACTGCCGCCCGACCTGACCCTGGTCCTGATCTGCCGCGACAAGTCGCCGGCCAAGCTGGTCAAAGCGGTGAAAGCCGCGGCCGGCGAGATTCACCAGTTCGAGGCGCCGAAGGCGCGGGAGATGCCGCGGGTCCTGGTTGGCGAAGCGCAGCAGCTCGGCTTCCGGCTCGATCCGGCGGCGGCGCGGATGCTGGTCGATCGTATGGGGGCAAATCCGGTTCGCCTGCGCAACGAGCTCGAGCGGCTGGCGCTATGGGCGGGGCAGGGCGGCGAGGTCAGCGCCGCCGACCTCGAAGCGATGATCACCGACACCTCCGAAGCGGCCGTCTGGTCGCTTTCCGACGCCCTGATCGAAGGCGACGCCGCCGCGGCGTTGCGGATCGGCGAGCGCCTGATCGGCCAGGGCGAGAACGTCACCGGGCTGATCTACGGCCTCGCCTCGCGCCTGCGCGGCGCCTGTGCCGCCGTCGCGCAGCTGGAGGAGGGGATCCCGGCGCAGCAGGTCGAGTCGTCGCTGAAGATGCACCCCTACGCGGCCAAGCAACTGGTCAGGCGCCTTGGCGACACCGATCTCGCCAGCCTCAGGTTGGCAACCGAGACTCTCGCTGACCTCGAGCTCTGGTGTCGCGGCGGCGCCGACTACGGCGACGAGCTGGCGCTGACGATCGCGCTGCGACGCGCAGCTGCAGGCGCGGCTTGAGGAAGATCGCGGCTAGGAGGCGCTGCCGGCGGCGATCCGCGCGGCCTTGGCCTTCTTGCGGGCGCCGGTGTTCTTGTGGAGGGCGCCCTTCTGCACGGCCTTGTCGATCTTCGAGGCGAGGTCGCGCTGCTCACTGGCGATCGCATCTGCGTCACCGGACTCAACCGCGCTTTCGAGGCGGCGGAAATGCGTCTTCACCGTGCTGGTGAACAGCCGGTTCTCGGTTTGCTCGCGCTCGCTGCGCAGTATCCGCTTCTTCTGTGAGGCTATGTTGGCCATGTCAAGTACCCGAGCGGGCGCCTTGCCGGCTCCGGGCGGCCGCCGACTATAGCGACTGAGACGAAGCTTGGAGACCCCCAGGGCACCTGACACACCGAATCCCGACGAGCGGCCGATCAACTCGGACGCCGCCGTCTGGGAGGCGGAGGCGTTTGAACCCGGCGAGGAACTCACCCGCGACCCGGCGCCCGACAAGCGGGCCGGCCGGATCGCCCGCTCGACCGCCTTCTTCTCGATCGCCACCGCTGCCTCGCGCGTTGCCGGCCTCGCCCGCGAAGTCGTCGCCGCCGGCTACTACGGGATCAGCGGGCCGATGTCGGCCTTCACGATCGCCTTCCAGGTCCCGAACCTGATCCGCGCCCTGTTCGCCGACGCCGCTCTGCAGCCGGCCTTCGTCCCGGTCTTCACCGAACTGCTCGGCAAGAAGGACTACAAAGAGGCATTCCGGCTGGCCTCGACGATGCTGCTGCTGGTGACGATGGTGCTGGGCGCGGTCAGCGCCCTCTTCATCCTCCTCGCGCCGGTGATCATGCCGCTCTTCGCCCCCGGCTTCGAAGGCGAGATCCTCGACCTCACCGTCGCCCTCTCCCAGGTTCTGTTCCCGATCCTGGTCCTGCTCGGGATCAGCGGCATCGTCGTCGGCATCCTCAACAGCTACGACCGCTTCGGCGCTTTCGCGATCTCGCCGCTGTTCTGGAACCTGACGATCATCCTCGTGCTGGTCGTGCTGGAGCCGATGTTCGAAGGGCAGGACCGGATCTACGCCTACGCGATCGGGATCCTGGTCGGGACCGCCGTCCAGCTCCTGATTCCGGCCTGGGACCTGCGCCACACGCCCTACCGGTTCAGCTTCAGCTTCGACTGGCGCAACCCGAAGGTGCGGCGGGTGCTGGTGCTGATGCTGCCGGTGACGATCAGCCTCGGCCTGATCAACTTCAACCTGCTGATCAACAGCCTCTTCGGCAGCCTCGTCTCCGAGCAGGCGCCGGCGGCGATCGACAAAGCCTTCCGCATCTACCAGCTGCCGCAGGGGATCTTCTCGGTGGCGATCGCCACCGTCCTCTTCCCGACCCTGGCCCGCTTCGCCAACGCCGGGGAGATCGACAGCCTGCGCTCGACGATGGCGAACGGGATGCGGCAGATCCTCTTCGTCCTGGTTCCGGCGGCGGCGGCGATGCTGGTCCTCGCCGACCCGATGATCCGGCTGATCTACCAGCGCGGCGCCTTCGACGCGCACGAAACCGAAGTCGTCGCCACGGCGCTCTTCTGGTTCGCCTTCTCGCTGCCGACCAACGGCCTCTTCTTGCTCCTCACCCGGACCTTCTTCAGCTTGCAGCGGCCCTGGGTGCCGACCGGGATCGCCCTCGGCAACCTGGCGGTGACGGCGGGGGCGGCCCTGGCCCTCTACCACCTTGGGGTGGGCGGGATCGTCGCCTCGACCGCGCTCGCTACCGGCGCCAGCGTCGTCGCCCAGGGCGTGATCCTGCGGCGGCTGCTGCACGGGCTCGAGCTGGGCCGGCTGCTCTCGGCCGCGGTTCGGATCACGGTCGCCGCCGCTGGTCTGGCGGCGATCAGCTGGATCGTCTGGGATGTACTCGACCAGGCCGTCGGGCGGGGCCTGCTCGGCCAGATCGTCTCCCTCGGCGTCGGCCTCGGCGCCGGTGGCATCGTCTACGTAGCGATCGCCAAGCTGCTCCAGGTCGCCGAGCTGGAGCAGATGAGCCGCCTGCTGCTGCGGCGAGGCCGCTAGCGGCCGATGCTCGGCCCGGGGCGGTACCTGCTGGGCGTGGTCGAGATCCTGGCCCTGGGCGGTTTCGCCTGGTTGGGAGGAGCAACGCTGCGGGGTTGGCTGCTGCCGCGGTTCGAGGGGGCGCCGGCGCAACTGGCGAGCGCGGTGATCACCCTGGCGCTGCTGATCTGGTCGGCGGAGGTCTTAGGGACGTTCGGCTGGCTTGACCCGGTGCCTTACCTATTGCTGGTCGCGGGGGCCGGACTCGCTCTGTGGAAGTTCTCGCCTCGGCCGTCCGAGGGGGAGGGGGGTCTCTCGCAACCTA
>DASTSW010000022.1:0-6586 GCA_035760445.1 Solirubrobacterales bacterium | reverse complement strand
CGACGACAAACTGCTGGGGATCAGCCGCCGCCACCTGCGGACCGAACTCGACCTCGTCGTCACCGCCCAGCAGGTGCGCAGCTACAAGCCGGACCCCGTCCACTTCAAAGAGTGCGCGCGGCGGATCGGCGGCAAGAAAGGTTGGCTCCACATCGGCTGCGACTACGCAACCGACATCGCCCCGGTGCTGAAAATGAACGTGCCGGTGATCTGGGTCAACCGCCACGGCGAGAAACTGGAAGGGCGCAAAGCCCCCAGCGCGACGGTGAAAAACTTTCGCGAAGCAGTGAAAAAGCTCGGCGCGTCCTGAGCGTCTTCTAGCTTTCAGGCCGCAACTCAGGCGTAAGGCGCCGGTTTCGGGGGTAGCCACCCCGGCAACTTCGATGCAGATTCTCGCTCCAAAACCCCGAATTCCGCATGCCCGCGGCCGGATCGCCGTCGTGGCGGCGCTGCTCGCGGTGCTCGCCTGCTCGGTCTTCGCGGCGCTCCAGGCCGCCGAAAGCGCCGGTGCGGCGACGCAATCGGCCGTACAGAAGCCCAGCTTCGTCGTCATTCAGACCGACGACGAGACGCTCGACCAGCTCTACGCCAGCCTCAACGTCGGCGGCGTCAACGTGCAGGCGATGCCCTACACGCTCTCGCTGATCGCCGGCCGCGGCATCACCTTCAACCGCTACTACGTCCCCTATCCCCTCTGCTGCCCCTCGCGGGTCAGCCTGCTGACCGGCCGCTACGCGCACAACCACAACGTGCGCGGCAACGTGCCGCCGAACGGCGGCTTCACCGGCTTCAAAGCGCGCCAGGCCTACAGCAACAACCTCGCGCCCTGGCTGCAGTCGGCCGGCTACCGGACGATCCACATCGGCAAGTTCCTCAACGGCTACGGCGACGAACCGTTCGACGAAGGCAAAGACGTGCCGCCCGGCTGGAACGCCTGGCACAGCGTCCTGCGGGCCGACACCAACCACTACTTCTACGGCTACACGCTGAACAACAACGGCGCGCTCGAGGGCCCGTTCGGCGACCCGGGCAGCTGGGACACCCGCGAATACGGCGAACGCGACGACTTCGGCTGCCCGACGGCGCCGCTGAACGGCAAACCCTGCTTCTACGAGACCGACGTCTTCAACCGCATCGCCTACGAAGAGATGGTCGGGACCTCGCCGGAACAGCCCTTCTACCTGCAGCTCGACTACACCGCCCCGCACGGCGATTTCCGCCGCCCGGCCGGGCCGGAGCCGGCGACGCGCCACTACAACACCTTCGCCGGCGCCCCCTACCCCCACGACCGCTCGCAGGGGTTCAACGAGGGCAGCGTCAACGACAAGCCCCGCTTCATCCGCGAAGCCCCCTACCTCTCGCTGAACGAGATCCACACCTACCGCGTCTACTACCAGAAGGCGCTGGAGTCGCTGCGCTCGGTCGACGAAGGCGTGAAATCGGTCGTCGACACGCTCGGCAGCCTCGGGCGGCTGCGCAACACCTACGTCATCTTCACCTCCGACAACGGCTTCTTCTACGGCGAGCACCGGTTGACCGGCGGCAAGTTCCTCGCCTACGAGCCGGCCACCCACCTGCCGCTCTTGATCCGTGGCCCGGGGATCAAACCGGGGACCTCGACCGGCGAGCTGGCGGCCAACATCGACCTCGCGCCGACGATCCTCGAACTGGCCGGGGCGAGCGCGACGAAAAGCATCGACGGGCGCTCGCTGGTCCCCTACATGAAAGACCCGAGCCTGCGCAGCCGCCGCCCGATCCTCTTCGAGTCCTTCGTCGAGACCGCCGACGTCGAAGCCAACGGCGAACCGACCGCCCAGCGCGCGGTCAAGGAGGTCCAACCCCGCAATGGCGACGCCAGCGCCTCGATCGTGGCGCCGCCGAAGGACTACGAGGGAATCCGCCTCGGGCCCTACAAGTACATCGAGTGGCCCGACGGTGAGAAAGAGCTCTACGACATCACCAAGGACCCCTACGAGCTGAACAACGTCGTCCGGGTCCGCAATCTCTCCCCGATCCGCGCCTTCCTCCACGCCCAGCTGGTCCGCCTCGAGACCTGCTCCGGCAAAACCTGCCAGGAAGTCGCACCCAAATTCCCGCTCACGCGCAACGAGCAGCGCAAGGTGGACAAGCAGCGGCGCGAAGAAGAACGCCGCAAAGAAAAGGAACGGGAAGAAAAACGGCATCACAAACGGCGGGGGTAGGGGGCGGGAGGGTGACCCCCTCCAGACACTGCTCGCTTATGGCTCGCCGTTGAGCGTCTGGAGGGGGTCACCCTCCCGCCCTTTCCACGGTCAGTGACTTAGGGAGCTATTTGATGACTGCGAGGGTGTCGCCGCTGCCTACTGCGGCGCCCTCGGAGATGGGGAGATCTTCGACTTTGCCCGAGCGGTGGGCGGTGATCTCGTTCTCCATCTTCATCGCCTCGATCACGCAGATCAGGTCGCCCTCGTTGACCTCGGCGCCCTTCTCGACCGCGACTTTGAGCACGGTGCCCTGGAGCGGCGAGGGCAGGGCCTCGCTGGAGGCGCTGGGGCCGGAGCCGCCTTTGCGCTCGCGCTTCGGCGGTTTCTTACCGCCGCCTGCGGCCGGGGCGGCGACGCCGCCAGCGGGGGCCTCGCCGATCACCTTGACGTCGAAGAGCTTGCCGGAGACCTCGACCTTGTAGTCGCGGCTGACGACCTCGCCGCCGTCCTCGGAGGGCTCGGGCGGTTTCGCATCGGCCGGGGCGGTCGATTTCAGCCACTCCCGGTCCTCCATCAGGTCGCGGCAGGTCTCCCCCTTCGCCCACTGCTCGGTGGCGAGGATCGCTTCGTGGAAGGGGATCAAGGTGGTCAGCCCGCCGGAGTCGTATTCCGACAGCGCCCGCAGCATGCGCCGGGTCGCCTTCTCGCGGTCGACGTCCCAGACGATCAGCTTGGCCACCATCGGGTCGTACATCGGCGTCACCTCGGAACCACCCTCGACGCCGGAGTCGACGCGGACGCCGGGGCCGGAGGGCTCGCGGTAGGAGTCGCCGATTGGCCCGGGGGCGGGGGCAAATTTCTTGTGCGCGGCCTCGGCGTTGATCCGGCACTCGATCGACCAACCGTTGAGTTTCACGTCCTCCTGGGCGATCGAGAGCTGCTCGCCGGCAGCGACCAGGATCTGCTCGCGGACGATGTCGATGCCGCTGACCATCTCGGTCACGCAGTGCTCGACCTGGACGCGGGTGTTCATCTCGAGGAAGAAGTACTCGTCGCCGACCTGCATCCCCTCGATCGTGCCAGCGCCGCGGTAGCCGACGGCGGCGGCCGCGTCGGTGGCGATCTTTCCGATCCGCTCGCGCATCTCCTCGTCGACGTGGGGGCCGGGGGCCTCCTCGATCACCTTCTGGTGACGACGCTGGATCGAGCAGTCGCGCTCGCCGAGGTGGATCACGTTGCCGTGGCCGTCGGCCAGCACCTGGACCTCGACGTGGCGCGGGTCCTCCAGGTAGCGCTCGATGTAGACGCGGTCGTCGGAGAAGAACTTCTCGCCTTCCCTCGCAGACCCCTCGAAAGCCTCTTGCAGGTCATCGGGCGTCATCGCCACGCGGAAGCCCTTGCCACCGCCGCCGCCCGCGGCCTTGCAGGCGACCGGGTAGCCGGCTTCGTCGGCCTGGCGGCGGGCCTCGTCGAGGTCCTTGGCGACCTCGGTCGAGCCGGGGACGATCGGCACCCCGGCCTTCTCCATGATCTCGCGAGCCTGGGTCTTCGAGCCCATCGCTTCGATCGACTCCGGCGGCGGGCCGATCCAGGTGATCCCGGCCTCGTCGCAAGCGCGCGCCATCTCGGCGTTCTCGGCGAGGAAGCCGTAGCCCGGGTGGATCCCTTCGGCGCCGGCCTCCTTTGCGGTCTCGATGATCTTCGCGATGTTCAGGTAGCTCTCGGCCGGGACCGCGGGGCCGATCAGGAAGGCCTCGTCGGCCGCACGCACATGGGGGGCGTCGCGGTCGATCTCCGAGTAGACGGCGACCGAGGTGATGCCCATCTCCTTCAGCGTGCGGGCAACGCGGATCGCGATCTCGCCGCGGTTGGCAATGAGGACCTTCTGGAACACGGCGGCGCAGTCTATTTATTTGGGTCGGCGATAGGGTGCGCCGTCGTGCTTGTCGAGCTACAGAGTCATTCGACCGTTTCCGACGGCCAGCTAGCCCCCGCCGAAGTCGTGGAAAAGGCCGCGGAGGCCGGCGTCACGACGTTGGCGCTCACCGACCACGACGCGATCGCTGGGGTCGTTGAAGCGGGAGAAGCCGCTGAGCGGATGGGGATCGAGCTGGTGCCCGCTATCGAGATGTCCTGCGTGCACGAGTACGCGGAAGACCTGCACATTTGTGGCTACTGGGTGGACGTCGGCAAGATCGCCGGGGCCTGCGAGAGGGCTCAGCACGAGCGGGTCACCCGGGCCGGAGAAATCGTCGCGAAGCTGCGTGAGCATGGCTTCGAGCTGCACCTCGAGGACGCCGTCCGCGAGGCCGGCGACGCGCTCTCGATCGGCCGCCCCCACATCGCCCGCGCCGCCGGCGCGACTGGCGACCTCGGCCCCTTCTTCGAGGAGTACCTGGTGCCCGGCGCCAAAGCCTTCGTTTCCCGTCGCTGGCCGACCGCCGAGCAGGCGATCGAGCTGATTCGCAACGCCGGAGGCATTGCCGTCATCGCCCACCCCTACTGGGACATCTCCGCGCCGGACGAGGTCGACGACCTGATCCGCTCGCTCGAGGCCGACGGGGTCGAGACCTACTACCCGACCCACTCCAAGGAGCAGACCGAACACCTCCTCGAGCTCTGCGACGAGCTCGACCTCGTCCCCACCGCCAGCTCCGACTACCACGGGCCGACCCACAAGACCTTCGCCGAGTTCGGCGCCTACGACACGTACGGCCTCGGCGAGCCCCAGGTGCCGCCCAAGCCGTAAGTCCGAGGCCCGGCGGCCGAGTCGCTAGCTACCCGCCCGCCGGGCTTCCATCTCGGGCTCGCACAGTGACCGGGGACCACCCCCGGCCTGCGACGAGCTGGTGCGCACGGGTCAACAGAGAACTGTCGTGCGTTTACGGCATATCGACTCTAACACTTCAGCAGGTTGTGTACAGACAAAAGACCGCAAATAGGGTAGAAATTCACTAACATCGCCATCACCCCGATGGCGACCAAAGTCCTCAGCCTTCGTCTCCCCGAGGAGATAGCAGTGGAAATCGCCGCGGTTGCCCGTGCCAACGGCGTCTCGGTCTCACGGGCGATCCGCGTCGCGATCGAGGACTACGTCGCCACCCAGCGCGCCGACAAGGGCTTCAAAGGGCGGCTCAAGGAACGCCTGGAAGAGGACCGCGAGCAGTTCGAACGCTTCACCAAATAAGAAGGGGGCCGGTCTCCCGGCCCCCTTCAAAACACTTCTGTCAGCTGGCTGACTAAGCCGCGGCGGTGGCGGCGGGGATCAGGCCCCGCTCCTCGAGGTAGGCCAGCAGCTTCTCGGCCGACTCCTCGGGGCTTTCGCTCTCCGTGTGGCAGACGAACTCCGGGTTCTCCGGGGCCTCGTAGGGGTCGGAGACGCCGGTGAATTCCTTGATCTCGCCGGCGAAGGCTTTCGCGTAGAGACCCTTGACGTCGCGCTCGGCGCAGGTGTCGACCGAAGCCTCGACGAAGACCTCGACGAAGCGGTCGCCCATCAGTTCGCGCGCCTCGTTGCGGATCTCCGCGTAGGGGGAGATCGCCGCGGTGATCACCGGCACGCCGTTGCGGCTGAGCAGGTCGGCGACGAAGGCGATCCGCCGGATGTTGGTGTCGCGGTCCTCCTTGGAGAAGCCAAGCCCCTTGGAGAGGTTTTCGCGGACGATGTCGCCGTCGAGGATCTCCAGCTTCGAGCCGCGCTCGCGCAGGTGTCCCTCGAGCACGCGGGAAATCGTCGTCTTGCCGGCTCCGGAGAGCCCGGTGAACCAGAGAGTGAAGCCCTTCTCACCAGCCATGCTTTGTCAGTCCTCCTTGTAAGCGTCGATCAGGATGTCGGCGACCTCGTCGCGGGAGAACTCGTGCGGCGGCCTTTCGCCGTTGCCGAGCATCTCGCGAACTTTCGTCCCGGAGAGGAACAGGTGCGCGTCTTGGTCGTGGGGGCAGGTCTTGTTCGAGGCCAGGCCCTCGCACTCGTTGCACCAGAAGGTGTGCTCGAACATCAGCGGCTCGATCCCGAGCTCGTCGATGTCGATCGTGTCGAAGATCTTCTGGGCGTCGTAGGTGCCGTAGTAGTCGCCGGCGCCGGCGTGATCGCGGCCGACGATGAAATGCGTGGCGCCGTAGTTGCGGCGGACGATCGCATGCAGGACCGCCTCGCGGGGGCCGGCGTAGTGCATCTTCGCCGGCTTGACGCCGAGGACGACGCGGTCGTTCGGGTAGTAGTTCTCCATCAGCACCTCGTAGCAGCGCATCCGCACGTCGGCGGGGATGTCGCCGGCCTTGGTCTTGCCGATCAGCGGGTGGATGAAGAGCCCGTCGCAGGTCTCCAGCGCGGCCTTGGTCAGGTACTCGTGGGCGCGGTGGATCGGGTTGCGGGTCTGGAAGGCGACGATCTTCTTCCAGCC
>DASTSW010000021.1:0-8874 GCA_035760445.1 Solirubrobacterales bacterium | reverse complement strand
CATGTACGGCGAGATGTAGCCCTTGTCGAACTGCATCCCCTCGGTGAACTCGAGCTCCATCCCGAAGGTCTGGCCCTCCTCGACGTTCACCACGCCGTCTTTGCCGACTTTCTCGATCGCGTCGGCGATCACGTTGCCGATCTCGTCGTCGCCGGCCGAGATGGCGGCCACGCGGGCGATCTGGTCTTTGCCGGCAACCTCTTTGCTCTGCTTGTTGCGGAGGTTGTCGACGACCTCCTCGACCGCCTTCTCGATGCCGCGGCGCAGGGCCAGCGGGTTGGCGCCGGCGGCCACGTTCTTCAAGCCCTGGCGAACGATCGTCTGGGCCAGCAGGGTGGCGGTGGTGGTGCCGTCACCGGCAACATCGTTGGTCGCGGTCGCGACCTCGCGGACGAGCTGGGCGCCCTGGTTCTCGAAAACGTCCTCGACCTCGACCTCGCGGGCGATGGTGACGCCGTCGTTGGTGATCGTCGGCGCGCCGAACTTTTTGTCCAGCACGACGTAGCGACCTTTGGGGCCGAGGGTGACCTTGACGGCGTTGGCGACGGAATCGACGCCGGCCTGCAGGGCCCCGCGGGCCTCCTCTGCGTACTTCAGCTCCTTGTGAGCCATTTGTTCCTGTCCTCCTTAGTTCTTTAAGTCCGGGTGGGAGCTCAGCCGAGCTTGGCCAGGACGTCCGACTCGCGCAGCACCAGCAGTTCGTCGCCATCGACGGTCACCTCGGTGCCGCCGTATTTGGAGTAGAGGACCTCGTCCCCCTCCGCGACGTCGAGCGGAATGCGCTTCTCACCGTCCTCGTCCCATTTGCCGTCGCCGACGGCCACGACCTGGCCCTTCTGCGGCTTCTCTTTGGCCGTCTCCGGGAGGACGATGCCGCTCGCGGTCGTCTCCTCCTCCTCGATCGGCTTGACGATCAGCCGGTCCCCGAGGGGCTTCAGCTTCATCCTGTGAACCTCCGTAATAGGTGTGGTGGGGTTAAAAGTTGAGAAATCGCCGTTCTAGAGCCGAATCTCAGCTCCTGCGGCGCTTGGCACTCTCAGGGGGAGAGTGCCAACTACCGGAACGATAGCGAAGCCTCAATCGATCGCCAAGAGCCGGCAGCCCAGCAGCTGGGCGATTCCCTCGCCGCCGCGGCGCATCACCCAGTCGTGATTCCACTCGAAGGCTGGCCGCAGCAGCGGCGCGAAGAGGTTCATCCAGGCCTTGGTCGTCCGCACGTTCCACTCGTAGAGAACCGCGGTCACCCCGTCCTGCTCGTAGAGGCGCCAGCGGCCGATCCCCTCCAGCTCGCCGACCGCATGGCCTTCCATCAGGGTCGGGTGCTCGATCCGGGTCGTCGTCACCTCGAAGGAGACGCGGTAGGGCAAGAGGCTCTTCCAGACCATCTGCGAGACGCTGCCGAGGCCGTTGGCGTTGTCCCCCGCCCGCAGCTCGGTCGCCTCCTCCACCCCGCGCCACCAGCTGGGCCAGTTGGCCTGGTCGTGAATCGCCTCCCAGACCGGCTCGCGAGGGGAATCCAGCAGCCACGTCGTGAGAAAGGCGTATTCGGCCATCTCAGTTGTGGTGGGGCGTCTCTCCGTTGCCGAGGTGCGCGCGCGGCGGCTCGACGATCTGCGAGAAGCGGATCACCGTGACGACGTCGCTGGCGACGACCGGGCGGCTGTAGATCTGTTCGAGGAAGTTGATCTCGTCCTCGAGGCGGCGGAACTCGGGGTTGTCGTGCTCGATGTCGCGGCGGGTCAGCTCGTCGAGGCGCTTGACCTCGACGTCGTCGATCACCGCGGTGAAGATCTTCTCCCGCGGGCTGTGGCGGAAGCCGACCGTGATCCAGACGACCTGGCCGCGCTCGTACTTGTTGCTCTTGTCGCCAAGCCGGATCGTCGCGGTCTTGCGCCCGCGCTTCAGCTGGTCGATGAAGACCGCTGAGTAGAAGTTCAAGACATAGATGCCGCCCTTCATGCGCGCTGCGAGCGTATAGGAGAGCGGCATTTGTGCGGCACTGGACGCTCGTACTAGGCACTAGGACAAGTATTTGGGTGATTTTGTCTGCGCCTCAGGTTTTGAGCATGGCAACCGATGTCCCTACACATGCCAGTCACGCTCAAAGCCCTCCGCCTGCCCCTGCTCACCCTCTTCGCGATGCTCTCGCTCTTCGCCTTCGCCGCCCAGGCGCAGGCTTTGAAGTGCGACGGCAAGAAAGTGACGATCAAGGGCACCGCGGGCGACGACCACATCGTCGGCAAAAAAGCCAGCGACGTGATCTGGGGCGGCGGTGGCAACGACACGATCACCGGCGGCCCGAACGGCAACGACACGATCTGCGGCGGCCCCGGCAACGATTCGATCAACGGCGGCCGCGGCTACGACTCGATCCACGGCGACGGCGGCGATGACGACCTCGAAGGCGACACCGGCTCCGACATGGTCGACGGTGGCGCCGGCAACGACATCGTCTCCGGCTCCAAGGGCGCCGACGGCCTCCACGGCGGTAGCGGCGACGACGTGATCATCGGCTACAAGGGCCCGGACAAGCTCAGCGGCGGCGGCGGTAACGATTACCTCGACGGCCAGCAGGGCAGCGACAAGATGGACGGCGACGGCGGCGACGACAAAGCCCTCGGCGACAAGGGCAACGACCAGATCGACGGCGGCACCGGCTTCGACCACATCGAAGGCGGCCCCGGCGACGACAGCGACCTGAACGGCGGCGGCGACTCCGACGAAGTCTTCGGCGGCGCCGGCACCGACCACGCCGACGGCGGCGCGGGCAATAACGACATCGTCCGCGGCGACGCCGGCACCGACACCCTGCTCGGCGGCGAGGGCGACGACGACATCGTCTCCTACGCCAGCGCCACCCGCGGCGGCGTGATCGTCAGCCTCGCCGCCAACAAGGCCAAAGGCGACGGCCACGACGACCTCGGCGGCTTCGAGGACGTGGTCGGCTCGCCTCAGGGCGACACGATCGTCGGCAATGGCCAGCAGAACCGGATCGACGGCGGCGTCGGCGACGACGACCTGCAGAGCGGTGGCGGTGGCGGCCAGGCCTTCGGCGGCCCCGGCAGCGACGAGTGCGGCGGCTTCTCGGTCGAGACCTCCTGCGGTCCCGAAGAAGCCCCGCCCGGCAACATGGCCTTCGGCATCCTCAACTCCGGCCTCGACGGCACCAGCCTGATCGTCCAAGGCACCCCCGGCAACGACGACCTCCACGTCGCCTTCAGCGGCGCGATGATCATCTCCTCGGGCCAGCCGATCTTCGCCGGCGACGGCTGCACCAACACGAACGCCAACACCCTCGTCTGCGGCAGCGGCACGGTGCCGCTGATCGTGATGACCGGTGGCGACGGCAACGACACCGAGGCGATCGACCCCAGCGTTCCGGCCGGCACCAAAGTCCGGATCAACGGCAACGCCGGCGACGATTACCTGATCGGCGGCAACGGCGAGGACGTGCTGGAAGCGGGCGAGAACTACAACAGCCCGAACTTCGGCCACGACCGGCTCGAGGGCATGGGCGGCAGCGACGTCCTCTACGCCGACCCGGGCGGCGACAACCTCAGCGGCGGCAACGGCAACGACCTGCTGGTCTCCTCGGTCGTCACCTGCCAGGGCCACGTCTACGACGGCGGCAGCGGCGAGGACACCGTCTCCTACGCCCGCTCCAACGACAACCTGCGGGTTACCCTCGGCGGCAGCGGCGGCCCTCCCGGCTGCGGCAACGACGACCAGGTCCTCGGCAACAACGAGAGCCTCGAGGGATCGGACGGGCCTGACGTGCTCGTCGGCGACGGCGACGAGAACAGCATCATGGGCCACCTCGGCGCCGACGTGCTGATCGGCAAGGGCGGCAGCGACTTCATCGACGCCGCCGACGGCCAGCGCGACAAGCAGGTCGACTGCGGCGGTGGCGACGACGACGTCGTCAAGGACGGCAGCGACCCCGCCAGCAACTGCTGAGCGGGGGGCCGCAAAGCTGACGCGCTACTCGGTGGCGAACCCCTCCTCGCCGATCAGCGGCACGAAGCGGCAGGGGCCGATCACCTCGGTGGCGGTCTCCTCGCCCTGGCGGCGCAGAACGGTGAGGACGTCGGCCTCGCCGGAGGCGATCGGGATCACCAGCCGGCCGCCCTCGGCGAGCTGATCGAGCAGCGCCGGCGGCGCTGCGGGAGCGGCGGCGTGGACGGCGATCGCATCGAAGGGTGCCCGGTCCGGGACCCCGAGGCTGCCGTCGCCGATCACCAGCTCGACGTTGGCGATCCCCATCGAGCCCAGCACCTCGGCGGCGCCCTCGGAGAGCGACTCATGCCGCTCGACGCTGACCACGTGGCTGGCGAGCAGCGAGAGCACGGCGGCGGAGTAGCCGGAGCCGGTCCCCACCTCGAGCACCAACTCGTCACCCGAGAGCCGCATCGCCTGGCAGATCGCGGCGACTATCCACGGCTGCGAGATCGTCTGCTCGGCGCCGATCGAGAGCGCTGAGTCGGCGTAGGCGCAGTCGCGTTGCGCCGCGGGGACGAACTCCTCCCGCGGCACCGCTTCCATCGCCGCCAGCACCCGCTCGTCGCCGATCCCCCGCCGCCGCAGCTGGCGCTCGACCATCCGGGCGCGCGACGCGGCGAGGTCGGTCACGGCAGGGGACCGTCGGCGAAGCCCGGCACGAAGCGCCATTTCCTCCGGCGGAAGCGCCGGTAGCGCCTGTTCAGGTAGCCGTGGTGCGCGTTCCAGTCCTCAGGGCCGAGTGGTGTGGGCCCGAAGACCTCGATTCGGTCCCCGCGCTTGGTTATCGACCAGCTGAACCCGAGCAGGGCCCGCACTTCCTGGCGGAATTCGAGCAGCTCCCCTCCCAGCCCGCAAAGGAAGGTATGAGCGAGGAAGTCCCAGTTCCGGTGATAGGTGTGGGGATGGTCAAAGAAGGTGATGTTCGGGCCGTAGGAGAAGAACGGGTGCGGAACCGGCCCGAGAAGTTCGTAGTTGTCGATGCGGAGCCCACCGCGCCTGTCGCTCATATCGATCAGCTGCAGCCAAGCGAGCGAGTCGCCGTACCCGACTGCAGGCGGCTCCAGCAGAGCCCGGCAGTAGGGGAAGCCACGCGCCACCTCCTCGCAACCGAATTCGCTTGGGTTGTCGTCGATCCCCAATTCGACCTTGACCGAGCCCTCGACCTCGCCCCAGCGGTACGGCAGCTCCAATGTCCTGAGGGCGTCGGGCGCGCTCATGGACACGGCTCAGTAGATGTAGTTGCGCAGCTTCTCCGGCTCCAGCACGGTGACGCGACCGCGGCCGGAGCGGACAACGCCGGCGCGCTCGAGCTCGGCGAGGAAGCGGCTGACCGACTCGCGCGAGGTCCCGGCGAGCTGGGCGAGGTCGGTCTGGTTCATCTGGATCGTCACTTCTTCGGTCGCGTCGCCATCGCCCTCGGCGGCTTCGCGGCTGAGCTGGGCGAGGATGCCGGCGACCCGGCTCGGCACCGTCTGGAAGGACTGGCGGGAGAGGCGGACGTTGGCGGCGCGCAGGCGGCGGACCAGCCCGGCGACCAGCTTCAGCGAGATCTCCGGATGGCGGGCGAGCAGGGCTCGGACGTCGTTGGCGGGCAGGGCGAGCAGCTCGCCCTCGCTCAGCGCCTCGGCGCTGGCCGAGCGTTTGTCGCCGTCGAGCATCGCCAGCTCGCCGAAGATCTCGCCCGGGCCGAGGGTGGCGAGGGTGATCGCCCGGCCGTCGGAGTGTTCGCGGGTGACGCGGAAGCTGCCCTCCTTGACGATGTAGCAAGCGTCGGAATCGTCGCCCTCGTGGAAGACCCGGGTTCCGGCCGGAAAAGTGCGCGGGACAGCCACGTGGGAGAAGCGCTCCAGCTCCCCCTCCTCCAAGTCGGCGAAGAGCGTCACGCTCTTCAGCAGCTCGACCGCGGTCTGATCTGCCTCAGGCACCAGTCCCGATTATGGCAATGGTTTGGTCAGGAAGCCGAATCAGGCGGTGGCGGTGAGTTTCCTCGGACCGCGGTTGAAGCCGGCGCCGATCAGCGTCTCCTCGTGGCCGGAGCCGATTATCGCTTCGCCGTCGAGTTTCTCGATCGCGAGTTTCGGCAGCTGGCCTGCGCTGACGGCGTCGGCGAGGGCGCGCATTGCCTGCTCCAGCTCCTCGCCCTGGAACGGGACGAGGCGGAGCAGGCCGCGGCCGCCGCGCTCGATGAAGACCAGCGGCTCGCCGTCGCGCAGCAGCAGGTGGGCGCCGGGGGTGCGGCCGGGGCGGCGGCCGCCCTCCAGCTTCGGCCAGGGCAGCGAGGCGCCGTAGGGGTTGGCCGGGTCGGTGGCGGCGAGGACGGTGTAGGAGCCGTCGGCTTCGGGCAGCGAGCGCAGCCGCTCTACCGCGCCGGGGAGGGCGAACTGGGCACCGCCGAGGCCCTCGACGAAGTAGCCGCGGCGGGCGGTGCCGAGCAGCTCGAGGTTGCCGAGCTCCCCATAGAGGGTCGAGAAGCCGCCGGGGATCCCCTCGGCGAGGACCGTCTCGCGGGTGACGATCCCGTAGCGCTCCAGCATCAGCTCGGCGGTGGCGCGGAGCTTGGCGCCGGGGCCGGGGGCGTTGGCGAACAGCGGCGCGGTCAGCGACCAGCGGCCCTGGACGGCGGCGCCGGTGGTGCTGCGGCGGCGGGCGAAGCGGCGGCCGGGGCGTTCGCTTGGCGGCACGGCGCGCAGGCGCGGCGCCCGCAGCGGCGCGAAGGCGTCGTTGGTCACCTCGCCGCTCCAGGCCAGGTCCCAGAGGGCGTTGTGGATGTCCTCGGCGGGATGTTCGAGGTCGAAGGCGAGGTCGAGCCAGAAGGAGGGGCCCCCGGTTAGCCGCTCGCGGATCGCGTCGTGGACCTCGCCGGTGGGCGATTCCAGCTTGGCGTTGGCCGGCGGTGGGCCGGCGAGGCGGACGTCCTCGCGGAAGTAGAGGGCGACGCGGCCGTCGTTGCGGCCGAGGGCACCGGAGCCGATCCAGACCAGCTCGCCGCTGGTGCAGAGCTCGTCGAGCCAGTTCTGCGAGTAGGCGCCGAGCCGGCGCGGCAGCACGTCTCCCTCCCAGACTTTCGGGGTCAGCGCCACCCCCTGCAGCGGCACCAGGGCCTCGCGCAGGCGGTCGATCCCGGCGCCGGTACGGCGGAAGGCGTCGACGTTCTGCCAGCTCGGCAGGAAGCGGGCCAGCTCGCGGGTGTCGGCGGCCTCGACCTCCTTGCGCAGGCGGGCGAGGCTGGCGCGGCGAACCCGGCGCAGGACTTCGGAGTCGCACCACTCGCGCTCGGTCCCGCCCGGCAGCAGCTCGCCGCGGACCATCGCCCCTTCACTCTCCAGCTCCCGCAGCCCCGGCAGCGGATCGACGCCGTAGCGGTCGGCCAGCTGCTGGGTCGGGAACAGGCCGTGGGTGCGGGCGTAGCGGCGGACCAGGGCGCGCATCGCATCGGGGTGCTCCTCGAGGAAGGTCTCCGGCAGGCCAGGCGGCTCGGGGACGCCGAGCGCGTCGCGGTAGAGGCCGGCGTCCTCGGCGGCGATGAAGCGCTCTTCGCCGGCGATCCGTACCTTTGCGACGCGGCGCTCGGCGACCAGTTTCTCCAGCATCGATTTCGCCGAGTAGCCCTCGGCGACGCGCGCCTCGCACTCCTCGGCGGTGAGGTCGCCGAGGTTGCGGAGCAGCTGCTGCAGGGCGTCGCGGTCGCCGGCGCGGCCGGCCTCGGTGCGGTGCTGCAGCTGGGCCTCGACTTCTTCCAGCGCCTCGGGGTCGATCAGCTCGCGCAGCTCCTCCTGGCCGAGCAGCTCGCGCAGCAGGTCGCGGTCGAGGGCCAGAGCCGCCGCCCGCCGCTCGGCGTTCGGCGTGTCTCCCTCGTACATGTAGGTGGCGACGTAGTCGAACAGCAGCGAGGAGGCGAACGGCGAGGCGGTCGGGGTCTCGACCTCGACCAGGCTCAGCGCCCGCGAGTGGAGCTTTTCCAGCAGCTCGGCGAGGGCGGGGAGGTCGAGGACGTCGCGCAGGCACTCGCGGTAGGTCTCGAGGATCACCGGGAAGCGGGGAAAGTCCCGCGCCACCTCGAGCAGGCTCTGGCTCTTCAGCCGCTGCTGCCAGAGGGGGGTGCGTTTGCCCGGGTAGGCGCGCGGGATCAGCAGCGAGCGGGAGGCGTTCTCGCGGAAGCGAGCGCCGAACAGGGCGCTGCCGGAGAGCTCGCCGACGACCAGGTCTTCGATCTGGTCGGGGTCGATCAGGACCAGGTCGGCGGGCGGCGGCTCGTCGGCGTCGGGGAGGTGGATGACGATCCCGTCGTCGGACCAGATCGCGTCGGCCTCGAGGTCGCGTTCGTCGCGGATCTTGGCGGCGAGGGCGAGGCCCCAAGCGGCGTGGACCCGGCCGCCGTAGGGGGAGAGGATGCAGAGCCGCCAGTCGCCGATCTCGTCGCGGAAGCGCTCGACCACGATCGTCTCGTCGGAGGGGACGACGCGGGTCGCCTGCTGCTGCTCGCGCAGGTAGGAAACGAGGTTGTTGGCGGCGCGCTCGTCGAGGTCGTACTCCTTCGCCAGCTCGGCCGGCTCGCGGTTGACCGCCTCACGGGCGAAGGCGCCGATCGCCCGGCCCAGCTCGGCCGGGCGGCCGATCCCGTCGCCCTTCCAGAAGGGGACGGCGCCGGGGGCGCCGGGGGCCGGGGTGACGATCACCCGGTCGCGGGTGATTTCCTCGATCCGCCAGGTGCTGGAGCCGAGCAGGAACGTTTGCCCGGCGCGGGCCTCGTAGACCATCTCCTCGTCGAGCTCGCCGACCCGGCGGCCGTCGGGCAGGTGGACGCCGTAGAGGCCGCGGTCGGGGATCGTGCCGGCGTTGGTGACGACCAGCTGGCGGGCGCCTTTGCGGCCGTGG
>DASTSW010000020.1:0-3326 GCA_035760445.1 Solirubrobacterales bacterium | reverse complement strand
GGCGTGGGCGCCGAAAAAGTACAAGCCGCGAGAGGGGTCACCGGACCCCTTCTCAGCTTCATGCGGCGCGAGCCTTGACCCTCCATACAGGGAGCGGCATCTCGAACCTCCAGAGCGGATCGCTCGCATGTAGATGGCCAGGGTTCACTGCGTGGCCGAATCTGATGAGAGAGCCTGCTCCGTGTCTACTCGGTGCTGATGCTCGGGTCGGCCTGGACCTTGAGCGGGACGATCATTAGGAAGTTGCTGGTCGCGTCGGCGGCCAGGTCGAGGACGCGGGTGGCCTCCTCGTCTTGGCCGGTGGCCTGGAGCTCTTTGGCGTAGCCGCCGAGGAGGTCGTCTAGGTCGATCAGAGCCTCGGCGTCGAGGTCCTTCAGTTCGACTTTGGCGCCTCGGCCCAGGCGGCGTTCGATCGCGGCGCGGTCGATGCCGTGGGCGTTCTGGCGGACGTAGACGCGGCCGCCGGTCATCCCGGCGCAGGCCCAGGGCCCGATGTCGCCGAGGACGGCGGCACGGCCGCTCGTCATGTACTCGAAGGCGAAGCCCTTGATGTTGGCGCGGTTGGCGAGGGATCCACGGCTGTCGTCGATCGGGCTCTCTGGCTCGCCGGCGATCACCACGTCCGCCCCGGAGAGGCGGATGCAGAAGCGCGAGTCGGCGCTGCCCTGGACGTAGAGCTTGCCCCGCTGGGCGCCGTAGGCGAAGGACTTGCCGACCGAGCCGTTGACCCGCTTGCCGCGGGCGCCCTTGCCCTTGAGGATCGAGATCGTCCCCCCCAGCATCGTCTTGCCGACGCCGTCTTGAGCGCCGCCCTCGACCCGGATGTTGACCCCGTAGGAGTTGAAGGCGCCGAGCCCCTGACCGGCGACCGAGCCGCCGTTGAACTCGAGACTCGCCAGCACGTCTTCACTCGGCTCGGGACCGCCGTCGAAGATCCGCCAGCGCGCCATCGCCCCGGCCAGCTCGGTGCCGAGCACGCGGTCGTTGGCGTCGGTGGCGCGCGGGAACTGGCTGCGGACGGTGTTGCCGCCGCAGACTTCCGGCGCCAGCTTGGCGATCTCGCTCGAGGCCTCCTTGGCCTCCATCCGGATCGGCCGGGCCATGACCAGGCCAGCTTCGGCCCGCGCCTCGGACTCCTCGGCAACCGGCAGGTCGAGCGGTTCGAGGTCGAGGTGCTCCTCCAGCGGCGTGATCAGCGGCGCCAGGTCGACCGAGTCCTTGGCCGCGACCTGCTCCAGCAGGTCGTAGCGGCCGACCAGATCCTGGGCGCGGTCGTACCCGAGCGACGCCACGACCTCCTTGACCTCCTCGCCCATCGAGGAGAAGAAGCGGGCGCAGCTCTCGGCGGCGCGGTCGACCTCCTGCGGGGTGAACTTCTTCAGCCCGTGGGCCTCCGCTTCGGCGGGGGTCTCGATCTGGGTCGCGATGCCGACGTGGCAGGTGTCGAGCTGGCAGCCGCGGCAGATCGTGCAGCCGAGGCTGACCATCGCCAGGGTGCCGAAGCCGACCCGGTTGGCGCCGAGGCAGTGCAGCTTGACGATGTCGTGGCCGGTCCGGTAGCCGCCGTCGGCCCAGATCTCGACCCGGTTGCGCAGCCCGGCCTCCATCAGCGCCCGGTGCACGGCACGGGTGCCGATGTCGCTCGGCAGGCCGACGTGGCGCAGCGCATGCTGGCGGGCGGCGCCGGTGCCCCCCTCGAAGCCCGAGAGGGTGATGATGTCGGCGCCGGCCTTGGCGATCCCGAGACCGATCGTGCCGATGTTCGGCACCACCGGCACCTTGACCGAGACTCGCACGTCCGGGTTGACGGTCTTCAGCTCGTCGATCAGCTCGGCCAGGTCCTCGATCGAGTAGAGGTCGTGGTTGTTCGAGGGCGAGATCAGGTCGGTGCCGGGCGAGGCGTTACGCGCGGCGGCGACCTTCTCCGAGACCTTCTTGCCGGGCAGGTGGCCGCCCTCGCCGGGCTTGGCGCCCTGACCGATCTTGATCTCGGCCACGTAAGAGCTGTTCAGCATCTCCGCCGAGACGCCGAAGCGCCCGGAAGCCACCTGCTGGCCGCGCCATTTGCGGTACTGCCCGTACATGTCGCGGATCTCGCCACCCTCGCCGTTCATGCAGAGGATGTTGGTCGCTTTCGCCGCGTCGGCGTAGGCGCGGAAGGCCGGCTCGGACTGCGAGCCGAAGCTCATCGAGGAGATCACGATCGGGTAGTCGTGGTGACCGACGCCGGCGTTCACCGTGCTCGGGTCGACCGGGTCGCGATCGCCTTTCAGCGCCATGATGTGGCGCATCGAGATTGGGCTCTGCTTCTCCAGGTCGCGGACCTTCTCCGAGTATTCCTCGTAGGTCCCAGACCCGTTCGCGGTCGCGATCGCCGCCTTGTAGACCTTCGGGTAGAAGCGGAAGGTCTTCGCCGGTTTCGCCGCCGCGTCGTCGCCACGCAGCGCGTGGGCGCGAGCGTCGGTGTCCTCGTCGAGGTTGGAGAAGCCGGTCCCCGCCCTTTCCGAGGCGGCGAAGAAGTCGGTCTGGAAGATCTCCGCCAGCTCCGGCTTGATCCCGATCGAGCTGAACTGGCGGGCGTAGCCGCGCACCTCGTGGATCCCGATCGTCGAGATCACTTTCTCGATCCCTTTGCGCAGCGCCGCGCAGAGGTTGGAGACATCGGACTCGTAGTCCTCGACGCAGATCACCTCGACCATCGTGTACGGGCAGACGCCGTTGGCGCCGAGCCCGAGGGCCAGCATCACGTCGTGGACGTTGCGGATCGCCGCCGAGCGCAGGACGATGCTGCAGCGCCGCCGCAGGTTGACTTCGCCCTCCGCGACCTTGAACTGCTTCAGCGCCTGGTCGATCGCCGAGGTCGCCAGGTGCGGGTCGAGGTAGCGCCGCTCGGCGTCGTAGACGGTGCGGTCGGTGAGGACCAGCAGCTCGCAGCCGTTGCGGACCTGTTTCACGGCCTCCTGCTTGACCCGGTCGATCGCGCCCTTGGTCGTCTCCGACTCCAGCAGGGAGATGTCGACCGCGGCGGCGCGGCCGCGGAACTCCTCCCAGAGGTCCTCGAGCAGGTAGGTGTCGTGCTCGCGGGCGATCCGGCGGTAGGGCTCTTCTGCCAGCGGCGCCAGGCCGTGGTGGCCGCCGAGGATCACCGGGAACCCGGTTTCGACCGTGCCGGTGTCCTCACCGGCGTTGTCGAGCGAGGGCCGCCGCCCGAACAGCGCCCGGGTCGAGAAGTGCTCCATCTCGCGTTCGCGGTCGATCGCCGGGTTGGTGACGACGGCGACCGTCTCCTTGAAGTAGTCGGCGAGGTTCTGGCGCTCGGGCGAGAG
>DASTSW010000019.1:0-14279 GCA_035760445.1 Solirubrobacterales bacterium | reverse complement strand
TCGGCAGCATCTCCTCGATCGCCAGCGTGGTCGAGTAGACGGTCGAGCAGCGGCCGCCGAAGTCGACTTCGAGCTCCCGCAGGCGGTCGATCGAGCGGTCGTAGACGAAGACGTCGGCTTCCATCCCGATCGCGATGAAGGCGGCGTTCATCCCCACCACGCCGCCGCCAATCACCATCACGTTGGCGGCGGCGACCCCGGGCACCCCTCCTAACAAGATGCCCCTGCCGCCCATCGGTTTCTCCAGCATGAAGGCACCCGCCTGGGTGGCGATCTTGCCCGCCACCTCGCTCATCGGCGCCAGCAGCGGCAGCCGGCCGTGGGCGTCCTCGACGGTCTCGTAGGCGATCGCCGTCGCCCCGGACTCGCAGAGCCCGCGGGTCTGCTCGGGGTCGGGCGCCAGGTGCAGGTAGGTGAAGAGGAGCTGGCCAGGGCGCAGCATCTCGATCTCCCCCGGCTGCAGCTCCTTGACGTGGAGGATCATCTCCGCGCCTGCGAAGACCGCCGCGGCGTCGGGGACGATCGTCGCCCCCTGCGCCTCGTAGGAGGCGTCGGTGATCGCGCTGCCCTCGCCGGCGCCGGCCTGGACCAGGACCTCGTGCCCGTGCTCGCTCAGTTCGCGGACCCCGGCCGGCGTCACCGCGACGCGGTACTCGTCGGACTTGATCTCGGTCGGGACGCCGATCCTCACCCGACCAGCTCCCTCGCCCGCAGCGCCAGCCAGAACTCGATCCGGTCGTGGGCGCGCGAGAGGTCGCGGCCGGTCAGCTCTTCGACCTTGCGCATCCGGTAGCGCAGGGTGTGGCGGTGGCAGTAGACCTGGCGCGCCGCACGCTCCCACTGGCCGTTCTGCTCGATGAAGGCCTCCAGCGAGCGCAGCAACTCGCCGCCGTACTCCTCGTCGCCGCGCTCGATCGGTCCGAGGACGCTGTCGCAGTAGAGGTCGAGCGCGTCGTCGTCCTGGATCGAGAGCAGCAGGGTGAAGGCGCCGAGATCGCGCCAGGAGGCGACGTCGGGGGCGGAGCCGTTGTGGAAGGCGGTCGCCTCCAGGGCGCAGCGCGCCTCGTGGAAGGAGTGGCGCAGGCGCTCGGGCGGAGCCGGGCGGCTGGCGGCGGCGCGCACCGGCGTGCCGCGGCCGCTGGCGATCTTCTTCCGCACCTCGGTGGCGACGTCGATCGGGTCGCGGTCGGCGCTGTCGACCACGGCGCAGAGCAGTTCGCGGCCGCCGGTCGAGTGGGGCGCGACGACTCCCGCACAAGCATCGGCCGCCAGCGCCGCTTCCAGCGCCGCCGCCGCTCCGCCGGGATCGTCGAGCTGGAAGACGAGCACCGCCGCCTCCTCGCCGATCCCGAACGGCTCCAGCCGGCGACGCAGCTCGGTCGGGTCCATCCGCCCGCCGAGCGCGGCGGCGACGACATCGCCGGCCAGCCGGCGCTCGGTCTCGCGGGCGACCCGGCGGCGCATCAGCTCCAGCGCCACCACCGCGACCGCCTGCTGCAGGATCAGCCGCTCGAAGTCGCCAAGCCCGCCGGAGTCGCGGACGATCACCACCCAGGCCTGCGGCGGCCCCCCGCCGGGCGAGATCACCGGGTGGGCCAGCGCCCGCCCCGCCACGCTCGGGTGCGAGGGGACGAAGGGGTGACCGTCGTGGGCATGGCCGAGGGCTTCTTTGCGGATCGCGGTGATCGCCTCGGCCGAGAGCTGGCGGCGGAAGCCCTTGCCGGCGAGCCGCTCACCGCGGCCGTCGAGCACCGCCACGGTGCCGCCGACAGCGGAGGCGACGGTGGCGGCGATTTCCTCCAGGCCGCGCTCCTCCAGGACCAGCCGCTCGAGCCGCCGCTGCACCGCGATCCCGCGCTGCAGCACCTCGTACTGCTCGTTGACCAGGCGGGCGAAGGCCTTCTCGGTGATCGCGATGAACGGCACCGAGTAGGGAACCTCGAAGAGCGGGAAGTCGCGCTTCTCGGCCTCGTCGACCAGCGCCTTGGGCAGCGATTTGTGGTTGAAGCCGGTGCCGAACCCGAGCCCGGCGAGGTTGCGGTCGGCGAGGATGCGGATGAAGGCGCGCTGCTTGGCCGCGTTCTCGAGCGGGATCCCGGTGGTCAGCATCAGCTCGCCGCCGGAGAGCCAAGGGGTCGGGTCTTCGAGCTCGGAGATGTGGACCCAGCGCACCGGGGCCGCCGCGGCGTCGGCCCCGGCAGCCAGCTCGAGATCGAGCTCGTCAAGCAGGCTCTGGACGGTGAGCACCAGGGCTCCTAACGGACCACCTGGTCCCAGGCCTCGGAGAGGACCGAGTGCAGCACGTCGTGGATCTCTTCGAACTGCTCGGTGTCGGCGATCAGCGGCGGCGCCAGCTGCACGACCGGGTCGCCACGGTCGTCGGCCCGGCAGATCAGCCCGCGCTTGTAGAGCTCGGCGGAGAGGAAGCCGCGCAGCAGCCGCTCCGACTCCTCGTCGTCGAAGCTCTCTTTCGTCTCCTTGTCTTTGACCAGCTCGACCGCGTGGAAGTAGCCGGCCCCGCGCACGTCGCCGACGATCGGCAGATCGTGCAGGGACTCGAGCATCTGGCGGAACTCGCCCTCCTTGCGCAGCACGTGGCCGCAGAGGTCCTCGCTCTCGTAGACATCGAGGTTGGCCATCGCGATCGCCGCGGCGATCGGGTGGCCGGCGAAGGTGAAGCCGTGGGCGAAGGAGGCGGTGCCCTCCATGAACGGCTCGGCGACCTTGTCGGAGGCGATCACCCCGCCCATCGGCGCGTAGGCCGAGGTCAGCGCCTTGGCGACGGTGATCAGGTCGGGGACGTAGTCGAAGCGTTCGCAGCCGAAGTAGTGGCCGAGGCGACCCCAGGCGCAGATCACCTCGTCGGAGATCATCAGCACGTCGTACTGATCGCAGATCTCCCGCACCCGCTGGAAGTAGCCGTCGGGCGGGACGAAGCAGCCGCCGGCGTTCTGCACCGGCTCGAGGATCACCGCGGCGACCGTCTCCGGTCCCTCGAAGACGATTCGCTCCTCGATCGCGTCCGCCACCCAGAGCGGGTCGCGGTTCTCGGGCCAGCGGTAGATGTTCGTGTTTGGGACGTGGCAGCCGCCCGGGGTCAGCGGCTCGAACTGGCTGCGCAGCTCGGTGATCCCGGTCGCCGAGAGAGCCCCGAAGGAGGTGCCGTGGTAGGCGACCTCGCGGGCGATCACCTTGTGCTTCTGGCCTTTGCCGTGCATGCGGTGGTAGTTGCGGGCCAGCTTCAGCGCCGACTCGACCGCCTCCGAGCCGCCGGAGGTGAAGAAGACGCGGTTGAGGTCGCCCGGCGCCAGCGAGGCGATCCGCGAAGCGAGTTCGATCGCCCGCGGGTGGGCGTAGCTCCAGAGCGTGTAGAAGTCGAGCTCTTCGACCTGGCGGGCGGCGGCCTCGCCGTACTCGGTGCGGCCGTGGCCGGCGTTGACGCAGAAGAGGCCGGAGAGACCGTCGAGGTAGCGGTTGCCGTGTTCGTCGTAGACGTAACAGCCCTCGGCCCGGGTGATGATCGGGATCTCGTGCTCGGGCCCGTAGCCGCCCATCCGCGAGAAGTGCATCCAGAGGTGGCGACGAGCCATCTGCTGGAGATCGGTTCCTGCTGGGGCCTGCGACGCAGTGGCCATATGGCTTTCCTCTCCGATTACGACGTTATGGACAAAACTAGACCCCATTACCGCCGTTGGCAAGTGGTCTTTGGGTCAAGGACTGAGGGGGCGCTTGTACGTGACGTATAAGTCATTCCTGTGCTTTTAGGACATTCGCCACTTGCGCGGCCCTCCACTGGGGCTTACCGTCGCCAGTAGGAAACGCTGGGTCGATCGACAGAGAGGGGCCGGACCGGAGATGGAGAGCACGGCTGTTCCCGGCGCAGGTGCTGGCGAAAAGGGCCTGAAGCAGAACGCGATCGGGTTCGTCTCCAGTGTCGTCATCGGCGTCGCCTCCACCGCGCCCGGCTACAGCCTTGCCGCCACCCTTGGCTTCGTCGCCGCCGCGGTCGCCCTGCAGGCGCCGGCGATCCTGCTGATCAGCTTCGTGCCGATGTTCCTGGTCGCCGCGGGCTACTACTACATGAACAAAGCCGACCCGGATTGCGGCACGAGCTTCTCCTGGGTGACCAAGGCGATGGGCCCGCAGCTGGGCTGGATCGCCGGCTGGACGATCGTCGTCGCCGACATCATCGTGATGGCCAACCTGGCGCAGATCGCCGGCCTCTACACCTTCGAGCTGTTCAGCTGGACCTCGGCGGCCGAATCGACCTTCGCGGTCACCCTGGTCGGCGTCCTCTGGATCGCGCTGATGACCTCGATCGTGGTGATCGGGATCGAGCTCTCGGCCCGGACCCAGGTCGGGCTGCTGGCGGCGGAGGTCGTCACCCTGGCGCTGTTCGCGATCGTCGCCCTGGTCAAGGTCTATGCCGGCGACGCCCCGGACACCTCGGTCCACCCCAGCCTCTCCTGGATCAATCCCTTCTCGCTCAGCGCCAGCGAGATCTCGGCCGGGATGCTGCTCGCGGTCTTCATCTACTGGGGCTGGGACACGACGGCGACGGTCAACGAGGAGACCGAGGACCCCGGCGAGGCGCCGGGCCGGGCGACCGTGATCAGCACCCTGATCCTGCTCGGCATCTATGTCGTCGTCGCCTTCGCCGCCCAGGCCTACGGCGGCGTCGAGGGCCTGGTCGCCGAACCCGAAGACGTGCTCAGCCACCTCGGCGCCGAAGTCTTCGGCTCGCCGCTGGACAAGATCCTGATCATCGCCGTGCTCACCTCGGCCGCGGCCTCGACCCAGACGACGATCTTGCCGACCGCGCGGACGACGCTCTCGATGGCCCGCGCCCATGCGATGCCCGGGAGTCTCGGCAAGGTCCACCCCCGCTATCTGACCCCGCACGTCTCGACGATTCTGATGGGGGCGCTCTCGATTCTCTGGTACGTGAGCCTGACCCTGGTCAGCGAAGACATCCTCTTCGACTCGCTGGCGGCGCTGGGGCTGATGATCTCCTTCTACATCGGCTTGACCGGATTCGCCTGCGCGATCTACTACCGGCGCGAGTTGCTGCGCAGCGTGAAGAACTTCTTCTTCATTGGCCTGGGACCCGCGTTCGGCGGACTGATCCTCTTCTACCTGCTGATCAAGAACGCGATCGAACTCTCCGACCCCGCCAACTCCGAATCCGGGAACTCCTGGCTGGGGGTCGGTCCGCCGCTCCTGATCGCGGTCTTCTTCCTGCTTCTCGGGATCGTCCTGATGGCGATCCAGTGGCGCAAGTTCCC
Source organism: Solirubrobacterales bacterium (assembly GCA_035760445.1). Classification (GTDB taxonomy): domain Bacteria; phylum Actinomycetota; class Thermoleophilia; order Solirubrobacterales; family 70-9; genus VAYN01. The sequence continues at coordinate 8,994 of DASTSW010000019.1, read as the reverse complement.
CGAGTTCTTCCGGCGCAAGCCCGAGGTCGTCCCCGCCGGCTTCCTCGAGGGAGAGGCGCCACCGCCGAAGCCAACCGGAACGGAGGGAATCTGAGATGAGCACGATCGTCGTCGGCTACGACTCCTCGGACTGCGGCAAGCAGGCGCTCGACCGCGCCGTCGAGCTGGCCAAGAGCCTCAGCGACCAGGTAGTGGTCGTCTTCGGCTACGCACCACCGGGCATCTGGGGCGGCGAGATCGTCGAACACGAGGAAGCGATCGAGGAGCTCGGCGAGAAGCTGACCGCGGAGGCGCGGGAGCGGGCCGCCGCGCAGGGAATCGAGGTCGAGGTCGCGATGGTGCCGAAACGGGGCGCGGAGGCGCTGATCGAGGTCGCCGACCAGCGCGAGGCGCGGATGATCGTCGTCGGCAGCTACGGCGAGGCGCCGCTGAAAGGGGCACTGCTGGGCTCGACTCCAAACCGCCTCCTGCACATCGCCGACCGGCCGGTGCTCGTAGTTCCGGCAAGTGGGTAAGGGATGAAGGCGGAGATCGGGGAACGCGTGGATAACCAGGGAGAAAACGAGATGGACGCGGAGGCCCGGGGCCCCAGCGTCGAGCTGCGCGACGTGACCAAACGCTTCGACGAGCTGGTCGCGGTCGACGACCTCAGCCTCGAGCTGGGCCAGGGGGAATTCTTCACCCTGCTCGGGCCAAGCGGCTGCGGCAAGACGACGACGCTGCGGATGATCGCCGGCTTCGAGCGGCCGACCGAGGGGGAGATCCGGATCGAGGGCGAGGACGTGGCGCAGCTGCCGCCGCACAAGCGCCCGACCAACACCGTCTTCCAGAGCTACGCGCTCTTCCCCCACCTCAGCGTCGAGGCCAACGTCGCCTTCGGCCTCAAGCGCAAGAAGGTGGCGAAGGACGAGATCGCCGAGCGGGTCAGGGCCGAGCTGGAGCGGGTCGGCCTCGCTTCGCACGCGAAGCGCAAGCCCTCGCAGCTCTCGGGCGGGATGCAGCAGCGCGTCGCCCTCGCCCGCGCCCTCGTCAACCTGCCCAAGGTCCTACTGCTCGACGAGCCGCTCGGCGCGCTCGACCTGAAACTGCGCAAGGGCCTGCAGGTCGAGCTGAAGCGAATCCAGCGCGAGGTGGGGATCACCTTCGTCTACGTCACTCACGATCAGGAGGAGGCGCTGACGATGAGCGACCGGATCGCGGTGATGAACCGCGGCCGGGTCGAACAGGTCGCGAACCCCGAGGAGGTCTACGACCGCCCGGCGACCACCTTCGTCGCCGGTTTCATCGGCGTCTCCAACCTGATGCCGGCGACGGTCACCGGCGGCAACGAGGTCAAGCTCGACCAGGGGCAGACGATTCCCACCGTGACCGACGGGTTCTCGACCGGCGAGCGCTGCCATGCGGTGGTGCGGCCGGAGAAGCTGCGGGTCGAGCTCGGCGAAAACGGCGACGCCCCGGCAGACCAGGCGCGGGTCGAGGGGGTGGTCGCCAGTTCGCTCTACCTCGGCACCGCGACCCAGATCGCGGTCGACCTCGGCGAGGACGTGCGGATGACCGTCCTCGTCCCCAACGCCGACGAGGCCGAGCGCCAGCGCCTGCCCGGCGGCGGCGCCCGGGTCGCGCTCAGCTGGGATCCCGAGCACATGCACCTTGTCCGCGAGTCGCCCGAGATGGCGGCTGCGGGAAGTAACGGCGGTAGCGCCGCCGACCAGTCGGACCTGGAAACGACGCAGGGAGGTTGAACCGCAGATGGTGAGCAAAGAGAGACAGCAGCGCGGGGCAGCAACCGCCCTCGCCGTCATGGTCGCGATGGTGGCGCTCGCCCTCGGGCTCGCCGCCTGCGGCGGAGGCGGCGGGGGGGGCAACGACGGCGAAACCACCGTCGCCGAAGCAGGGCCGGTCAAAGGGGAGCTGACGATCTCCAACTGGCCGGGCTACATCGACCCGGGCAAGGACGGCACCGTCGCCGAGTTCGAAAGCAAAACTGGCGTCAAGGTCCAGTACATCGAAGACGTCAACGACAACAACGACTTCTTCGGCAAGCTGGCACCGCAGCTCGAACGGGGTGAGTCGGGTGGCCGCAGCATCTTCGTCGTCACCGACTGGATGGCGCAGCAGATGCACGAACTTGGCTACCTGCAGGAGATCAACCCCGACGACCTGCCGACCGTGTTCGAAAACATGGTCTCGAACCTGCGCGATCCCTCCTTCGACCCGGGCCGCAAGTACTCGATCCCCTGGCAGAGCGGGATGACCGGGATCTGGGTCGACAAGTCGAAGGCGCCGGAGATCAAATCGGTCAACGACCTCTTCGACCCGAAATACAAGGGCAAGGTCACCTTCCTCGAAGAGATGCGGGACAGCGTGCCGCTGGTGATGAAGGCCGAAGGCGTCGATCCCACCGAGGCAACCGACGAAGAGTGGGAAACGGCGATCGACAAAATCAAGTCGGCGGCCGACTCCGGTCAAATCCGCAGCTTCACCGGCAACAACTACACGGAGGACCTGACCGCGGGCAACATCGTCGCCGCGATCGGCTGGTCGGGCGACGCCTCGATCATCGAAAACCCCGACGCCGAATGGATCATGCCGGCGGAGGGCTGCGTCCTCTGGTCGGACAACATGGTGATCCCGGTCGGGGCGCCCAACACCCCCGCGGCGCTGGGCTGGATGGAGTTCGTCTACGAACCGGAGGTCGCAGCCGACCTGACCGAATACATCACCTACATCTCCCCGGTGGACGGGGTGAAAGACCTGGTCTCTCCCGAACTGGCGAAAGACCCGCTGGTCTTCCCCAGCCCGAAATTCCAGGAGAACTGCTCGACGCAGGTCTCCCCGCCCGATGTCGACAAGGTCAGCGAGGCCTGGGCGAACACCCTCACCGGCTGAGCGATGACTAGTTGGAGACAGCGCCTGGTCCCGTATTGGCTTCTGGGACCAGGCCTGCTCTGGCTTCTCTTCTTCTTCGTCGTGCCCATGTACTTCATGGGCGAACTGGCCCTGTACTCGGGCTCGCTGACGACGGGTGGGTTCGAACTCACCTGGGCGTGGTCGAACTTCCCCGACGCGCTCTCGGGCCACGGCGAGCAGATCTGGCGCTCGTTCTTCTACGCCGGCAGCGCGACGGTGCTGGCGCTGCTGATCGGCTACCCGCTGGCCTACGCGATCGCCTTCCGCTCCGGTCGCTACAAGTCGCTGCTGCTGTTCGCGGTAATAGCCCCCTTCTTCACCACCTACCTGATCCGGACGATCGCCTGGAAAACGATCCTCAGCGACGACAGCCCGGTAGTCAGCGTCCTGCAGACGCTCTCGCTGACGCCGGGGGACGGGCGGGTACTGGCGACCTCGGGGGCTGTGATCGCGGGCCTTACCTACAACTTCCTGCCGTTCATGATCCTGCCGCTGTACGCCAACCTGGAGCGGCTCGACTTGCGGCTGGTCGAGGCGGCCAAGGACCTCTACTCCTCCTCCCGCACCGCCTTCCTCAAAGTCACCCTGCCGCTGACGATGCCGGGAATAGTCGCCGGCGTCCTGCTCACCTTCATCCCCGCCTTCGGTGACTACATCAACGCCGAGCTGCTGGGCGGCACCGGGCAGGCGATGATCGGCAACGTCATCCAGTCGCTCTACCTGAACCAGCGCGACTACCCGGAGGCGGCGGCGCTTTCGTTCCTGATGATGGCGCTGATCCTGGTCATCGTCCTCGTCTACATCCGCTTCGCCGGGACCGAGGCGTTCATGGGCGACGAGGAAGACACGGAGGGGGCGAAGTGAGCGCCCCGGCGCGTGCCTGGTCCTGGCTGCGGCGCAACGCGCTGCCGATCTACGCCGGGCTGGCGGTCGCGTACATGCTGATCCCGATCGCCGTGATCGCGGTCTTCTCGTTCGGCGAAACCCCGAAAGACAAACTTACCTTCGCCCTCGACAACGGCTTCACCACCGAGTACTGGCAGACGATGTTCTCGATCCCGGAACTCAACGACGCCCTCTTCACCAGCCTGCGCCTGGCCTTCTTCTCGACCCTGATCTCAACCGCGATCGGGACGGCGATGGCGATCGCCCTGGTTCGCCACCGCTTCCGCGGCAAGCGCCTCGCCAACCTCCTGATCGTGATCCCGATGGCGACCCCCGAGGTCGTGATCGGCGCCTCCCTGCTCTCGATGTTCATCTACTACTCGTTCGCCCTCGGCTTCAGCACCCTGCTGATCGCCCACGTGATGTTCTCGATCAGCTTCGTGGTCGTAGTCGTCCGCTCCCGCCTGATCGGCTTCGACCGCAACCTCGAGGAGGCGGCGGCCGACCTAGGCGCCAGCCCCATCACCACCTTCCGCACCGTGACCCTGCCCCTCCTGGCGCCAGGAGTAATCGCCGCCGCCCTCCTCGCCTTCGCCCTCTCAATCGACGACTTCGTGATCTCCAACTTCAACTCCGGCACGACCGTCACCTTCCCTCTCTACGTCTACGGCGTCAGCCTGCGAGGAATCCCGGTCCAGGTCAACGCCCTAGCGACCCTCCTCTTCCTAGTCGCAGTGATCGCCGTCTCGCTGGTCCTGATCCAGCAGCGCCGAGCGGAACGGATGGCGGCTGTTCAGCCCGAGCCGGAGGAAGCGGGACCGATCCCAGTGCCGGGTACCGCCGCGGCGCAGTAGCCGGTCGCTAGCGGCCGATGTGAAAACCGATCAGTTCCGGGACCTTAGCCACGGCTGAGGCGAGCTTCGAGGGTTGGCGGTTCTCCAGCTCGGCCTTCTCCTTGTGGAGGATGCCCAGGCGGATTGCCTCGCCGCCAATCCAGTGGAAGGGCTCTGGGGGGAGGCGGGGGGTCTTGTCGTCTACGAAAGCGAGGTTGGTGTGGTCGTCGCGGCGGTCCAGGGCCAGGGCGGCGAGGGCGCGACCGACCATGTTGCTGGGGCCGACGCCGTTGCCGGTGTAGCCCGCCGCGGCCCAGGCGTTGCCGTGGCCGAGTGTGTGGACGGCGGGGAGGTGGGTCGGAGAGGCGTCGATCGGGCCTCCCCAGGCGTGGGTGATGGCCCGGCCGCGCAGGGATGGGAAGTAGCGGTAGAGGTCGGCGGTTGCCGCGGCGACGACCTCGGCGTCGACCTCCGAGCGGCCCCTGGTGCGGGCGCCCATCGCGATCCGGCCACCGCCCCAGCCAAAGGCGATGCGGCCGTCGGGGGTAGTGCGGAAGTAGTGCAGCAGCGCCCTCGAGTCGGTGATGCAGTCGCTGCCGTTCCAGCCGATCTCCGCCAGCACCTCGGGCACCGGCTCGGTGAGGACGATGTGGGAGGAGGCGACGGTGAGGCGGTCCCGCAGCGGACCGCGCCGGCCTTTGGCCGCGGCGCCGATTGCCAGCACGCCGCGCCGGGCGCGGACCGAGCCGGCGGCGGTGCGTGCCACCACCCCGTCGCCGCTGGCCCGGAACGAGCGCACCGCTGAAGACTCGAAGACCTCGACCCCGACTGCCAGCAGCTGCTTCCGCAGGCCGAGCGCCAGCCGCGCCGGCTGCACCGTCGCCGAGCTCGGCGAAACCGCGCCGCCGCGAAAGGCCGGCGACTTGCAGCGCTCGGCGACCTCGGCGGCGCTCAGCGGCTGCAGCATCTCCGGCACTCCGAGCTCGCGGCAGGCGCGCACCGACCGCTCCCAGCCACCGTCGTGGGCCGGTGCGGTCGAGACCTGCAGGTAGCCAGCGGGCTTGAACCAGGCATCGACCCCCTGCTCCTCGCAGAAGGCGCCGATCCGCGCCACCGCCGCCTCGGCCGCCTGCGCCACCCGCAACGCCGGCTCATCGCCCCAGCGCTCCCGCATCGAGGCGAGCGAGAGCCACATCGCGTTGCAGAAGCCGCCGTTGCGGCCGCTCGGCCCATGACCGCAAACCGACTCGGACTCGAGCAAGACGACCCGCGCCTCGGGTTGCAGCTGGCGCGCGTACCAGGCGGTCCACAGCCCGGTGTAGCCGCCGCCGACCACGACGACGTCGGCCTCCAGCTCGCCGCTGAGCGGCGGCCGCGGCTCGGCCTCTCCGGCCTCCTCGATCCAGTAGCCCAGGCGCGTGTGGACCATCGCCTGATTCTCCCAGCCCGCGGCGGCGGGTCCGTAGACTCGACGCGATGCCAGGAGACGGTCAGGACTCCACTCCTTACGTCGATGCCCTGCTGGCCTACGCGAAGCTCGACCCGGGCCGCTTCCAGGTCCCCGGCCACAAGGGCGGCATCGGCGCCGACCCGGCGATGGTCGAGCTGGTCGGTGAGGTGGGGCTGCGCAACGACATCCCCTCGGTCACCGAGGGGGTCGACGTCGGCCCCGAACCGACGCCCTTCCAGCAGGCGCAGGAACTGGCCGCCGAGGCGTGGGGCGCCGGCCGCACCTGGTTCCTGATCAACGGTGCCTCGCAGGGCAACCACGCGACGATGATGGCCCTCGCCCACATGGGCGACCGGGTCGTCGTCCAGCGCAACGTCCACTCCTCGGTGATCGACGGGCTGGTCCTCAGCGGCATGCGGCCGACCTTCGTCGCCCCCGAGCTCGACCCGGAGCTGGGGATCGCCCACGGGCTGACGCCCGACTCGCTGGCGGCGGCGCTCGACGAAACGCCTGAGGCGGTGGCGGCGTTGGTCGTCTCCCCCACCTACTTCGGCGCCTGCGCCGACGTCGCCGCCCTGGTCGAGGTGGCGCACTCGCGCGGGAAGCCGCTGGTGGTCGATGAGGCCTGGGGGGCGCACCTGCACTTCCACCCGGACCTGCCCACCGCCGCGCTCGAGTCCGGCGCCGACCTCGTCACCTCCTCTACCCACAAGATCGTCGGCAGCCTGACCCAGGCGGCGATGCTGCACGTCGGCCGCGGCGGCCGCATCGACGACGCCGTGGTCGACCGCTGCGTCAGCCTGGTCGAGACGACCAGCCCCAGCGGCCTCCTCTCCGGCTCGCTCGACGCCGCCCGGCGCCAGGTCTCCGTCCACGGTGAGGAGCTACTCGGCGAAGCGCTCGCGGCGTTGGCGACGACCCGTGAGCGGATCCGGGAGATCCCCGGCCTCGACGTGCTCGACGAGCGAATGGTCGGCCGCCCCGGTGTCGCCGGCTGGGACCCACTGCGGCTGGGGATCGACGTCCGCGGCACCGGCTCCAGCGCCCAGCGCCTCTGGAAAGCCGCCTTCCACACGGCGGAAATCGACCTCGAGCTCTACTCGGGCAACGTGGTGGTCGCGATCTTCGGCGTCGGCGAGGCCGCCGAGAGGGCGGGGGAGCGGCTGGTCGCGGGGCTGCGCAAGGCGGTCGCCGAGCTGGAGGAGACGCCGGGGGCACCGGACGAGAAGCTGGCGCCGGCGCCGCCTTGGGGCGAGCTGGTGCTGACCCCGCGCGAAGCCTTCCTCGGCCCGCAGGAGGTGGTGCCGTTCGACGCCGCCGCCGGGCGGATCGCCGCCGAGGGACTCGCCGCCTACCCACCCGGGATCCCCAACGTCCTCCCCGGCGAGCGCTTGACCGCCGAGACGCTCGACTTCATCCGCGAAAGCGTGGCGCACGGCGGCTACGTTCGCGGGAGTTCGGACCGCGAGCTGAAGACGCTGCGGGTCGCCCGCAACACGCGGCAGTAACCTGCCACAGATGGCCAGCTTCGATGCGATCGCGGACCTGCCGCTCGAAATCGAGAGTTGTGAGTTCGAGGGGCTCGAACTCAACGCTGGCTCGTTCGAACGGCTGACGACGATCGTCAAGCTGCGCGGCGGCGGCCAGGAGGGAATCGGCGAAGACGTCGTCTATGACGCCGTCGACCACATCGGCCAGCAGAGCCACGGGCCGCCGGAGGGGCTGACTGGCAGCTTCACCTTCGCCGAGTTCTCCGAGCGGCTCGACGGGATCGACCTCTTCCCGGCCGGCGAGCCGGTGCGCGAAGACGTCTCCCGCGACTATCGCCGCTGGGCCTTCGAGTCGGCGGCGCTGGACCTGGCGCTGCGCCAGGCCGGCACCAACCTCGCCGCCGCCCTCGGCCGCGAGCCGCGGCCGGTGAACTTCGTCAACTCGATGCGCCTCGCCGGCTGGGAGGAGGGCGCCCGCTCCTCGATCGAGCCGCTCCTCGCCCGCCTCGCCGTCTATCCGACGCTGCGATTCAAGCTCGACCCGGCCAACGACTGGGACGACGAGCTGATCGCGGCGCTGGCCGAGACCGGCGCGGTCGACTCGCTCGACCTCAAGGGCTTCTACAAAGGCACCCCGGTGGACGTCGATACGGACCCTGAGCTCTACGCGAAGCTGATCGAGACCTTCCCCGACGCCTGGCTCGAGGACCCCGACGTGACCGAGGAGACGAGGCCGCTACTCGACCCGGTCTCCGAGCGGGTCACCTGGGATGCGCCGATCCACTCGATCGCCGACATCGAGTCGATGCCGTGGTCGCCGCCGAAGACGGTCAATGTCAAGCCCTCGCGCTTCGGCCCGATCCGCAACCTCTTCGCCGCCTACGACTACTGCGAGGAGCGCGGGATCGGCGCCTACGGCGGTGGCCAGACCGAGCTCGGCCAGGGCCGCGGCCAAATCCAGTACCTCGCCTCGATCTTCCATCCGGACACGCCCAACGACGTCGCCCCCGGCGGCTACAACGACCCGCAGCAGGCGACGAAGCCGGGGCTGCCGAGCAGCCCGCTGGAGCCGGCGATCGAGGAGATCGGCTTCCGCTGGAAGCTCTAGAAGATCAAGAGACCAGCGGGGCGACGATCGAGTTGCCGATCAAGAGCACCAGCAGCGCGACACACCCGTAGTAGAGCCGATCGACTCGATTCTCGAGTCGATTCAGCTCCTCTCGAGTTGCGACCTTCTCGAATCGCGCGTCCATCCGCGCGAAACCTTCGCGCATCTCCTTGAAGCCTTCGTCCATGCGCCGGCTCATTTCGTCGAGCCGGTCGTCGTTCCAGTTGTCCATCGGGCGCTCCATCTTCAGTACGACCATGATGGCATGACTGTAGACGAAAAGTTTCTACAGCTTACGCGCAGAAGCGAAATCTTCAG
>DASTSW010000018.1:0-24205 GCA_035760445.1 Solirubrobacterales bacterium | reverse complement strand
GACCGGCGCCGGCCCGGTGGCGCTGCCGATCGACTGGGAGGCGATCTCCTGGCTCTGGTCGCTCGACGGCTACCCCTCGGACCCCACCCACGCCCAGTTCGCCGGCAAATCGCTGCGCGGGATCAGGATCTGGCGGGTGGGTGGCGGCGCCTACGATCCCGCCCCCGCCGCCGCAGCCGCGCGGCGCCAGGCCGGCGAGTTCCTCGCCGCCGCCGCGGCGCGGTTGCGCGCCTACGCCGAGGCCCACGACCGCCGCGGCCTGCTCGTCTTCGCAATCGACACCGAGCTGCTCGGACACTGGTGGTCGGAGGGCCCGATCTGGCTGCGGGCGGTGCTGGAGGGAGCGGAGGCCGCCGGTGTCCGCCTGGTCACCGTCCCGCAGGCGTTGGCCGAGCACGAGCCGGTCCGACGGCCGCTGCGCGCCTCGACCTGGGGAGAGGAGAAGGACCTGCGCACGTGGGATTCGCCGCCGGTCGCCGACCTCGCCACCGGCGCCCGCCGGCTCGAGCTGCGGCTGTTGCGGGCCGTCGCCGGAGGGCTGCGGGGCGCCGCTCTGGAGCGGGCCGCGCGTGAGCTGCTCGCCGCCCAGGCGAGCGACTGGGCCTTCCTCGACCAGCGCAAGCAGGCGGGCGATTACGCCTACCGGCGGGCCACCGATCACGGCGAGGCGATGTTGGAGGCCATAGACTGCGGCGGCGCCACCGACTCGCAAATGCGATCACTCGCCCCGGATCTCAACATCGCTCCCCTCTTGGAGCCTTGAAGACCACCCCGGACAAGCCACCCACTTGACCCGCGTACTGATTCTCTCCTGGGAGTACCCGCCGCTGATCGAGGGCGGCCTGGCGCGGCACGTCCGCAAGCTCTCCGAGGCGCTGGTCGAGCGCGACGTCGAGGTCCACGTGCTGACCCGCGGCGGCGAGGAGTCGCCGGCGACCGAGCGCCGCAACGGGGTGATCATCCACCGCATCCGCGAGCCGAAACGGCCGACCGACCTCGGCGAGTTCGTCGCCTGGGTCGAGCGGATGAACTCCGACATGCTGGCCGCCGGGGTCGAGCTCGGCGACCGCTACAGCTTCGACCTCGTCCACGGCCACGACTGGCTCGTCGCCAACGCCTGCGACCACCTCGCCAAGCGCTTCGATGCGCCGCTGATCACGACGATCCACGCCACCGAGTACGGCCGCCACCAGGGCTGGGTCGACAAGCACCCGCAGACCTACATCCACGGGGTCGAGCGCTGGATCACCAACCGCTCGCACCGGGTCATCACCTGCTCCCACTACATGCGCGAACAGGTCGCCGACATCTTCGGCGTCGAGGAGGCGAGGATCAGTGTCATCCCGAACGGGATCGACCCCGACGACCTCCCGGACCAGCCGGCCGAGGACCTGGCGCGGCTGCGTTCCGAGTTCGCCGCGCCGGACGAGAAGCTGGTCCTGCTGATCGGCCGCCTCGTCTACGAGAAGGGCTTCCAGCTGGCGCTGGAGGCGATGCCGCGGGTGCTCGAGGAGGCGCCGGGGACCCGCTTCCTGGTTGCCGGCTCCGGCACCCACGAGGCCGAACTGAAGCGCCAGGCGCAGGAGCTGGGCCTGATGGACCACGGCACCTTCCTCGGTTGGATCGGCGACGACGTGCTGCACTCGCTTTACCGGATCGCCGACCTGACCGTGGTCCCCTCGATCTATGAGCCCTTCGGCCTGGTCGCGCTCGAGGCGATGGCCTCGGGCTGCCCCTGCATCGTCGCCGACACCGGCGGCCTGCGCGAGGTGGTCCCGCACGAGGAGGCCGGGCTGCGGTTCCGTGCGCATGACCCCGAAGCGCTGGCCGAGGTCGCGATCCGCGTCCTCTCCGATGACGAGCTCGGCCGTCGCCTGGTCGCCGAAGCCTACGAGCACCTGCGCCGCTTCGACTGGGGCGACGTCGCTGAGCAGACCGCTGCGGTCTACGCCGATCTAGCGGGCGCGAAGACCGCTTAAAGACCGCTCGCTGATGCTGAAAGAGCCCTCGGCCGGGTTGCCAGGGTTCCAGTGGATGCCCTCGAGCAGCTCGACGGGGGAGACGGCGAGGGCGCCGGCGAGCTTCATCAGGGTGTCCACCCGGGCCAGCCGGGTGCCGTTCTCGAGCATCCCGATCTCGGTCCGGTGCAGCGCGGCAAGCGCGCCCAGTTCTTCCTGGGACATCGCTGCGCGGCGGCGGCAGCGGTGGAGGTTGCGGCCGAACTTGGTCGCAACCTCCTCGGATCGGAGTCTCCCGTCAGGGGCCACGCCCCCAGCATTGCGGCAGTAATTCATTGTCAGCCAGACAGTACATGTCGGCCCGGCGGATGTTCAGATCTGCTCCGCCTAGGAGGCCGAACGATTGAGGAAGTCGACCTGCTGCTGCTTGCGCAGGATCAGGTGCTCCATCAGGTGCTCGAGGGCCTCCGAACGGCCATCGCGACCGGTTGGCTCGATCGCCTCCTGTAGGGCTTCGACCGCGGCTTCCTCGCAGCTGACCAGCCATTCGAGGGCGGCCTTGACGCTGTTCTCGAAGCGGAGCTCCGCCACCTCCGTCGTCGGCTTGCCGCCGAAGGAGACGATCTTTTCGATCAGGCGGCGGGCGTCGGCGAGCTCGGAGTCGCCGAACTCGGTCAGTTTCGAGCCAAGCGCCTGCGCCTCGAGCCCAGTCAGGCTGGAGGCGGTGATCGAGTACTGCAGGGCGGAGCGGTACTGCAACTCAAGGGCTGCGTTTAGGCGTTTGACCGCCTCTTTCTCGTCGAGCTGCTCTTCCTTATCGGGCATGGCCCTGGCCTACCCGCGAGGGCGGTGCGCTACTCGCCGCGTCCGGCCACCTCGGGCGGCTGCATCGTCGTCCAGGCGTCGGGATCCGGCTCGACCGGCCGTTCCCAGCACAGCCCCTGCGGCGCCTCGCGCATGCGGATGATCCGGGCCGGGATGCCACCGACGACGGCGTTGGCCGGCACGTCCTTGGTGACGACCGCGTTGGTGCCGATCACCGAGTTGTCGCCAACGCTGACCCCGCGGAGGATGCAGGCGCCGTAGCCGATCCAGACGTTGTTGCCGACCTCGACATCGCGCTTGTAGATGCCCTGCAGCCGGATCGGCCGCTCGACCTCGACGATGCCGTGGTCGAAGTCGATGAACATCGCCCGGTCGGCGATCACGCACTCCTCGCCGATCCGCACGTGCTGGTAGGCGGAGATCGTGCACTCCTGTCCCATCACCGTCTTCTCGCCGACCTCGACGACGCCCTCGTGGCAGCGGATCTTGGTCCCATCGCCGATCCAGACGAAGCGGCCGAAGCGGATCTCGCCGGCCGGCTCGATCTTCAGTTCGAGGTCGCGGCCGAGGAAGAAGGGCCCGTCGGAACGCCAGCGCCAGCCGGCCGGGGTCAGCAGGCGGCGCCAGAGGTAGCGCCAGAAGAGCCGCGCGTAGCGCGGGTTGAGCATCCGGTTGCGGGCCAGGAAGCGGAGCACGGCGGGGCAACTTTAGACTCACTCGCGCGTGACCGACGTTGCCAAAACCGCCCCGCTCGCCGAGCGCCTCGTCGCCGGCGAAAAGCGGGCGCTGGCGCGAGCCATCACGCTGATCGAGTCCGATGACCCCGCCGGCTGGGAGCTGGTCCGCGAGGTCTACCCGCGAACCGGCAAGGCCCGCATCATCGGTTTCACCGGCCCGCCCGGGGTCGGCAAGAGCACCCTGATCGGCGCGTTGACCGGCGAGCTGCGCAAAGCCGAGCGCGAGGTGGCAGTGCTCTCGATCGATCCCTCCAGCCCCTTCACCCGCGGCGCCCTGCTCGGCGACCGGATCCGCCTCACCGACCACTTCCTCGACCCCGGCGTCTTCATCCGCTCGATGGCCTCGCGCGGCGCCCTCGGCGGCCTCTCCGAGGCGGCGCTGCAGGTGGCGCTGATCATGGACGCCGCCGGTAAAGACGACGTCCTGATCGAGACCGTCGGCGTCGGCCAGGCCGAGATCGACATCGTCGACCACGCCGACACGATCGTGCTGGCGCTGATGCCCGGCTCGGGCGACTCGATCCAAGCGCTGAAGGCGGGGGTGATGGAGATCCCCGACGTGATCGTCGTCAACAAGGCCGACCACCCGATGACCGACACGATGGTGCGCGAGGTCCGCGGCGTCCTCGCCCTCTCCCAGGATCCCGAGGGCTGGAAGGTGCCGATCCTCCGCACCGAGGCGGCCCGCGGCGAGGGCGTCGACGAGCTGGCGGCGGCGGTCGCCGAGCACCGCGCCTTCATCGAGGAGGCGGGAACGCTGGCCGAGCGCCGCGCCCGCAACCTGCGCAGCGAGGTGCTCGGGATCGCCACCTCGCGGATGCGCCGCCGTCTCGAGCAGACCGTCTCCGAAGACCCGGCCACGGCGGAGCTGCTGGATCGGGTGGTGCGGCGCGAGCTCGACCCGGCCACCGCCGCCAGCGAGCTGCTGGAGAAGCACGTCGATGACTGAGCAGGGGCAGATCTCGACGGCCGAAGCGATGGCCTGGCTCGGGACCGATGTGGCTGAGCTCGGTGGCAACGCGGTGGGCCAGGTTCAAGGTCTCTACGTCGATGCCGACAGCGGCGAACCGGCTTGGCTGATCGCCCGCCTCGGACGCCGCCGCCGCGCCCGGGTCGTCGCCGTCCCCTTCTCTAGCTGTGCCGGCGCTCCGTTTGGCGTCTGGGTCGGACAGGAGGCGGATGCGATCCGCAGCGCCCCGGTGGTCGACCCGACGCGGCCGCTGCGCCGCGAGCACGAGCTGACGATCTGCGCTCACTTCGGCATCGGAGAGAAGGTGGGACGGGCGGCCGAGGTCTCTTCTCGCGCTCCGGGCGGCATCACCGCAACGCCACCCAACTCCTAAGTCGGCACCGCTCGAAATTGGGGTTGCATTCCCACCCCCTAATGAGATTAGATTCGCTGATCAATGAGGGGGGCTTCACTGATATTGGTGCTGGTCGCGGCCGTTGTCTTGCTCGCGGGATGCGGGGGAGGGAACGACGGGTCGAGCACGGGGACGGCGTCTGAAACCGCCGCTCAGTCGAAGCCGAAGAAGCCGCTGCGCGAAATGTCGATCACCCTCGACGGCTACTCGGGCCCCGAGAACCTCGGGGTGCTGATGGCGAGCTGGGAGGACTACTTCGACGAAAAGGGGCTGGACGTCACCACCTACTCACCCGGCAGTCCCGACCGTCCGGTCTTTTACACGGAAAATGGAACCGTCGACGTTGGGATCTCGCGCGAGCCCGAAGTGGTTCTCGCGCAGAGCAAGGGAATTCCGGTAGTCGCGATCGGCGCACTGATTGCCGAACCGACGGAGTCGATGATCTGGCTGGGGAAGTCCCAGATCAAGGACATCGCTGACCTGAAGGGCAAGACCATCGCGACCGCTGGTCTCCCGGTCCAGGAAGAGATGCTCAAGAGCGTCCTGGCCGACGCCGGCCTGTCATTGAAGGACGTGAAGCTGAAGAACTCCGGTTACAACATGGTGCCGGCGCTGGCCAAAGGCAAAGTTGACGCCATCTTTGGCGCCAGCTGGAACCTGGAGGGCATTCAGCTCGAAGAATTGGGGCTGGACCCGGTCATCACCAAAGTGCAGGACCTCGGGATTCCCGACTACGACGAGTACGTCGTCATCGCTCGCCGCGACAGCCTGAAGAAAAAACCCAAGCTCTTCCGCGGCTTCATGGCTGCCGTCGCTCGAGGCACCGCGACCTCGATCGAAGATCCGGACCTTGCCTTCGAAGCCGTGGACGAAGACGTCGAATCGGATTACAGGGTCACCCCGGAGATAAGGAAACCCCAAGTCGAAGCGACCCTTCCCCTGCTCTCCGAAAGCGGCGAAATGGATCCGGCGCAGGCCGAAGCCCTGATCGACTGGATGCACAGCGAAGGGATGATCAAGAAGAAGATCCCGGTCTCGGTCCTGCTGACCAACGAATTCCTGCCGCAGCCGGGGCAATGAAACGAGGTCGCGGGCTGGCGCTGCTGGCCGCGACCGTCCTTCTCGCCGGGTGCGGTGGAGGGGGGTCATCGGACACCACGGCCGAAGGTCCGGCGCTCCCGCCGGAACCGCGGGCGATCGAAGTCTCGCTCAACGGCTTCGAAGGTCCCGAGCACGCCGGATTCCTGATGGCGCGCGAGAACGGTTACTTCGAAGATGTCGGCCTCGAAGTTGCCACCGGCAGTCCCGCCAACCCGAGTCGCCCGGTGCGCTACGTGCTCAGCGAAACCTCGGACTTGGGAGTTTCCCATCTGCCGCAGGTCGCGATCTCGATCGCCAAGGGGAAGCCGATCGTCGCCGTGGCCAGTGTGATCGCGCAGCCGACCGCAACGATGATCTGGCTGCCGAAGTCCGGGATCGAGTCGATCTCCGATCTGAAAGGGAAAACCGTTGCCATCCCCGGCCTTCCGTTCCAGAAGGCGTTTCTCCAGAACGTTTTGGCTCGTGCCGGGCTGGCGCTCTCCGACGTCGAGCTCAAGCTGGTGTCCTACAAGTCGGTGCCGGTGCTGACCAGCGGTAAAGCCGATGCGATCTTCGGCGGCTCCAACAACGTCGAGGGGGCCGAACTGCGGGCGCTGGGACTGAAGCCGATCGTCACCCCGGTTGAGGAACTCGGCATCCCGCCCTACGACGAACTCGTTCTTTTCGCTTCGCGCGAGCGCGTTGCCAAAGAACCGCAGCTGATCCGCGATCTCCTGGAGGCCCTTTCGCGCGGAACCGCGGCGGCGAAGCGAGACCCGCGCCGCGCAGTTGAGGTGATCGAGAACGGGGTCGAACCGAACCCTGACTCGACCCGCAAGGGGATCGGGCTCGGCGTCGAAGCGACCCTTCCCCTGCTCTCCGAAAGCGGCGAAATGAACCCGGCGCAGGCCGAAGCTCTGATCGACTGGATGCACAGCGAAGGGATGATCAAGAAGAAGATCCCGGTCTCGGCCCTGCTGACCAACGAATTCCTGCCGCAGCCCTGACCGCGGCGCGCCGCTACAGCTGCAGGCTCTTGACCTGCAGCAGCTCCTCGATCCCGTAGCGCCCGTTCTCTCGGCCGTGGCCGGACTGACCGTAGCCGCCGAAGGGGGCGAGCGGGTTGAAGGCACCGCCGTTGATCTCGATCTGCCCGGTGCGGATGCGGCGGGCGATGGAGATCGCGCGATCGCTGTCGGCCGACCAAACGCCGCCGGCGAGGCCGTAGGGGGTCGAGTTGGCAATCCGGATCGCGTCGTCCTCGCCTTCGTAGGGCTGGATCGCCAGCACCGGGCCGAAGATCTCCTCCTGGCCGATCGTCATCTCGGCCTCGACTTCGGAGAAGACGGTTGGGCGGACGAAGAAGCCGCGTTCGAGCCCCTCCGGCGGCTCGGCGCCGCCGGTGATCAGACGGGCACCCTCCTCAACGCCCTTCTCGATGTAGCCACGGACGCGATTGCGCTGGACGTCTGAGACCAGCGGCCCGAGCCGGGTCGAGTCCTCGAAGGGATCGCCGGGGGTGAAGGTCTCCGCGGCCGCCTTGGCCAGCTCCTCGGCCTCGGCCAGGCGCTGGCGGGGAACCAGCATCCGGGTCAGGGCGCTGCAGGTCTGGCCGGAGTTGAGGAAGCACTTGGCGACGCCGTCGGGCACCGCCTTCTCGAGGTCGGCGTCGTCGAGGATCACGTTCGGCGACTTGCCGCCGAGCTCCATCGCCACCGGCTTGACGGTCGCCGAGGCGAGCTCGCTGACCCGGCGCCCAGCCCGGGTCGAGCCGGTGAAGGAGACCATGTCGACGCCGGGGTGGCCGGCGATCGCCTCGCCGACGACCGGGCCGAGCCCGGTGACGAGGTTGAAGACTCCCGCCGGCAGCCCGGCCGCCTCGACCACCTCGGCCAGCATGAAAGCGTTCAGTGGCGTTACCTCGCTCGGCTTCAGCACCACCGTGCAGCCGGCGGCGAGGGCGGGGCCGACCTTGGCGGCGATCTGGTTCAGCGGGTAGTTCCAGGGGGTAATCGCGCCGAGCACGCCGACCGGCTCGCGCAGCACCCGCGAGCTACCGATCTCCTCCTCCCAGGCGATCTCCTCCATCAGCGTCGGCATCGAGGCGATCTGCGCGGCGGGCAGCCCGACCTGGATGATCCGGCTCAGCTTCAGCGGCATCCCCAGCTCCTGGGTGATCGTCGCCGCGACCTCGTCGCCCCGCTCGTTCAGCCCGGCAGCGATCGCCGCGAGGTAGCCGGCGCGCTCCTCACGCGAGGTCTGCGACCAGCTCTCGAACGCCTCGCGGGCGGCAGCGACGGCGCGGTCGGCGTCCTCCTGCGAGCAGGCGGGGATCGTCCCGATCACCTCCTCCGTGGTCGGGTTCACCACCTCGATCGGCTCGGACCCGCTCGGCTCGACCCACTCGCCGCCGATGAAGATCTTGTCCCTGACCTGGGTCCCAGCTGCCGTCGCCATCTACTCCTCCTCGTCGCCTTCCTTGCTCACCAAAGCTAGCGGCTAGTCGGCCGCCGTCGCGCTGGCGGCCACTGGCTCTCGGGCGCCTGGCCCGGGGACCTGCTTGGCGTCGCGGGCGTGGAGCAGCTTGCCGCAGCTTTCGCAGATTCCGCGCTCGCTGACGGTGCCGCCGCACTCCTTGTGGACGATCAGCCGCCGCGGGCCTTCGGGATCGGGGGAGTAGCGGTCGCCCCAGTTCAGCAGCGCGATCAGCGCGGGCCAGAGGTCGAGCCCCTTCTCGGTCAGGAAGTACTCGTAGCGCGGCGGGCTTTCCTGGTAGGCGCGCCGCTCGAGGATCTCCTCGTCGACCAGGCGCTGCAGCCGGGCCGAGAGGACGTTGCGGGCGATGCCGAGCGACTCCTGCATCTCGCCGAAGCGGCGGTTGCCGTGCATCACCGAGCGGACGATCAGCAGCGACCAGCGCTCTCCGATCACCTCCAGCGCCTTGGCAACGGAGCAGTCGAGAGCGGGGTAATCGCGGTGCAGCACATGTGAATCTTCGCACACTTGGTTGCATCAAGCAACTGACTCGGGTAGGCTGGCTCCGTCCAGAGTTGCTTGATGCAACCAAGTCCGATTGGAGGCCCCAGATGAGGCTGATTCCACGACACAGGCATCACCGGCGACCCAAGGGTCCGCGGATCGCGATCAGCGAGGCGGAGATCAGCGCCGACCTGCACTACCCGGCTCAGCCGCAACGCCCCCGCCGCACCGCCGACGTCCACCGGCTGGAGATCAGGTGAGCGAGAACGGCGTGGTGACGGCGCCGGAAGGGACCGCCGCCGAGGTGGCGGAAGCCTTTGCCGCCGCCAGCCCGGAGACCTCCCGTAGCCGCACCCTGGTCTGGCAGGACCCGGTGCCGACCGCGGCGGCCGGGGCGACGATGACCGGGATGGAGTACATGACCGCGGTCGTCACCGGCAAGGTGCCGCCGCCGCCGATCGCGGTGACGATGCGGCTGCGGCCGGTCGAGCTGGAGGAGGGGAGGGTGGTCTTCGAGGGCGAACCCGGCGAGGAGCACTACAACCCGATCGGCGTCGTCCACGGCGGCTACGCCGCGACCCTGCTCGACTCCGCCCTCGGCTGCGCGGTCCACACCACCCTGCCGGCCGGCGTCGGCTACACCTCGCTCGGGCTGGAGGCGAAGTACGTGCGGCCGATCAGCCGCGACACCGGCCGCGTCCTCTGCGAGGCGACCGTCCTCTACCGCGGCCGCAAGCAGGCCACCGCCGAGGCGAATCTGACCGCAGCGGATAGCGGCAAGCTGCTCGCTCACGGCATCGCCACCTGCATGCTGCTGGGTGAGGCTTAGGAGGAGCTATGGCGGGCGAGCTCGACCAGAAGCCGCACGCCCATCCCGTTGGCGCCCTTGCCGACGTACTCGCGGCCGGTGTCCCAGGCGGTGCCGGCGATGTCGACGTGCGCCCAGGGCGTCTCGCCGACGAACTCCTCGAGGAAGGAGCCGGCGGTGATCGTCCCCGCCTTGCGCTGCGAGGCGAGGTTGGAGAGGTCGGCGAACTTGCCCTTCATCAGCTCCTTGTACTCGGGGTGCAGCGGCAGGCGCCAGACCAGCTCGCCGCTGCGCTCGCCGGCGGCGATCACCTCGCCGGCGAGGCCGTCGTCGTTGGCGATCACCGCGGCGTAGGTGGAGCCGAGGGCGATCGTCACCGCCCCGGTCAGGGTGGCGAGGTCGACGATCCGCTCGGCGCCCAGCTCGACCGCGTAGGCGAGCGCGTCGGCGAGGATCAGACGGCCCTCGGCGTCAGTGTTGTTGACCTCGACCGTCTTGCCGCTGTACTGGGTGATGACGTCGCCGGGCTTGATCGCCGTCCCGGAGGGCATGTTCTCGGTGGTGGGGACGAGGGCGATCAGGTCGAGCGGCAGCCGCAGCTCGGCGATCGCCGCGACCGCCTCCAGCACCGCGGCGGCGCCGGACATGTCCATCTTCATCTCCTGCATGCCGGCGCCGGGCTTGAGCGAAATGCCGCCGGTGTCGAAGGTGACGCCCTTGCCGACCAGGGCGAGGGTCGGGCCGGAGCCGCCGCCGCGGTAGCGGAGGACGACCAGCTTCGGCTCCTGCGGGCCGCCCTGGCTGACGGCGAGGATGCCGCCCATGCCCTTCGCCTCGAGCTCGGCGCGGCCGAGGGTCTCGGTCGAGAGCGCCTCGGAGCCGGCGGCGATCTCCTCGGCGCGTTCGGCGAGGAAGGTCGGGGTGGCGACGTTGGCGGGGATGTTCTGCAGATCGCGGGCCCGGTTCTGGGCCTCTGCGGCGACGCGAGCGACCTCCGCTGGCCCCTCCAGCTCGGCTGGACCGACCAGAGCCAGCGCCTCCAGCCGCGGCGAGTCGTCGCCGTCGCCGGACTTGAAGCGGTCGAAGCGGTAGGAGGCGAGGATCGTCCCGGCGACCAGCGCCTCGGCCGCAGCGGCGAGGTCGTCGCTCTCGGGCATTACCCAGGCGAGCGAGGCGACCTGCAGGCGTGCGGCCTCCTTGGCGGCGACAGCGGCGGCGACGCGCAGTCGCTCGGCGTCGAGCTCATCGCCCTTGCCCAGTCCGACCACCAGCACCGGCGGGAAGTCGTCGGGGCGCAGCAGCGTCGTCTTCTTGAAGCCGGTGGGAGCGTCGTCGGCGCCCGCTGCAGCAGCGATCGGAGCGGGCAGCGCACCGCCCTCGATCAGCCCGACGGCGAGCAGCTCGGCCCCGACCGCCGTCAGCTCCCCCTGCTTCACATCGACCTTCATCGGCCGCGAGTCTACGCCCTGTCGGTATCGTCACCCGCTGGACCTGGCAGACAGGGGCCAGGCCAGCGAACTTCGGAAAGGAAAGGCAGTTGATGCCCAGCTCAGTGATCCTCGGTACCGCGCGCACCCCCTTCGGGAAGATGGGCGGCGGACTCTCCTCTCTCGACGCCACCGACCTCGGCGGCACCGTCATCGAGGCCGCGCTCGAGCGCTCCGGGGTCGCCCCCGAGCAGGTCGAGCAGGTCGTCTTCGGCCAGGTCCTGCAGGCCGGCCAGGGCCAGATCCCCTCGCGCCAGGCCCAGATCAAGGGCGGGATCCCCAAGGAGGTCCCCTCGGAGACGATCAACAAGGTCTGCGCCTCGGGCATGCGCTCGCTCGGCCTCGCCGACCAGGCGATCCGCGCCGGCGACTCGAACGTCGCCGTCACCGGCGGCATGGAGTCGATGAGCCAGGCCCCTTACCTCCTGCCGAACGCCCGCTTCGGCTTCCGGATGGGCGACGTCAAGGCGCTCGACGCGATGACTCACGACGGGCTGACCAACCCGTTCACCAACAAGCAGATGATCAACGAGGCCAGCGAGGTCGGCAACGAGCTGGAGATCACCCGCGTCGACATGGACCGCTTCGCCGAGCGCTCGCACCGGCTCGCCAACGAGGCGACCGAAGCCGGCCGCCTGGCCGACGAGATCGTTGGCGTCACCGTCAAGTCCCGCAAGGGCGAGAGCACGGTCGAGGCCGACGAGGCGATCCGTCCCGACACCACCCTGGAGACGCTGGCGAAGCTGAAGGCGATCGGCGGCGATGACGCCACCCACACCGCCGGCAACGCCCCGGGCGTCAACGACGGCGCCGGCGCGATCGTCGTCGCCTCCGAGGAGTGGGCCGAGAGGGAGGGCAAGACTCCGCTGGCCCGGATCCTCTCTTACGGCACCGTCGCCGACGACTTCCCCTACCTGGCGAAAACGCCGGCCAACGCCGCCAAGCAGGCGCTGGAGAAGATCGGCAAGTCCGCCGACGAGGTCGACCTCTGGGAGATCAACGAGGCCTTCGCCTCGGTCGCCCTCAACTCGGTGCGGATGCTCGGCGTCGACGAGGAGAAGGTCAACGTCAACGGTGGCGCGATCGCCCTCGGGCACCCGATCGGCGCCTCCGGCGCCCGTATCGTCGGCGCCCTCGTGCACGAGCTGCGCCGCCGCGGCGGCGGCCTCGGCGTCGCCGCGATCTGCTCCGGCGGCGGTCAGGGTGACGCGATCGTGATCGAGGTCAACGGGGGCTGATCCCGGATGCCGCAGCCCGAGCAGTCGGAGCGGGCTGCGGCGTTTTTTGACCTGGACAAGACCCTGATGGCGGGGTCGAGCGGGATGCAGTTCGCCCGCATCGCCGCCAAGCAGGGGATCGTCGGCAAACGGCAGTTGGCGAGCTGGGGGTTCGAGCACATGCGCTACCGGCTGCGCGGCACCACCGACGAGCGCACCGCCGAGGTGCTGAAGGTGGCGCGCGAGCTGATCCGCGGCGTGCCGGCGAAATCGATCGACCGCATGGGCCCGGAAGTGATGGCGGCGATTCTGCCGCGCGTCTTCCCGCAGATGCTGGAAGAGGTCTACGCCCACCAGGACGCGGGCCGGCCGACCTTCATCGTCAGCGCCGCCGGCAACGGCGTGGTCGAGCAGCTGGCGCACGTGCTGGGAATGGACGGGGGCATTGGCACCCGCTACGAAGTAGACGGCGAGGGCAACTTCACCGGCCGCCTCGACGGCCCCTTCGTCTACGGCGAGGGCAAGGTGACGGCGATGCAGGAATTCGCCGCTCGCCACCAGATCGAGCTCGCCGCTTCCTACGCCTACTCCGACTCACTCTCCGACCTGCCGATGCTGCGCGCGGTCGGCAACCCGGTCGCCGTCAATCCCGACCCGCCGCTGGCGGCGATCGCCCGCGAGGAGGGCTGGCAGACGCTGCGTTTCGAGCGTCTCGGCCGCCGCCTCGTCGCCCTCACGGTGACGCTGCTGGCGACCGTCGCCAGCGTGGGGGTGAGGCGGGTGGCGACCCGCCGCCGGCTGCCGCCGCCCTCTCGATTCCCGCTGCGAAGCGGCGCTCGGCCCCGTTCACGCTAGGGTTCCGAGCCGGATGGAGGCAGCAACCGCACGCAAGATCCGCGTCGTCGTCGCCAAGCCCGGTCTCGACGGGCACGACCGTGGCGCCAAGATCATCGCCCGCGCTCTGCGCGATGCCGGCATGGAGGTGATCTACACCGGGCTGCACCAGACGCCCGAGCAGATCGCCGAGACGGTGATCCAGGAGGACGCCGACGCGGTCGGCCTCTCGATCCTCTCCGGTGCCCACATGACGCTGGTCCCGAAAGTGGTCGAGCTGCTGCGGGCGCAGGGGGTCGACGACGTGCTGGTCACCGTCGGCGGCACGATCCCGGCCGATGACATCCCCGAGCTGAAGCAGCTCGGCGTCGCTGAGGTCTTCACGCCCGG
Source organism: Solirubrobacterales bacterium (assembly GCA_035760445.1). GTDB lineage: Bacteria > Actinomycetota > Thermoleophilia > Solirubrobacterales > 70-9 > VAYN01. The sequence goes on along the minus strand of DASTSW010000018.1, from coordinate 10,526 downwards.
CTCCGGAACCGACGACATCGTCGAGTTCATCCAGGAGCGGGCCACCGCCCGCCACGCCAGCGGCGAATAGTGCATTCGACACAGATCGGTGCATAGGTGCCGCTGCGCCGGGTATAGTCCTGATTGACTCGTCAGTCAACCCGCGGCGAGCGCTAAGATCGCGCCCCGCGAAGACCTGCAGAATCATCCCCAAGGAGGCTTTGTTTTGAAGATCTGCGTCCTGGTCAAGGAGGTACCGGACGCCGCCGTTCAGAAGCGCATCGATCCGAACACGATGCGGCTGGACCGTAGCGGCGAGAAAAATCTCAACCCCTTCGACACGCACGCCCTCGAGGCGGCGATGCAGATCAAGGAGGGTGGCGCGATCCCGGTCGAGGAGGTCGTGGCGGTGACGATGGGGCCGGACTCGGCTGTCCGCGCTCTGCACAAGGCCGTCGCCCTCGGTGCCGATCGCTCGGTCCACCTCTCCGACGGCGCCCTGGAGGGCTCGGACGTCTGCGCCACCGGCTACTCGCTGGCCAAAGTTCTCGAGTCGGAGAGCCCCGACCTGGTCCTGCTGGGCCAGCAGTCGGACGATGGCGAGTGCTACACGATCGGCGCGGTTGTCGCCGATCACCTGAAGATGCCCTCGCTGACCCAGGTGATCCAGATCGACGTCACCGACGGCAAGCTGCGCTGCGAGCGCCAGGCCGAGTACGGCTACGACACCGTCGAGATCGAGCTGCCGGCCGTGATCAGCGTCGGCGACGCGATCAACGAGCCGCGCTACCCGAGCCTGAAAGCGATCATGGGCGCGAAAAAGAAACCGCTCGATTCGAAGGCGACCGGCGACGTCGGCATCGACGCCGGCCAGGTCGGCGAGGGCGGTTCGAAGACGAAGGTCCTGGCTCTGAACCCGCCGCCGGCAAAGGAAGCGGGCGAGATCATCGAGGACGAGGACACCAACGAGACGGTCGAAAAGATCGTCGCGTGGCTCGACGAGAGGAAGCTGATCTAAATGGCAGGGATCCTGGTTTACGCCCTCCACGACGACGAGGGCAACTTCAACAAAAATTCGCTCGGGGCCATCTCCGAGGCCGCCAAGCTGGCCGGTGAAGTCGGCGGCGAGGCCGCCGCACTGGTCGTCGGCGAGATCGCCGACGACGCTTGCGCTTCGCTCGGCAACTACGGCGCCGCCAAGGTCTACCGGGCCAAGAGCGTGCCGGAGGGTCTGGCGCAGCCGATCGTCGACGCGATGGCCAAGGTCATCCAGGACCAGGGCTTCTCCTACGCTCTGTTCGGCGGCGGTCTGCTCGGTTTCGAGATCGGGGCCGGCCTCACCGCCCGCCTCGGCGCTGGCGTGACCATGGAGGTCACGGCGGTCAAGGTTGACGGCGGCAAGCTGGTCGTCGAGCGGCCGATCCTGCAGGACTCCGAGATCGCCGACGTCGGCTACGTCGCCGAGCCCGGCATCATCATCGGCCGCCTCAACGCCTTCGACGCCAAGGAGTCCGGCGGCACGGCTGAGGTCGTCGACGTCGACGTCGAGCTCTCCGAGTGGTCGACCAAGGCGAAGCTGGTTCAGCGCGGCGAGCAGCGCGGCGCCGACGTCAACATCGAGGACGCCGACATCCTCATCGGCGGTGGCCGCGGTCTCGGCGCCAAAGAGGGCTTCGGTCTCTGCGAGGAACTCGCCGAGTCGATGGGCGGCGCCGTCGCCGCGACCCGCGCGGTCGTCGACGCCGGCTGGTACCCCTACGCGGCCCAGATCGGCCAGACCGGCAAGACGGTGGCGCCGAAGCTGTACCTCGCCGCTGGCGTCTCCGGGGCGATCCAGCACAAGGTCGGGATGCAGAACTCGGAGAACATCCTTGCGATCAACAAGGATCCGAACGCTCCGATCTTCGAGTTCTCGGACCTCGGCGTGGTCGGCGATCTACACAAGATCGTCCCCAAGCTGACCGAGGCGATCAAGGCCAAGAAAGGCTAGAGCGATGCCAGTAGCTCCGAGCGAGTTCCCGCCCCCGTTCGATTCCGACAGCGTCATTGCGGCGCCGACGGACCCGGTGGATGAGCGCATCGAGGTTGGCGTGGCGATCGTCGGCGGCGGTCCCGCCGGCCTCGCCTGCGCCAACAAACTGATGCAGCTGCTCGAGAACGAGCCGGAGCTACTGGAGAAGCTGGGCGAAGTCCCGGTCGCGGTGATCGAGAAGGGCAAAGTCGCCGGCGCGCACCTGCTCTCCGGCGCCAACGTCGACCCCTCGGCGCTGGAACGGCTCTTCCCTGACCTGCCGCCGGCGGAGTGGCCGCCGGTCTACCAGGAGGTGACGAAAGACGCGACGTATTTCCTCACCAAGAGCAAAGCCTTCCCGCTGAAGCCGCCGCCGCCCAACTTCCGCAAAGAGGGGACCTACACGATGTCGGTCTCCAAACTCGGCCGCTTCCTCGCCGAGAAAGCCGAAGAGGCTGGTGTCTACATCCTCGCCGAGACCGCTGCGACCCAGCTGCTGGTCGAGGACCGGATCGTCAAGGGCGTGCGCTCGGGCGATCGCGGCCGCGGCAAAGAGGGCGAAGAGCTCGGCAACTTCGAGCCCGGCTCCGACGTCGTCGCCAAGGCGACCGTCCTGGCCGAGGGCACGATCGGCCATCTCACCTACGCGGCGATGGATTACTTCAACCTCCGCGAGGGCTCAGACCCGCAGGTCTGGGAGCTCGGGGTGAAGGAGATCTGGGAGGTGCCCAAGCCTCTCGACCGGGTCATCCACACCCTCGGCTGGCCGCTGCGCTGGGGCCCGAAATACAAGGAGGCGGGCGGCAGCTTCATCTACCCGATGGGGGAGGACAAGGTCTGCTTTGGCCTCGTCGTCGGCCTCGATACCACCGACGCCACCTTCTCCGTTCACGATGCCCTGCAGGAGTTCAAGACCCACCCCTTCATCAAGAAGATCATCGAGGGCGGCAAACGGGTCGGCTGGGGTGCGAAGACGATTCCCTCGGGCGGTTACTGGGCGCTGCCCCAGCGCTTCTCGGTGCCGGGCATGTTGATGGCCGGCGACGCTGCCGGGATGGTCAACATCGCCGAACTTGCCGGCGTCCACTACGCGATGCACGCCGGGATGTACGCGGCGGAATCGATCGTCGAGTCGCTGAAGCAGGACATCGACTCGGTCAACTTCGAAAGCTACGACGAGAAGATCCGCGGCTCGGTGATCGAGAAGGATCTCTACCGCTCGCGCAACATGAAGCAGCCGCTGACCAAGGGCCTGATCTTCGGCGGCATGATGGGCTCGGCGATGGTCGCGACCAAAGGCGCCTTCCCCGGCGGCCACTGGAAGATCGAGGACAACGCCGAGATCCCGGTCTTCGAGGGCAACGCGGGGGACAAATACCCGCAGGCCGACAACGAGCTGACCTTCAACAAGCTCGACTCGGTCTTCCTCTCGGGCAACGCCACCCGCGACGACGCTCCGAACCACGTCCGGATCCAGACCCATGTGCCGCGCGAGGTGGCGCAGACCTGGGTCTCGATGTGCCCCGCCCAGGTCTACGAGATCCCCGAGGACCAACTGGAGAACGGGGCGACCGAAGTCGACGTCCACGTCACCGCCTCCAACTGCGTCCAGTGCGGCGCGATCACCGCCAAGGGCGGAAGGCTGACGCTGCCCGAGGGCGGCGACGGCCCGCTGTACCAAGAGACCTGAGCAGCAGCTGGCCAGCCGAAATAAGCGGGGGCGCCGATTCGTCAAGTAATCGGCGCCCCTCGCTCAGTAACGCAACGACTCGATCCTGAGGCCAAATGGCCGAGGTTGCAGGGAATAAGTTCATCTGCGAGCCTCAGGCGGGCTGCAGATAACTCGCGACGCGAAAAAGCCCTGCAAATTACGTTGCTCGGAATTTCGCGTGCGCCGTTTAGAGCCTCGCGAAGTTCAGTTTTTTTTACCCTTCGCACAAATTTTATGTTCTAGTTAGGTACCCTATGGGTACTCAGGTGAACCTAATGATCCTCGCGATCTGAACAAGGAGCTGGTTTGCGTTCCGGAGCCGAAGCACTGTCCATGCTGGCGGTCCCGCTGAACGTAAACGTCCTCCGGACGCTGGAGGAAGGGGTCGGACCAACCGCGCTCCCAGATCTGCGACGGGCGATTGGCCATCCGCCGGTGACGACGATGCGCTCCTATCTGCGCCGGCTGGTTGAGCTGGGTCTGATCAGGCGACACAGGGAAGACGACTTCCCCGGCTCCGTGAGCTATGTGATTACGCCCCGAGGCGAACGCCTGCTGGCAGTGGGCGAGGTGGTGCAGGTCTGGCTCAGGTCAGCGCCCGAGGGCGAGATGGAGATCGGAAGCACCGCGTCCAAGAGCGCGATCAAAGCGCTTGTCGATGGTTGGTCGACGGGGCTGGTCCGGGCGCTGGCGGCGCGGCCGTTGGGCCTGACCGAGCTGAACCGCGTTATCCCGCAGGTCAGCTACCCGACGCTCGAGCGCCGGCTAACCGCGATGCGGCAGGTCGGATTGATCGAACCTGAGCGCCAAGGCAATGGCCGCGTGACTCGCTGCGAGGTAACCGATTGGCTCAGGCACGCGGTCGCGCCGCTAACGGCCGGAGTGGGGTGGGAGTGCACCTGCATCCCCGACCAGACGCCGGCGCCCGGAAGGATCGACGCGGAGGCGGCATTCCTCCTGGCCGTGCCGGTCCTCGAGTTGCCCGCCGATGTCCACGGCGTGTGTCGCCTTGCGGTTGAGTTCCGGCGCGGATCCGAGATCGATTTCGCCGGGGTGACGATGCGCGTGTCAGAGGGAAGGGTGGAGTCCTGCGTCTCGCGAATCGACGGCAAGCCGGACGCCTGGGCGACCGGCGGCGTTCTCGATTGGTTCCGCTGGATGAGGGAGCTCGATGGCCATCGAATCGACATCGGAGGAGACCCCTCGATCGCGAACGCAGTCGCGGACGCCATGCGCGCCGGCTTTCTCGCTTCTAGCGGCAAATAGGGTCGAGGACGCCGTTCCCAAGCAGCCCTGGTTCGAGCGAGGCGCGTACGGATCTCTCGACGGACCGATGCTGGCCACTGAAAAATGGGCTGCTCGGATCGACGCGCGCGCAAATCCGTTCCACGTACATTCCAGGGACTTTTTTGCGTACGCGCTGAGTACTTCTCAGTATTGCTCCAAGCTTCTTGATTAACCGGTGCTCGCGCGATTAGAAAGGAGACGGAAACCAACGGGCGCCATGGGAGGCGTCCGAACCAAGGAGAAAACACATGAAGTACGTCAAGATGCTTGGCCTGCTGGCGATTGCCGCCGCGGCCATGATGGCGTTCGCCGCAACTGCTTCGGCGGACACAGTTACACAGACAGAAACAGACGGCACCACCAACCCGACACCGACGATCCACGCGGTGAACGAGGGCGGTCATGTCACCCTCCAGAACCCGATCGCGACCATCTCGTGCTCGTCGACAGTTACAGGTACCGTCACAACCCATGAAGCGGGCAAACCAGTGACAGGTCATATCAGCGAACTCCTGTTCACCGGCTGCACAAACAGCTGGCACGTGACAACTGTCACCGCTGGTCATCTCACGTTCGAGGCCAGCAATGGGGAACTGAAATCGAGTTCAGCCAGGGTCGAAACGACACGTCTCGGCGTCAAATGTTTCTACGAAACCGCCGCCGGTGGGACCAAAGTGGGCACCGTCACAGGCGGCAGCCCGGCGACACTGCACATCGAAGCCAGTATTCCGCTCGGTACGGGAAGCAGCGGCCTCTGCGGTACCGGCAACGCCAAATGGGAAGGCAACTACGTCACGACACACCCGCTCCATTTGGATGACAACTAGGTAACGCCAGCTCGTTAACCAGTTGACGCATTCGACGCGGCCGCCCTCCGGGGCGGCCGCGTTTTCGGGTATCGGGTCGTTCCTAGGAAGGGAGCCCGGCCATTCTTGACGGGACTGATGGCATCCCCTATGGTGGCGGCAGTTCAAAGGGAGGAACACGGGGGAGGGAATTTGGGATGAGCATCTTCAAGCGGGGGATCATCTGCGTTGCGCTACTGGCAGCGGTTACTGGGGCGATAGTTGCCTCACCCGCATCGGCGGCTGAAGCCCCCCTCTACGAATCGGACCCGACTCTCTCGCTGCTTGGCAGCTGCGAAACCATCGGAGGGATCGATCCCATCCCCGATCCGAGCTGCTCCGGCGAACCCCTGGCATATCCACCCCCTCCCGCCGGACCGACGCCGAGCAACTGCGACAAAAAAATGGTCTGCACCAGCCGGTTCGAGGAACCGCGAGCCTTGGCGATCGACCCCAATGGCTACGAGTACGTCAGCAGCTACGCTGACGGCGACGATGCCAGGGGCCGGGTCGATGTCTTCGACGATGAAGGCAAGTTCATCACCGAGGTAAATGTCCCCGACGTCAAAACCCTCGCCGTCGACAGCGAGGGCAACCTTTATGTCTTCAAGGACCTCGGTGAAGTCTTCCGCTACTCCCCTTCCGAATACAAACCGGAAGAGGGAATAATCAAATATGGCATTGCCCCGGTTCTAGTGGCGAGCGGAGCCTTTCAGGGATCCGTTGCCGTCGATGCCGCGACCGATGAATTGCTGATCGCCCGCGATGAAGTCTTCCGGTACAAATCGGCAGCGGAAGGAAACGCGTTCGTCAAAGCCTATAAACCGGCGGGTGTGAGTTGGACTGAAACGATGGCGATTGACGCGCAGCGACGCCGGATCTACGTCAGCTTCTGCAAATCCGGAAACGAAGAATGCGGCATCAAGGTTCTCAACGCCGATGAGCCCACCGAAGTACTGCAAACGATCGACGGCTCAACCGTCCCGGCCGAAGAATTCGCCGCCCTCTCCGGGCGGTTGTCGGTTGCGGTCGACGAAGGTACGGGCGACTTCTTCATTGCCGATCCTCCGGTGGCGAAGTTCTACCGCTTCAACGAAGAATACGAATTTCTCTCCCAGCAGCCATTCGGCGAACTAGCGGCGGAAGCTCGACTCGCGATCAGCAACGGCACGAGGTCACTGTCCGCAGAACCGTGCGACTACCCGACCAGCCCGCCACCCGCCGCGGGCGATGCCTGCAACCGTCACTACCTCTTCGTCTCGGTCTTCAAATCCAAAGGGCGCGTGGCCGCCTTCCACCCGCCGGGCCAGATTCCGCCGGTGATCGAAGGGGTTGCGACCGCCGGCATCGGCGCGACCGAAGCTCAGCTCGGAGCGACGATCTTCCCCGGCGGCCTGTCCACCGAATATCACTTCGAGATCACCACCCTGGCGGCCTGGGAAGCCAACGGATTCACCGGTGCCACCATGATCCCCGGCGGGACGATCCCGGCCGAGAGCCTGGCAGCCAAAGTCACGGCCTTTGCCACTGGCCTCACCTCCGGGCAGAGCTACCGGTTCCGGGCCGTAGCGACGAACAGTCTCGGTCCAGCCGACGAAGAAGGCCAGAACGAAGCGACCTTTGCCACCTACGACGACGCCTCGATCGTCACCGGCTGCACCAACGAAGCCCTTCGCGTCGGCTCCTCTGCGCTCCTTCCCGATTGTCGTGCCTATGAGCTGGTCACCCCAGCCGACACCAACGGCCGCGCGCCAAAGGGCACCTCCTTTCCCGGCAGTCTCTTCTCGGTCTTACAGGCCTCGCCCACCGGTGAAGCGGTCTCGTTCAAGATCGAAGGTGGCTCGCTGCCGGGTACCACGGGCGTCGGCAGTTTTTACGGCGACCCTTATGTCGCTCGCCGAAGCGCCAGCGGCTGGAGCAGCGAGCTCTCCGGCCCCACCGGCGCTGAGGTAACCCAGTCGGCTCCGGGCGGCTTCTCACCCGACCAGAGCTACACCACCTGGCGCTCGATCGGGACGGGTCCGCTGGGACCCGTCGGTTCCATCTACGCCGAATACCTCCACTACCCTGATGGCCACTCGGAGCTGCTCGCCCGCGGCAGCGAAGGGAGCGATCCTACGGCCCTGGCGAAACTGATCACCGAGGATGGAGCTCATGTGGTCTTCTCGACGGAGAACGAATCCTCGAAAGAACCGGTCAAACTCGAGCCCGACGCACCGCCAACTGGCACCACGGCCGTCTACGACCGCACCATCGGGCCCAAAGGCGAAGAAGAGACCCACACGGTCTCGCTGCTGCCGGGAGACGTGACGCCCGCGGCGGGCCAAAACGCCTTCTTTCAGGGAGCCTCAGCAGACGCCGAGGGCATCGCCTTCTCGATCAGCACCAAACCCTCGGGAGCAGAAGGCACCCTCTACCTCAGGGTCAACAACGAAACCACCTACAAAATCGGCGAGAAAGTCGAATTCGCCGGCGTCTCCGAAGGCGGGGCGCGCATCTTCTACGTCGAAGGCGGCAATCTCGAGGCCTTCGACGTGGCCAGCGAAGAAGTCATCGACTTCGCCGCCACCGGCGACGCCGTCGCGGTCAACGTCGCCAACGACGGCAGCCGCGCCTACTTCGTCTCCGAAGAAGTGCTTGGCGGTACGAACCCCGAGGGCGCGGAAGCTCAGGCGGGCGAGCAGAACCTCTACCTCTCCGAAGAGGGCGAAATCAGCTTCGTCGCCACGGTCACCGACCGCGACGTCGATGGAGAAAAACCGCCCCTTGAAGCCGAGCTCGCCGACGGCCTCGGCCTGTGGACCGAGGTGGTGGGCGGTCAAGTCGCCAAGGACCCCTCGCGCCTCAACCCCGACGGCTCGGTCCTGCTCTTCCAGTCGCGAGCCAACATCACCGGCTACCCGGAGAGCGAATTCCCCCAGATCTACCGCTACGACACGGGCGCAGGATCCCTGCAGTGCATCTCCTGCATCCCGACCAAGACGCCGGCCAGCGGCGGGGCGAGCCTGGAGAGCTACACCTTCGACCCTATTTCTACGCCGAATCCCTTCACTCCCTACGGTTTTGTCCCCAATCTCACCCCCGATGGAAATAGGGTCTTCTTCGACTCGACCGAAGCGCTTGTCTCCCGCGACTCAGACAAAGTCAGTGACGTTTACGAGTGGGAGGCAAACGGAGTTGGCAGTTGCGCCCAGCCACAGGGCTGCGTGTATTTGATCTCCACCGGTCAGAGTCAACAGCCCAACTTCCTCTATGGCCACTCGAGCGACGGCCGAGACGTTTTCTTCACCACCACCGACACCCTGACCGGCTGGGATAGCGCCAGCGGGAGCCCCTCGATCTACGACGCCCGGGTCGGCGGCGGGTTCCCAGAGCCGGTCAATCCCGGCATCTGCGTTGGCGATGGCTGTCGGCCATCGGTCACTCCGGCCCCCGTGTTTGAAAAACCGAGGGCAGGTGGCGATGGCGACGTCCCGCCGCGGTCTAAGTCCTGCCCCAAAGGCAAGCGCAAGGTCAAGAAGAACGGCAAGGTCCAGTGCGTGAAGAAGAAGCAGAAGAAGCACAAAGGCGGCAATGCCAATAAGCGAGCCGGCGCCAACCGGGGGGCGGGCAAGTGAAGAACGTAAGGATCAAGGGCAAGAAGGTGCTCGGTGTTCTCGTCGTTGCCACCGTGGCCATGATGGCGCTGGCGAACCCAGCCTCGGCCGCCGACGAATTCGACAAATACGACGTCGAATCGGTCTCCGCTTCGCTCTCCGATAAACAGGCCGGCGCTCACGCCGACATGACTCTCACCTTCAGGCTGACGGCAACCGAAGAAGCTGTCCCTAGCCCATTCGCCCTCACCCGCGACATCGTCTTCAAATTGCCGCCGGGCGCGATCGGCAATCCGCAGGGCTTCCAGCGCTGCACCGTGGGAGAGCTGGGCACCGAACCGAAACTGAGCAAATGCCCTCAGGACGCCCAGGTAGGCGTCACCGAAGTCACGCTCTCGGGCGAAGTCAAAGCCACCCTGCTCGAGCCGATCTACAACATGACCTCGCCGGGCGGCGAGGTGGTTGCCCGCTTGGGCTTCTTCGCAGGCCCCTACCCGACGCTCGTCAACGTGCGGGTAAACCCGATCGACTACTCGCTGGAAGCCGCGGTGGAAGGCGCCTCGGCGGCGGCGGCAGTGATCGGCGCCAAGACGACGCTGTGGGGAGTGCCGGCGGATGAATCTCACGACTCCCTGCGGCTCACCCCTGAGGAAGCAATCGAAGAAGTACAGCCTCCACCGCGCGAATCCAACCAGCCGGAAATCCCCTTCCTCTCCAACCCGACCGACTGCACGCTGCAGCGTCAGATCTCGGTGACGGTGAGGAGCTACCAGGAACCGGACAACCCGAAAAGCAAAAGCGCCCCCTTCCCGGGTGTCGGAGGCTGCGAGAAACTGGTCTTCAAACCGAGCATCACCCTGACCCCGACCAACCCCGAAGCCTTCGCTCCCACCGGCGTTGACGCCGTAGTCAAGATCCCCCAGGACGAAACTCCGCAAGGCCTTGCCACTTCAACTCTGAAGGGCGCCGTCGTCAGCCTGCCCGAGGGCTTCTCGATCAACCCGGCCCAGGCCGATGGGATCGAGGCCTGCAGCGCCTCTGAAGTCGGCTTCGAGACCACCAACCAGTCGAACTGCCCCAATGCGTCGAAGATCGGC
>DASTSW010000017.1:0-19560 GCA_035760445.1 Solirubrobacterales bacterium | reverse complement strand
GGCGGTCTCGGCCATGAAGTGGACGCCGCAGAAGGCGATCACCTCGGCGTCGGTCTCGGCCGCCTGGCGCGAGAGCCCGAGCGAGTCGCCGCGGTAGTTGGCGACGTCCTGGATCTCCGGCAGCTCGTAGTTGTGGGCGAGGATGACCGCGTTGCGCTCCTGCGCGAGCGCGCGGACCTCGTCGCTGATCTCAGCGATCTGCTCCGAAGTCAGCTCCGGTGCCAGCGTAGGTTGGATAGTCGGGAGCTCCTGCATGAGCCCTTCCTTCCTGATGTTCGCCGGCGGGACTGAGTCCGGGACCGGTCGAATGAACGTGCATGAAGCTTAGTCGATAGGGGTGCCCGTCTAGCCTTTTCGGCATGCCCGAGCTGCCCGAGGTCGAGATCGTCGCCCGCCGCCTAGACACCGCTCTGGCGGGAGTCGAGGTCGAATCGGCGCTGGCGCCGGGGATGAACGTGATGAAGACCTTCGACCCGCCGCTCGACGCGCTGGCGGGCCGCGAGCTGACCGCGGTGCGGCGGGTCGGGAAGATGCCGGTGGTCGAGTTCGGCGACCTGGCGCTCCTGGTCCACCTGATGTCGGCGGGGCGGCTGCGGGTCCACGACAAGCGCGCCTCGCTCAAAGACCGCGCCTCGCGGGTGCTGATCCGGCTCGGCGACGGGCGCGAGCTGCGGCTGCGCGAGGTGGGAACCAAACAGCGCGCCTGGGCGAAGCTGCTGCCGACCGACGAGGTCGCCGCCGACGAGATGGTCGCCAGCCTCGGCCCGGAGGCCTGGCCCCCTCCCCCGCTGGAGGAGTTCGCCGCCGCCATCGACCACCCCCGGCACCTGCACCCGCTGCTGCGCCACCAGAAAGACATCGCCGGGATCGGCCGCTCCTGGGTCGACGAGATCCTCTGGGAGGCGCGCCTCTCTCCCTTCAGGAAAGGTTCGGAGCTGGAGCCCGAAGAGGTCGAGCGGTTGCATCGAGCCCTGCACGTCCTCGGCGACGCGATCGACCACTACGAGGAGACGATCGGCCCCGAGGTTCCGGAGAAGATCCCGAAGCCGCTGAAGGTCCACAAGCACGAGGGCGAGCCCTGCCCCCGCTGCGGCGACACGATCGAGGCGGTCTACTTCTCAGAGCACCAGACCAGCTACTGCCCGCGGGAGCAGACCGGCGGCCGGATCCTCAAAGACCGGCGGCTCTCGAAACTGCTCAAGTAGCTTCCAGCAGCATCGAGAAGTCGAGCGTGGCGGCCGAGTGGGTCAGCGCCCCGATCGAGATGAACTCGACCCCGGTGGCGGCGATCTCGCTCACGTTCTCGAGGTTGACGCCGCCCGAGGCCTCGAGCGAGACGCCGTCGGGGCCGGGTGCGTTCTCGTCGCGCAGGGCGACCACCTCGCGCATCGACTCGGCGCTCATGTTGTCGAGCAGCAGCCGGTCGACGCCGGTGCCGAGCGCGTAGGCGGCCTCTTCGACGTCGCGGACCTCGACCTCGATCGCCTTCTCCGGCTCCGCGGTGCGGGCGGCGTAGACCGCTTTCGCCAAGCCGCCGGCGAGGGTGATGTGGTTCTCCTTGATCAGAACCGCGTCGTAGAGGCCGAGCCGGTGGTTGATCCCGCCGCCGGCCGCGACCGCGGCCTTCTCCAGGTGGCGCAGCCCCGGCGTCGTCTTGCGGGTGTCGAGGATCGTGGTCCCGGTGCCGACCACCGCCTCGGCGTAGCGCGCGGTCAGCGTCGCCACCCCGGAGAGGTGGCCGAGGAAGTTGATCGCGGTGCGCTCGGCGGCGAGCAGCGCCCGGGCGGAGCCGCTGGCGATCAGTACCTCGACCGGCACCTCCTCGCGCCACTGGCCCTCGACGACGAGGCTGTCGACGTCCTCGACCCCGCACTGGCGCATCGTCTCGCCGACCACCGCCAGCCCATAGACGACGCCCGGCTGTTTCTGCACGATCCGCGCCCGCGCCCGGGCGTCCTCGGGCACGGTCGCCGCCGAGGTGATGTCGCCCTCGCCAACGTCCTCGGCCAGGGCGCGGCCAACCAGCTCCTCGATTTCCTCCGCCAGCTCGATCATCGCGCCACCTTATTCGGGGTTGGGGATCTCACGTTTCGTTCGCCGGACACGTTTAATCCCACAGAGTGACCGCGCTGCCGCCGTTTCAAACCGTGCTGGACGACCATGCCCCCGCGGTGATGGGAATCTTGCGCGGCGCCGTCGGCCGCGACGCGGCCGAGGACTGCTTCCAGGAGACCTTCCTCGCCGCCCTGCGCGCCTACCCGCAGCTGGACGATGCCCGCAACCTGCGCGGCTGGCTGCTGACGATCGCCCACCGCAAGGCGATCGACTTCCACCGCGCCAAGGGCCGCCGGCCAATCCCGGTGGCCGAAGTGCCTGAGGTTGGCGAGGAAAACGGGGCTCCCGAGCCCGACGAGCGGCTCTGGGCCGCGGTCGGAGCGCTGCCGCCGAAGCAGCGCGCCGCCGTTTCGCTGCGCTACGGCAGCGACCTCCCCCACGCCGAGATCGCCGCCGCGCTGGGCTGCTCGCCGGAGGCGGCGCGGCGCTCCCTGCACGAGGGACTGAAACGACTGCGAAAGGAGTTGGCATGAGCACCCTGACCGAGAGGGCGATCGACGCCGCCACCGACAGGTTCAAGGCACGAGCCGCCGAGGAGGGTCTGCTCGACGTCGCCTACACCAGCGCCGACTCCCCCTTCGGGCCGCTGCTGCTGGCGAGCACCGAGCGCGGCCTGGTCCGGGTCGGGCTGCCGAACCAGGACCCCGACGAGCTGCTCGCCGATATCGCCGAGCGCCTCTCGCCGCGGGTGCTGGAGGCACCGGCCGAGCTGGACGAGGTGCAGCGTGAGCTCGACCTCTACTTCGCCGGCAAGCTCGACCACTTCGATCTGCCGCTCGACTGGCGGCTCAGCAGCGGCTTCCGCCAGCGGGTGCTGCGGGCGATCGACCGCATCCCCTACGGCCAGACCCGCAGCTACACCGAGATGGCCCGCAAGGCCGGCAACGAGCGGGCCGTGCGCGCCGCCGGCAGCGCCTGCGGCAGCAACCCGATCCCCCTCGTCGTCCCCTGCCACCGGGTGCTGCGCAGCGGCGGCGCCCTCGGTGGCTACGGCGGCGGTTTGCCGATGAAGCAGGCCCTGCTCGAACTCGAGGGCGTGCTGGACGAAAAGTCCAGTTCCTAAAGCGAAACGGCCGAAACTCCGATGGTGGGGCGATGCGCAAGCTGTTATTGCCCCTCCTCGCCTCCCTCCTCCTCCTCTGCGCGATCGCCGTCCCGGCGCAGGCGCTGAGCCTGCCGCTGCCGCTGCCGCCGCTGGCCGCGGACGAAGAAGCCGACGCCAGCGAAACGGGGGCCGAAGAGGACGAAGAAGAAGTCTCCAGCGACTGTGTGATCGAAGACGAAGAAGACGCGCAGTTCTGCGCCGAAATCGCCGAGGAAGAAAGGCTGGAAGCCGCAGAAGCGGAAGAGTGCGTGGTCGAAGACGCAACCGCCAAGGTCGCCGCCAACCCGGGCAAGGGCAGCGTCAGCCTCGTCGTCCGCTACCGCGCCTACTCCCCGGCCTCGGTCGCGATCGACGCCCGCCTCCGCGGCGGCAAGGGCAGCGTCCACCTCGGCGCCAGCCACGCCCGCTTCCGCCGCGCCGGCATCTTTCGCGACACCTTCGTCGTCGGCGAGAAGCGGATGGAACGAGTCCTCGCCGCCCGCGAGTTCGAGATCGAGCTGCAGGCGGTCAACACCCCGCGCTACTGCCAGCTGGAGCTCAACGGAGCACTTCCCCGAGCCAAGCGCTCGCTTCGCGCAGATGCGCGGGATCGATCTGGTGGCCCAGGTCGGACTCGCGGTAAGTGACGTCGAGCCCGCCCTCGCTCAATAGCTCCCGGGCCCGCTCGGCGAACTCGATCCCGATCACCGGGTCGCGGCGGCCGTGACTGATGAAGGCGCGGGTCTCGGCGCGGTCCGCCAGCGCCGGCTCCCAGCCCTCGACCGTCGGCACGAAACCGCTGAAGCCGAGGATCCCGGCGACCGCAGGGCGCTCGGCGCTGAGCCCCATCGTGTAGCTCATCACCGCCCCCATCGAGAAACCGCCCAGCACGGTCTGCTCCGGCCCCAACCCGGACTCCTCCCAGAGCTCATCGTGCAGTTCGGCCAGCGCCGCCCGCGCTGCCTCGAAGGTCTCCGGGTCCGGATAACCGACCCGCGGCACCAGGTACCAGTGGTAGCCCGGTGAGCCGGGCAACTGCAGCGGCGCCCGTGGGCTGACAACCCTCAATCGCTTCTCTGGGTCGACGAAGTCGGCGAGGCCGATCAGGTCGCGCTCGTCGGTGCCGCGACCGTGGTGGAGGACAAGCAGCCCTTGCGGGTCGCCGTCCGCCGCCCGTTCGACTTGGGTGAGCGAGGCCATCGCTAGTTGGCCGAGGCGGCCGCGGTCTTGTTCAGGTAGTCGCGGATGAACTCGTCGATGTCGCCGTCGAGCACCCGCTGCACGTCGCCGACCTCGTGCTCGGTGCGGTGGTCCTTGACCATCGTGTACGGGTGCAGCACGTAGCTGCGGATCTGCGAGCCCCAGGCGACGTCTTTGACCTCGCCCCGCGCCCTGGCCAGCTCTTCGGAGCGTTTGCGCTCCTCCAGCTCGATCAGCTTCGAGCGCAGCAACTGCATCGCCACCGCCTTGTTCTGCGTCTGCGAGCGCTCGTTCTGACACTGGACGACGACGCCGGTGGGGATGTGGGTGATGCGGACCGCCGAATCGGTCTTGTTGACGTGCTGGCCGCCGGCGCCGGAGGCGCGGTAGGTATCGACCCGCAGGTCGCCCTCGTCGATCTCGACCTCGACGCTGTCCTCGACCACCGGGCCGACGTCGACCTGGGCGAAGCTGGTGTGGCGGCGGGCGGAGGAGTCGAAGGGGGAGATCCGCACCAGCCGGTGCACCCCGCGCTCGGCGGCGAAGAGCCCGTAGACGTTCTCGCCGCGGGCGATGAAGGTGGCGGACTTCAGCCCCGCCTCCTCCCCCGGCGAGGCCTCCAGCATCTCCACCTCGAAGCCGCGCCGTTCGGCCCAGCGCAGGTACATCCGCAGCAGGATCTCGGCCCAGTCCTGGGAGTCGGTCCCCCCCGCCCCGGCGTGGACGGTGACGACCGCATCGCCGGCGTCGTACTCGCCGCTGAACAGACGCGCCTCTTCCAGCTCGGCCAAACGCCGCTCGGCCGAGCCCAGCTGCGAGTCGAGCTCGGCCGCCATCTCATCGTCCTCGGCGGCCATCTCGGCCAGGTCCCCCAGATCGGCGACGTCGCCCTCCAATCCCCGGAACAGCTCCAGCCGCTTCTGCGCGCGAGCATGAGCGGCCGAGGTACGGGCGGCAACTTCCTGGTCGTCCCAGAAGCCGGGCTTGCCCATCTCCTCCTCGAGCCGAGTGACTTCCCCCTCTAGCGCAGCGGGGTCAAAGGTAGTCCGAGAGCAGGGACAACTGCTCCCGGACAGCGGCCAGGCGAGATGCGACAGGCAAGCTCTGCGCGGAATCGGCCATGGGCACAGGTTATTGGGCGGGACTGCTGGTGGTTGGTTGGGAGGGATGGGTGCCCCTCTCCCAGAGACCGTCGCGCAGCTGATCGGAGTGCTGGGCGCCACCGTGGTCTCAGGAGCCTCTGTGAGAGGGGCACCCATCCCTCCTCTCGACAGCTTCCGATCTACCAACTCACCGAGACCGTGGAAAACCTTGTACAGCACGACTTTTCACGGTCTCGCGGGAAGCCGTGCAACCAGGACGCTTCGGGGAGGGTGCCGGTGTCCCTCGGAGGAATGTTCGGCAATATGCAATCTGGTTCTAGCGCGCGAAGCGCGCAGCATGTTCTCCCCGCAGCGAAGCGGAGGGGAGGTCAATTCCAGAGAGGGATACCGGCACCCTCTCCCACCAACGCCTCCGTCCCTAGCTCAAGGAACTCGGGCCGTGATCAGCCAGGTTGAGGCTGGGGCGTAGACGCCTTCGGGGGTCTCTAGGTCGGCGAGGGTCTCGCGGAGCTGGGCGGCGATCTTGGGGCGGATCTCGTCTACTCGGTCGCCCCAGAGGCGGAGGACCTCGCCGGCGGGGCCGAGGGCCATGTTGAACTCGACCGCCTGGTCGAGGTTGTCGCCGATCTTCAGCGGCAGGTCGCTGCGGCGCAGCGAGATCTGCTCGAAGCCGGCGATCGTCAGCTGCTCGGTGACGGTGTCCGCGTTGGCCATCGAGAAGGGGCCGGGCCCGCAGGTCGGTTCGTCGCTCTCGTCGGGGTGGTCGAGGTACTCCTCGACGACCTGCTCGGCGCGGTGGACCCACTCGTTGTCGAGCTTGCGGCGCCAGACCACGGCGCAGAGGCGGCCGCCGGGCTCGAGTGCGTTGGCGACGTTGCGCAGTGCCGCGACCGGGTTGGCGAAGAACATCAGTCCCATCCGCGCATAGGCGTAGTCGAACTCGCGTGGCAGCTCGAGCGTCTGCACGTCGGCGACCCTGAACTCGACGTTGGCGACCCCCGTCGCCTCGGCCTCCCCGCGCGCCAACTCGATGAACGGCTCGGAGACGTCGACCCCGAGCGCCGAGCCCTCCTCCCCCACCAGGCCCGCCAATCGCAGCGTGGTTTCGCCGAAACCGCAGCCGAGATCGAGCACGCGCTCGCGCGGCCGCGGCGGGCTCAGCTGCATCGCCGCCTCGCCGTGGGCGCCGAGCCCGGCTGCGGTCAGGTCGCGGTACTTGACGAAGAGGTCGAAGAGCGGGCCGCTCCAGGCCTCGGTGGCCTCCGCGTTGTCAGGGGCGACGTACGCCATGCGACCATCGTACGCCGACCGATCGGCTCAGCCAAGCGGCGGCGCGAAGTCGCCGACTCGCAGCGCCTCGGCCCGGTCGTCGAACGGACGCCAGCTGCGGATCCGGTGGTCGCGCAGCTCGAAGAACCAGGCCATCGCGTCGACCCCGGCGAGGCTCTCGTCCTCTTCCCAGTGCCAGTGGCGGTTGATCAGCGCGACGGCGCGGCCGCCGCCGCCCTCGGTCCCGTCCTCGTAGAGCTGCTCCAGCTCGATCGTCTGCTGCACCCCGCCCGGCGGCCGCGTCGCCCACAGCCGCGCCGCCTCGTGCCCCTTGCGCAGACCGCGCATCGCGTGCAGTTCCACCTCGGGGTCGAGAACGGCGACGAAGGCGTCCAGGTCCCGCTCGTTGAAAGCGCGGATGAACTCCCTAACCGGATCGCTCATGCGCCGCTAGGCGCCGTGGCACTTCTTGAACTTTTTCCCGCTGCCGCACCAGCAGGGGTCGTTGCGGCCGATGTTCTCTTTCTCGTCATTGACGACCGTCTCGACGACCTCGCCGTTGCCGGGCGCAACGGCTGCCGCACCACCGGTGCTGGCGGTGGCCGTCGCGCCCGCCGACGCGACCACTTCCTGCAGCGCCGAGGGCTGGTTCTCCGCCGTACCGCCGGAGTAGGCGAGGGCAGCCGGCTCGCCGCCGTTGCCGGCCGTAGCCGCGGCCTGGTCGGGCTGAACTTCGATTTCGGCGCGGTAGACCAGTTTCGAGAACTCATCCCAGATCGAGTGCATCAGCTCCTCGAACATCGAGTAGCCCTCGTTTTTGTAGGCGACGAGCGGGTCGATCTGGGCGAAGCCGCGAAGGTGGATTCCTTCGCGCAGGTAGTCCATGTCGAAGAGGTGTTCGCGCCAGCGGTTGTCGATCACCTGCAGCAGGATCGAGCGCTCCAGGTAGCGCATCAGCTCCTCGCCGAGCTGCTCCTCGCGCTCGTCGTAGGCGTTCATCGCGTCGTCGTCGAGGGCGTCTTTGAGCTGCCCTATGTCAACCGTCTCCGGCGCCATGCCCGCGACCTCGATGCTGACCGGCCAGATCTGGCGCAGCTGCGTCTCCAGCTCCTCCATGTCCCATTCCTCGAGCAGTTCGCCGGAGGTGTACTCGTCGACGAGGCGCTCGATCACGCCCTCGATTTCGTCCCGGGCGGTCTCGGAGATGTCGCGGCCTTCGAGGATCTCGCGGCGGTATTTGTAGACCACGCGCCGCTGCTCGTTCATCACGTCGTCGTACTCGAGGACGCGTTTGCGGATCAGGAAGTTCTGCTCCTCGACCTTCTTCTGGGCGTTCTCGACGGTTTTCGTCAGCATCTTCGCTTCGAGCGGGACTTCGCCGCCCTCCTCGTCCGTCGGGCCGAGTTTGTCGAGGATGTTGTAGATCCGGTCGCCGGCGAAGAGACGGATCACGTCGTCTTCGGCGGAGAGGAAGAAGCGCGACTCGCCGGGGTCGCCCTGACGGCCGGAGCGGCCGCGCAGCTGGTTGTCGATCCGGCGCGACTCGTGCCGCTCGGTACCGCAGATGAAGAGGCCGCCGAGCTCGCGGATTTCCTCGCCTTCGACCTTGCACTGCGGCTCCAGCTCGGCCGTTGTCTCGGCCAGCGCCTCCTCGTAGCCCTCACTGTCTTGGTTGATCCCCTTCTTTTTCAGCTCGGCGATCGCCAGGTGCTCGGGGTCGCCGCCGAGCTTGATGTCGACGCCGCGGCCGGCCATATTGGTGGCGATCATCACCGCCCCTTTGCGTCCGGCCTGGGCGATCAGCTCGCCCTCTCGTTCGGCGTGCTCGGGCTTGGCGTTGAGGACCGCGTGCGGAATTCCCTGCCGCTTCAGCGCCTCGGAGATCATCTCCGAGACCTCGACCGAGACGGTTCCGACCAGCACCGGCTGGCCCGCCTCGTGGCGACTGACGATTTCCTCCAGCACCGCCCCCCACTTGCCGTCCTTGGTCTTGAAGATCTGGTCGTTCTGGTCGGCCCGGACCATCGGCCTGTTGGTCGGGATCTCGACCACCGGCATTTTGTAGATCTTCATGAACTCGGTTGCCTCGGTAAGGGCGGTACCGGTCATCCCGGAAAGCTTGTCGTAGAGCCGGAAGTAGTTCTGCAGGGTGATCGTCGCCAGGGTCTGGTTCTCCTCGCGGATCGCCACCCCCTCCTTCGCCTCGACCGCCTGGTGCAGGCCCTCCGACCAGCGCCGGCCCTCGAGGATGCGGCCGGTGAACTCGTCGATGATCATCACCTCGCCATCGATCACCGCGTAGTCGTCGTCTTTTTTGTAGAGCGACTCGGCCTTCAGCGACTGGACGAGGTGGTTGACGAGGCTGCCGTGCTCACCGAGGTAGAGGTTGTCGACGCCGATGAACTCCTCGGCTTTCTTCACTCCCTGCTCGGTCGGGGCGACGGTCTTGTGCTTCTCGTCGTACTCGTAGTCGTACTCGGCCTCGTGGGTCTCGCGTGACTCGCCCAGCGATTTCAGTTTCTGTTTGGCCGGCACGCCGACCATCTGTTTGGCCAGGCGGGCGAAGGTGTAATAGGTCTGGGCCGCCTGTTCGGGCTGGCCGGAGATGATCAGCGGCGTCCGCGCCTCGTCGATGAGGATGTTGTCGACCTCGTCCACGATCGCGAAGTTGTGGTCGCGCTGAACGCAGTGCTCGAGCGAGTCGGACATGTTGTCCCGCAGGTAGTCGAAGCCGAACTCGGAGTTGGTCCCGTAGGTGACGTCGAGCCCGTATTTGATCTGGCGGGTGGCGTGGTCGTCGGGATCCTGGAGGGCGTCGACGCTGACCCCGAGCGCGTCGTAGATCGGCTTCATCCAGTCCGCGTCGCGGCGGGCGAGGTAGTCGTTGACGGTGACGACGTGGACGCTCTTGCCGGCCAGGGTGTTGAGGAAGACGGGCAGGGTGGCGGTCAGGGTCTTGCCCTCGCCGGTCTTCATCTCGGCGATGCCGCCGTCGTGGAGGACCATCCCGCCGATCAGCTGCACGTCGTAATGGCGCTGACCGGTGGTCCGGCGCGACGCCTCGCGGCAGAGAGCAAAGGCCTCGTTGAGCAGATCGTCGAGCGGGGTGCCGTTGCGGGCCTGCTCCCTTAGCGAGTCGGCCTCGGTGCGAATTTCCTCGTCGGTGAGCGCTTCCATCTCCGGCTCGAAGCGGTTTATCGCGGCGACGCGCTTCTGGTAGGCCTTGAACTTCCGCCCCTCTCCCGCGCGCAGCGCCTTCGTTACAAGGTCCATCGCTGGCATTGCTCAAGAGTAGCGATGCCGACTCAATTTCCCCTTGCTCGCTTCCGCTCCGTTGTCTAGTCTCGTGGCAGAACCCACAAGGAGGCACTCACCATGCGGATTGAGATTCGGGGCCGAAACGTCGAGATGACGGACGAGCTGCGTGAGACGGTGCGGAAACGCTTCCAGCGGCTGGGACGACAGGTCTCGCCGCTCGCGACCTTGGAGGTGGTGCTCTCGGAGGAGCGCAACCCGCGGGTCGCCGACAGCCAGGTGGCGGAGGCGACGTTCTACTTGAAGGGGGTGACGCTTCACGCCCGCGAGTGCAGTCCGGAGATGACCCACTCGGTTCGCGAGCTGGCCGAGGACATGAGCCGGCAAGTGAAGAAACATCGGGAACTGCGTCGCAAGCGCCGCCGCACGCGGAAGCTTGTCGACCAGATGCGGGGACGTCCGGCCGAGGCACGGCCGTAGGGCCGCGGAGAGCCAACTAGAGGCGCCGGGCAAAGGTCACCGCAACCACTCGGGACGCCCCCACGGCCCTCAGCGCTCGCGCGCAGGCCGTGAGGGTGGACCCGGTGGTCAAGACGTCATCGACCAGTAGGACGCTGCGCGGGGCCGCCGCGCGCGCCGCGATCCGCGGCGGGTGACCGACCCGTTCGGCTCGCCGCTTGCCGACCTGCCGCCCGCCCCCGCGCCGTTCGAGGCACTGTTCCAGCGGCGCTTCCAACCGCGCCGCCAAAGCCATCGCCAGCTCCCCAGCCGGATCGAACCCCCGCCGCCGCAACCGCGCCCGAGCCGGCGGCACCGGCACCACCGCCCCACTCAGCATGTGCGCCGGAGCAAGCCATTCGATCCGCTCGGCCATCAGGTCGGCGACGGGCATGAGTCGCCGGAACTTCAAAGCGCCCACGAGGTTCCGAGCCACTCCCTCATATGAGGCGGAGGACCAGACCTTGTCCAGCCCAGCCGGCCCGTTCCCCAACAACGGATCCGCATCGGCCAACCGGCGCCCACAGCGAGTGCAAACAACCGCCTCAGACCGGCAGGAGCGCCCACAGGAGGCACAAAGCGGCGGCACCAAAGCCACCCCAATGGTCGGCAGCAATTCCATGCCCCGACCCTGCCGAGCAAGCGCGCACGCGTGGCGCGCAAAAAGCAAATTCTCTGTGCCGACTTCGCGTCAAAACAGCAGATGTACCGACCTCTGGTGGTGACGAGGGACGGGTGCCCCTCTACTCGACAGCTTCCGTTGGACGGGGAATCACACCGGCGTTCGAGGGAGGGTGCCGGTGTCCCTCGGAGGAATGTTCGGCGATATGCAATCTGATGCTGGGCGCGCGTAGCGCGCTCTCAGATTGCGGCTAAGCCGCGAAGCGGCGTGTCGCGCAATGACGGAGAGGGATACCGGCACCCTCCCTACCGAGCGCCTTCGAACTCAGGGTCGAGCGGCCGCGATGGCGTTGATCAGCACTGACCGCGCCGGAACCTCGGCGCCGGGCAGGGCGATTACTTCTTTTAGCCGGGACCCGTCGCCGACCTTGACGCCGTCGCCGATGATCGAGGGGCCGTCGATGCGGACGTCGTCGCCGATCTCGCAGCCGGGGCCGAGGAGGACGGGGCCGACGAGGTCGGGCTCGCCCTCCATGCGCTCACCGCTGCGGTAGCCCTCTACCAGCTCTCCCTCGCGCTCGACCTGCACCGCCCCGGTCAGCGCGTCGACGTTGCCGCCGCGCAGCTCCTCGAGGTTGCCGATGTCGTTCCAGTAGGCGTCGATCTCGTGCGAGTAGAAGGGGATGTCGCCGTCGAGCAGACGCGGGAAGACGTCCATCGCCCAGTCGGCGAAGCCGGCTGGATCGCCCTCGCTCGCCGCTTTGCTCGTGCCCGGCGCGGGGAAGAAGTCGAAGATCTCCTTGCGGAACATGTAAATCCCGCAGTTGGCCAGGTCGGAGAGGGCTTCGGCCGGGTCGGGCTTCTCCTGGAAGCCCTGCACTCGGCCGTCGGAGCCGACGATCGCAACGCCGAACTGGCTGGTGTCCTCGACCCGCTTCATCGCCAGGGTCGCGATTCCGTCGTGGGAGTCGTGGAACTCGCGCATCGCACCGAGGTCGATGTCGGTCAGCGCGTCGCCGGAGATGACGAGGAAGGAGTCGCCGAGGAACCCGGCCGCGTTGCGGACACCGCCGGAGGTGCCGAGCAGCTGCTCCTCGTGGCTGTAGCTGAGGGAGACGCCGCAGGAGGATCCGTCGCCGAAGTAGCCCTCGATCAGCTCCGGGAACCAGTGCAGGTTGGCGATCGTCTCGTCGAAGCCGTGGCGGGCCAACAAGCGCAAGATGTGCTCCATCACCGGCCGGTTCAGGACCGGCACCATCGGCTTCGGCATCTCGTAGGTGATCGGCCGCAGCCGCGTGCCCAGCCCCGCCGCCAAGACCATCGCCCTCATCCCGCCATGCCCTCCTTCAGTCGATCGATCGCCACGATGCTCTCCGGGTCCACTCCCCGCTGGCGGGCGATCTCGAGCGAGACGAGGTCGCCCAGCAGCGTTGCCCAGAGCAGGCGTTCGACCCGGGTCTCCCCCACCGTCTCCAACCGCACCACAGCGGCCGAGCAGGAGGCGACCGCCTCGGCGGTCAGCTCGAAGCGGCGGCGCTCGCGCGGGTGCTGGTCGCAGTCCTCGAGGAAGACGGCGGCCATTGAGCCAGCGCCGGCCTCGGCCGACCAGCCGCAGATCTCGTTGTGATCGGCCTCCGGCAGCTGCGAGCTGAAGGCGGGCTGCTTGGCGTTCTCGTTGATCTGGGTCTTCCAGCGGTAGGCGACGGGAGCGGTCAGGTCGCTGCCGTAGATCACCGTCGGCGCGGCGCCGATCTCGGCTGCGATCTCGGCTGCCTTGGCTTTGATGGTCAGCGCCTCGCGCTCGAGGAAGGCGGCGCCGGCGTCGATCTCGGTGCGGATCCGCGGCGCTACCCCGGTCAGTGCCGCCACCTCGGCGGCGGCGACGAACATGTAGGCGACGGCGACCCGCGGCTGGTAGATCCCCGGCGGCGCGACCACCGGGATGCCGGCCTCGCGCGCCCCGTCGACCAACTGGCCGCCGGTGCTGACGACGAAGCGCTGGGCGCCAAGCGCCTCGGCGGCCTCGAAGCAAGCGAGCGTCTCCTCGGTGTTGCCGGAATAGCTGGAGCAGAGGACCGCCCACTCGGGCGTCGCCCAGCTCGGCAGCTCGTAGCCGCGGACCACGACCATCGGTTTGGTCAGCTGGTCGCCGATCGCGGCGGCGGCGAGGTCGCCACCGATCGCCGAGCCGCCCATTCCGCAGACCATCAGTCCGACGGCGTCGACCTCCTCGAGGCGCGCGCTTTCGATCCGCCAGAGGGCGTCGCGCAGCTGGTCGGGCAGGCCGAGGACGTCGTCGATCATTGGGCTCATCAGGCGGGGACTCTTTCATCTCTGCCGACGACCGCGTTAATGAGCTGCGCACCTGGTTCGACCGTTGCTCCGGGGGCGAGGATCGAGTCGCGGACCAGCGCGTCGCGGCCGACGACGCAGCCGTCGAGCAGAACCGAGTCGCTGACCGCCGCGCCCTTCTCGACCCGGCAGCCGCCGGCGACGACGGCGCGCGGACCGACATCGGCCTCCGCGTCGATCTCAGCGCCCTCGCCGACCAGCAGCCCGGGCGCGGTCGGCTGCACCCGGGTCTCGACCGTGCCCTCGAGGATGTCCCAGCTGGCCTGCAGGTAGCGCTCCGGGGTACCGATGTCCATCCAGTAGCCATCGAGCAGCAGCCCGTGGAGCCCGTCGCCGATCAGCCGCGGGAAGACCTCGCGCTCGATCGAGACCGCCTGGCCGGGCGTGATCAGGTCGAGCACTCGGCGCTCGAGGACGTAGGCGCCGGCGTTGATCTCGCCCGGTACGGGGTTTCCCGTCTTCTCGGTGAACTCGAGCACCTGCCCGCCCTCGTCGCAGCGGACCAGCCCGTAGGCGGAGGAGTCGTCGACCGGGTGGAGACCGATGGTGCCGCTGGCGCCGCGCTCGGAGTGGGCGCGCAGCAGGGCCGAGAGGTCGAGGTCGGCGAGCACGTCGCCGTTGAGAGCGAAAAAGCGATCTTCCAGCCGGTCGCCGAGGGAGTCGGCGGCGAAGCGGATCGCGCCGGCGGTGCCGAGCGGCTCGGGCTCGGCGACGTAGGTGATCTTCACCCCTGCCCGCTGCTCCTCGTCGCGCAGCGCCTCACGCAGGACGTCGGGCAGGAAGCCACAGGCGAGCACGACCTCGGTGACGCCATGCGCGGCGAGCCACTCGATCGCGTAGGCGAGGAAGGGGCGGTCGACCAAGGTCACCGCCGGCTTCGGCACGTCGCTGGTGAGGGGCCGCAGGCGAGTCCCCTCGCCGCCGACCAGGACAATCGCTTGCACTAGGAGGCGGGGGTCGGGGTGCTCTGGACGGTGCGGCCGATGCCCTCGTACTCGAAGCCGGCCTTCACCAGGGCGTCCGGGTCGAGGAAGTTGCGGCCGTCGACGATCAGCGCCCTTGTCATCCGCTCCGCCGCCGCGGCCCAGTCGAGCTCGGCGAACTCGCGCCACTCGGTAACGAGGACCGCGGCGTCGGCGCCCTCCAGCGCCTCCATCGCCGACGGCGCCATCTCGACCGAGCCGAGCAGGCCGGCGGCGCGCTCGGCGGCGACCGGGTCGTAGCCGACGACCTCCGCCCCCTCGCCCTGCAGGCGGGCCGCGAGGACCAGACTCGAGGCCTCGCGCATGTCGTCGGTGTCGGGCTTGAAGGCGAGGCCGAGCAGCGCCACCCGCTTGCCGATCAGCGAGCCGAGGTGCTTCTCCAGCTTGCCGACGACGCGGCGCTTCTGCAGCTCGTTGACCTCGATCACCGCGGTCAGCAACTGGAAGTGGTAGCCGGTGTTGCCGGCCAGCATCTTCAGGGCGCTGACGTCCTTGGGGAAGCAGCTGCCGCCGTAGCCGATCCCGGCGCGCAGGAAGGAGCTGCCGATTCGCTCGTCCAGCCCCATCCCCTTCGCCACCTGGCCGACGTCGGCGCCGACCTCCTCGCAGACGTTGGCGATCTCGTTGATGAAGGAGATCTTCGTCGCCAGGAAGGCGTTGGAGGCGAGCTTGATCATCTCGGCGCTGGCGACATCGGTGCGGAGGATCTCGCCGCCGAGCGGGCGGTAGAGCGCTTCGACCGCGTCGGCCGCCGCGTCGTCGCCGGCGTCGGCGCCGACCACCACCCGGTCGGGGTTCATGAAGTCCTCGACCGCGGTCCCCTCCTTGAGGAACTCGGGGCAGGAGACGTAGGAGAGGTTCGGCATGTCGCGGCGGATCGACTCGCCCGTCCCGGCCGGCACGGTGCTCTTCATGATCAGCACGTGCTCGCCGTCCTCGGCCAGCTCCTGGACGACCGCACGCACCCGCGAGAGGTCGGCGTCGCCGGAGTAGGTCGGCGGCGTGTCGACGCAGACGAAGAGCAGCCGCGCCCCGTTCAGCAACTCCTCCATGTCGGTGGTGAAGGTGAGCCGCTCGGCGTTGCGGCGCAGCAGGTCCTCGAGGCCGGGCTCGTGGATCGCCACCTCGCCGCGGGAGAGGGCCTCGACCTTCTCCTCGACGATGTCGCGGGCGATCACCGGGTGGCCGAGCTCGGCGAAGCAGGCAGCGGTGACGAGGCCGACCCAGCCCGCTCCGATCACGCCTATCGGCTCCCTCTGCTCACTCATCACCTGCTCCTTCCGGCTTTCTTCGGCTTCTTCTTCGGGACGATTACCTTGGCCGACCGCGCCATCCCGATCATCTGCTCGTTGCTCAAGGTCCGCAGCAGGTCATTCGAGATCCAGTAGGCGTTCTCCCCCCGGCGCCAGGCGACCATTTTCACATTTTCGCCGTCGACGTAGATGTCGTAGTCGCGGCCGTTGATCTCCTTGGTCAGGCTCGGGTCGTCGAGGATCGGCGGGTCGGACCAGCCGCGAATTCCCTGCACGCCGAAGTAGTGGGTGCCGTCGGACATTTCCGCCACCAACACCATCCGGTAGGCAAGGTGGCGGTTGCCGTCCTCGTCCTTGAGGTTGTAGACGTAGGGATCGACGACCTTTTCGTAGGGGTCGCTTTCGACGAACCGGGTGCCTTCGGGCAGGCGGGTCGGGTAGTAGATCGGGAAGAAGCCGCGCGAGCGCCGCACGGCGATCTTCGCCTCCGCGTGGCCGGCTTCGGCCGCCGGGACGAGCCCGTCGGTGCCGGCCTTGACGACTTCGACCTGCGGCTTCTTCGGCTTCTGCTGCTTCTTCGGCTTGTTGTTCTTCTTGCGCTTCTTGCCGGCTTCCGCTTCTTCGCGACTCTGCTTCTGCGCCGCTTTCGCCTCCTGCACGGTCTCGCCGCCGAGGAATTCCTGCACCGCGGCTTCCAGCGCGCTTTCGGTCGTGTAGACGAAGCTGGGGCCGAGTTCGGCCGGGAAGTGGACCTCGTTGATCGTCGAGTTGCGCGAGGCGGCCAGCAGTTTCAGCACTTCCAGCAGGGTCTTGCCGTCGCTGATGTCGGAGGTGGTGTAGTCGGTGAAGGCCTCGACCAGTTCGCCCTGGTCGAAGACGATGTCCTGGACCGAGATCCGCGAGCGGACCTGGCTGAGGAAATCCTGCTGGCGGGCCGAGCGGACGATGTCGGTGTCGGTGTGGCGGTAACGAACGTAGTCGAGTGCCTGCTTGCCGCACATCAGCTGATAGCCGGGCTGGACGTTGATTTCGGCGTACTGTTCGGAGGGCGCCACGCCTTCGTTCGAGTGGTAGTAGCGGCGGTCGACGTCGGTGTAGACGCAGCCGATCGCGTAGACGCCCTGGGCGAAGCCGAGGAAGTCGACGTTGACGACGTGGTTGATCGGCAGGCCGGTCAGCTCCTTGACCGTCCGCAGGGTGAGCTTGGTGCCCCCATACGAATACGCTTCGTTGAACTTGCCGGTCCCGTAGCCGGGGATTTCGACCTTCAGGTCGCGCGGGATCGACATCATCGAGATCAGGCCCTTGTCGGGATCGAGCCGGACCAGCATCGTCGTGTCCGAGCGGCCCGGGTCTTCGGCTTCGTTGGCCCGCTTATCGGAGCCGATCACGAGGAAGGTCTGGGCGCCGCCGCTGCCGGCGTCGGCGAGGAACTTGTTCAGTTTCTTCTGCAATTTGTCGTTTTTCGGCTGGATCGCGTTGGCGATGCTGTCGAGGTAGAGCAGCGTCGCGGTCGCGGTCGTCGCCGCGGAGACGGCGATGATCAGGACCGCGGCGAGGGTGAACCGCCACCAGAAGCGCTTCGGCTTCGGGGCCTCTCCCCCGTCGCCCTCGGGCGGCGGTTTCTTTGGTGCCCAGCCCGGGCCCAACGGCTCACTCATCGAGCCGGTCCGGGATCGAGAGCAGGAACGACTCCAGCGCCTGCCTGTAGGTCTCCAGCGAGGAGACCGAAACCCACTCGGCCGGGCCGTGGTGGCCGGCGCCGACCGGGCCGAACTCGACCGCTGGCACCCCCACCCGCAGGAAGGAGACTGCGTCGGAGGCGCCGTCGCGACCGACGCTCATCGGCTCGCCGTCGTGGTGCTCGGTCGTCGAGGCCCGCAGCGCCCGGACGAAGGCGGAGTTGCGGTCGACGGTCGCGGGCGGCCGGGTCAGCAGCGGCTGCACCTCGCAGCCCTGCAGCTCCCGCACCTGGGCGAGGATCTCCTGCGGGTCTTGATCCGGGAGGTAGCGAATGTCGACGTCGATCACGCATCGGTCAGGCACCTTGTTGAGAGCGTCGCCGCCGACGATCCTCCCCAGGTTGATCGAGGGCCGGTCGAACAGCTCCGAGCTGTGCCGGGCAAAAGGTAGCGACTCGATACTGCGGAAAACGTCGATTGCGTTGAGGACGGCGTTATCGCCGAGCCAGGGCGTTGCCCCGTGGGCGGCGGTGCCGCCGACCTCCAGGCGCAGCGCCAGCACCCCCTTGGCCTCGATCCCGATGTGCAGGTCGGTCGGCTCGCCGGTGATCGCGAAGTCACCGATGAAACCGCTGTCGACCAGGTGGTCGGAGCCGCGCTCGGAGTCCTCCTCGGACTCCTCGTCGCCGACGATCCCCAGCCGCACCCGGACCCGATCCTGCTCGCGCATCGCCGCGATCACCATCAGCATCGCCGCGACCGCGCCCTTCATGTCGTCGGCGCCGCGACCGATCAGCCGATCGCCAGAGGTCTCGGGCACGAACTGCCCGGCGTGCCCGGGGACCACATCGATATGCCCATGCAGGACCACGGTCGGCGCGTCCGCGGGCCCAACCTCGGCCATCACCACCGGCAGACCGCGCACCTCGTCGGCCTTCGTCTCGATCCCCCGAGCTTCCAGCCAACCTTGAACGAAACCCGCCGCCTCGGAAATCGCATCCGGCTCGCAGGTCTCGAAGGAGATCAACCGCTTTGCGAGGACAACCAGCTCCTCGCTCATGTGATCACCCCCCAGCGATCGAGAGAAACGCTTCGGCCCGGTCCTTGTCTTTCTGCGCCCGGTTGTACTCGGCGCTGCCCTCCTCGGACTCCGAGAGTCGCTGCTCGGCGTCGGAGAGCTGCTCTTTCAGGGTGCCGGCGTCGAGATCCTCGGGCGGGATCGCCTCCTCGAGCAGGAGGCGGGCGGTGTTGCCGTAGACCTGGAGCCAGCCGTGCGCCTGGGCGTACCGTTTCGTCTCCGAGTCGGAGACATGGAGCCGCAGCTCGGTCGGCCGCAGCGCCGCGAGCACCGGCGCGTGGTTGGCGAGGATGCCGATTTCGCCGACCTCGGTCCGGGTCGAGACCTGGCGCGCTTCACCGCTCCAGACCTCGCCCTCGGGGGTCAGGACCTCGACATCGACCATGTGCTCCGCGGCCACTGGCTTCTCCTAGGCGGCGGCGCCGGATTTGGCGTTCTCGAGGACCTGGTCGATAGAGCCCTGCATGTAGAAGGCGCCCTCGGAGAGGTCGTCGTGCTCGCCGTCGAGGATCTCGCGGAAGCCGCGCACGGTCTCGGCGACCGGCACGTACTCGCCGCTGCGGCCGGTGAACTGTTCGGCGACGAAGAACGGCTGCGAGAGGAAGCGCTCGATCTTACGGGCCCGGGAGACCGTCTGGCGGTCCTCGTCGGAGAGCTCGTCGATGCCGAGGATGGCGATGATGTCCTGCAGCTCCTTGTAGCGCTGCAGCACCTCCTGCACCTCGGTCGCGGTCCGGTAGTGCTCGTCGCCGACGACGTCCGGCTTGAGGATCGTCGAGGTCGAGTCGAGCGGGTCGACCGCCGGGTAGATCCCTTTCTCGGAGATCGACCGCGACAACGCGGTGGTCGCGTTGAGGTGGGCGAACACCGAGGCCGGAGCCGGGTCGGTGTAGTCGTCAGCCGGCACGTAGACCGCCTGGATCGAAGTCACCGAGCCGCGGTCGGTCGAGGTGATCCGCTCCTGCAGCCCGCCCATCTCGGTCTCCAGGGTCGGCTGGTAGCCGACCGCGGAAGGCATGCGCCCGAGCAGCGCCGAGACCTCGGAGCCCGCCTGGACGAAGCGGAAG
>DASTSW010000016.1:0-26637 GCA_035760445.1 Solirubrobacterales bacterium | reverse complement strand
GACGGCTACTTCTGGGTGATCGGCCGGATCGACGACGTCGTCAACGTCTCCGGCCACCGGCTCTCGACCGCCGAGGTCGAGTCGGCGATCGTCGCCCACCCCGACGTCGCCGAGGCGGCGGTGATCGGCCAGGCCGACGAGGACACCGGCCAGGCGATCTGCGCCTTCGTCACCCTGCGGGGTGAGATCGGGGAGTCGGACGAGCTGGTCGACGGCATCCGCGCCACGGTCGCCGAGCGGATCGGCAAATTCGCCCGCCCGAAGCGGATCATCTGGGCCGACGATCTGCCCAAGACCCGCTCCGGCAAGATCATGCGCCGCCTGCTGCGTGACATCGCCGAGGGCCGCGCCCTGGGCGATGTGACGACCCTGCGCGACCCCGAAGTGATGCAGGAGCTGGAGGCGAAGATCGCCGAGGAACAGGCCGAGGGCGACTAGCGCTTCGCCATCTGCGCGATCGCGACCTCGAGCGCCTGCAACTGCTCCTGGACGCTCTTCAGTTCCCGCAGCGCCAGCGCCTCGGCGCTCATCTGCTCCTCCTCCAGCTCCTCCTCGATCTCGGCGATTTCGGGGGCGAGGAAGCGCTGGGCGAAGGAGCCGGTGAGCAGGGCGACGAAGCCGATCCCGACCAGGAGGACGACGACGGAGACGATCTCACCGCCGGTGGTGCTCGGCTCGATGTTGGAGCCCAGCGTGGTCATCGTCGTGATCGCCCAGTAGATGTCGTCCCAGAAGTCGAGATCCTGCCGCTGCTCGAAGGCGTCGAAGAGGGCGGCGCTGCCGACCACGGTCAGCGTCGCCAAGAGCGCCGCGTAGCGCACGCCCTCGAGCGAGAAGACCTCGCGCGAGAGCTGGGCAAGGCGCAGCAAGCGCAGCAGCCGCAGCAGTCGCAAGACGCGGAGGCTCTGCAGGCCGGGGGGCAGGACCGGCGGGGTGAAGAAGACGATGACGAAGTCGAGCGGGTGGTGGCGCAGCCACTTGCGGCGGTCCGGGACGACCGAGAGCATGACCACGAACTCGAACAGGAAGGCGGTCCAGGTGACCCAGTTGAGGACGACGGCAATGTGCTGCAGCAGCCCGCCCGGCTCGGACTCGGTGATCGCCACGGTCGGCAGCGTCAGCGCCGCCGCGATCAGCATCGGCGTCTTCAGCCGTTCCGCCACCCGCGTGCTGCGGGCATCCATCCCCGGCTCGTAGTGCGGGTGCGGTTGGGCGTCGTCAGCGCTCACTGCGACTTGTTCGACAGGGTCTCGGGCGGCCCTTGTTGGATCCCTAGAAACGACAAGACCCGCCGCGAGGCGGGTCGAGTCTGAGTGAAGCGGGAACCACCCCGCAGCCAGCTGATACCTGCACCCAAGGTAGCACGAGCTAGTCGCGCTCCTACTCGATCCGCTCACGACGGTCTATGTCTGCGGAGGGCGCCGGACTCGAACCGGACCCAGTTTGGTTGGCCGGGCATGCTAGGTATCAGCTAGCTGGAGCTCGCCTGTCTCCTTCAACCCTCCGGCGGCCGATCCTAGGGACGAAATTCACCCCGTCAATAGGTGTCACTGAACTGGCTCAGAGAAATGACACTTACGTGTCATTCACTTCCGCAATACCGCCGCCGGCTCAAGTCAGCCCTGGCGGGCGGCCTTGACCAGGGCCGCTCCCGGCTTCATCACCTGGAACGGGACGAAGGTCTTCTTCGCGACCGAGACGGTGATCGGGCCGACGCTCGGGTCGCCGCTGGGGAGGATCTCGAAGCTGCCGGTGATGCCGTTGCGGACCGAGGTCGAGCGGACCGCGTCGATCGTGCCGCTGCGGTCGCGGCCCTGGCCGATCGCGTCGAGGACGACACTCGCGGCCTGGCCCGCGTAGGGCGCGTACAGTTCGACCGGCCCGCCGATCTCTTTTTCGAGTTCGCCGACCAGCTTCTTGCCCTGCCCGGTGAGGTTCTGCGGCACCTGGCCGGGGACGCTGGCGAACATCCCCTTCGACGCCTTGCCCGCCAGCTGGATCGTCGACTGCTGGGCGAAGCCGTCGGGGGCGAGCAGCTTGACGCCGCTGTTGGGCCCGAGCACCGCGACCTTGTCCTTGATCAGGCGGGCGCCGTTGGACTCGGTCAGCCCGGCGAGCAGGACCGCGTCGGGCGCCGCGTCGGCGACCATCTCCATCAGCCCCCGGTAGCTGGAGGCGTTGACGTTCCAGGCCTTGAAGCCGACGACGTGGATGCCGAGCTTGCGGGCGGCGCCGCGGAAGGTCTTCGCCTGGCCGAGGCTGGTCGGGTCCTTGCCGGCGTAGAGCACGTAGGCCAGCTCGACCCCCTGCTTCTTGGCGAAGCTCGCCAGGCCGGCGCCCTGATAGGCGTCGTTGGGCACCACCCGGGCGTAGTTGCGGCGCCCGGGGTAGAGGCTCTTGGGCTCGCCCTTACTGCAGCTCGGGCTCGTCTGGGTGAGGCAGATCAGGGTGTTGCCGGGGGAGACCATCGCCACCCCGCCGCCAGGCGCCTGGCTGAGGATCGTGATCATCGCCTCGGCGCAGCCGGAGTTGTAGGTGCCGATCACGGCGAGGACGCTAGCGTTGGCGGCGTAGGCGTTGGCGTTCGCCTGGCACTGCGCCTTGGTCCAGAGGCCGGTCTCGGCGCTCGAGTCGTCGCAGGCCTGGAAGCCGACTTTGACCCCGCCGGCCTGCCAGTTGGCGCCTTCGAGGACGAGGCGGATCGCGTCGTTCATCTGCGCCGAGCGCTGCTTCGAGTCGCCCCGCAGCGGCAGGTCGGAGACGACGATCGCCTCGGGGGTGCCCTGGCCGCCGAACTGCAGCGGCCCGCAGGCCGAAGACCCGACCGGCGTGACGGCCGGTCCGGCGGCGCCGCTGCCGCCGAAGGCAAAGACCGCGATCGCGGTCAGCAGCAGGGCAGCGATGCCGAGGGTCTTTGCAAGGCGGAGGATCAAGGCCCGCTCACCCTATCCGCTGCGACGGACCGTGCCCAGAAACGACAAGACCCGCCGGAGCGGGTCGAGCCTGGTGAAGCGGGAACCACCCGCACATGATTGACAACCTGCCTGAAGGTACCACGGCAGATCACGCCCTGGCTCGACTCTCCGACGGCCTATGTCTGCGGAGGGCGCCGGAATCGAACCGGACCCGGTGGTTGACGGGCACAATGGTTGTCAAACATGTGGAAGCACCTGCCTCCTTCACCCTCCGGCGGCCGATCCTAGGGACGAAATTCACCCCGTCAATAGGTGTTACTGAGTTGGCTCAAAGAAATGACACTCCCGTGTCATTTCGGCCTACATCGGTCACCTAAGAGCCGGATTCGGCCGCTGGTTCCGCCCCCAGCTCGACGTGCGCTTTGCTGTCCGACGAGCGGATCAGGAAGAGGGTGGCGATGAGGCCGAGGACGGCGAAGCCGGCGCCGACGAGGAAGGCGGAGCTGAAGCCGTCGGTGAGGACGGCGGGGTCGTGGGAGTTGCCGATCTCGGAGTTGGCGATCGCGGCGAGGATGGCGAGGCCGAGGGCGCCGCCGACCTGCTGGGAGGTGTTGATCAGGCCGCTGGCCAGGCCCTGCTCGCGGTCTTCGACCCCGGAGACGGCGGCGATCGTGACCGGGACGAAGGCGAAGCCGAGGCCTACGGCGGCGAGCAGCGAGGGCCCGAGGACGTCGGCGAGGAAGGTGCCTTCGGGCGAGATCCGGGAGAACCAGAGGAGGCCGGCGGCGATGAAGACCATGCCGGCGGCGAGGATCGGCTTGAAGCCGACTTTGGTCACCAGGCTCGAGGCGATCCCGGCCGAGAGGATGATCGCGATCGCCAGCGGCAGGTAGGAGAGGCCGGCCTTGATCGCGCTGAATTCGAGCACCTGCTGCATGTACAGCGAGATGAAGAAGAACATCGAGAACAGCGAGGCACCGACCAGGATGCCGACCACGTTGGCGCCGGTGATCGTCCGCAGGCGGAAGATCGAGAAGGGGACGAGCGGCGCCCGCGAGCGGCGCTCGATCGCGACGAAGGCGGTGAGCAGGACCGCCGAGGCGACGAGCACGCCGATCGTCTGCGCCGAGCCCCAGCCGGCGTCTTCGGCGTCGAGCAGGGCGAAGACCAGGGCCGAGAGGCCGAGGGTGATCGTCGCCGCGCCGGCGACGTCGAAGTGGCGCTCCTCTCCCTCGTTGCGCGATTCGGCGATCAGCGAGGGGGCGATCGCCGCGGCGGCGATCCCGATCGGCACGTTCACCCACAGCACCCACTCCCAGCCGAGGTATTCGGTCAGCACGCCGCCGAGCAGGACGCCGGCGGCGCCGCCCGAGCCGGCGACCGCGCCCCAGATGCCCAGCGCTTTGTTGCGCTCGGCGCCGTCGGCGAAGGTGGTGGCGACGATCGAGAGCGCGGCGGGGGAGAGGATCGCGGCGCCCAGCCCCTGCACCGCCCGCGCCGCGACCAGTTGCCCGGAGGTGCTGGCCAAGCCGCCGAACAGCGAGGCGATCGCGAAGAGGACCAGGCCGAACATGAAGACGCGGCGGCGGCCGAGCAGGTCGGCGAGCCGGCCGCCGAGCAGCAGGAAGCCGCCGAAGGTCAGCACGTAGGCGTTGACGACCCAGGGCAGGCTGCTCTCGGTGAATTCCAGCGCGTCGCCGATCGTCGGCAGGGCGACGTTGACGATCGAGGCGTCGAGGACGACGACGAACTGCGCCGAGCAGAGCAGGATCAGGGCGATCCAGCGCTTGTCGCGGGCCTCGGCGACGTCGGTCATCGGACGAGCTCCATCGCCGCTGAGGATTTCACATCGCCCTCGCCGGCTCTTCTCGAAACGTGCTGTTTCGGCCCACCGGCCTTGCGGAGCCCCGAGGCACTCCTATGATCGGGGCATGTGCAGAAACATTCGTACCCTCCACAACTTCGACCCACCCGCGACCGACGAGGAGATCCAGGCCTCGGCGCTGCAGTACGTGCGCAAGATCAGCGGCTCGACCAAGCCGTCGCAGGCCAATGCCGAGGCCTTCGACGAGGCGGTCGAGGCGGTGGCCGCCGCCACCCACGAGCTGCTCGATCGCCTCGTCACCAAGGCGCCGCCGAAGGACCGCGAGGTCGAGGCCGCCAAGGCCAAGGCCCGCTCCGAAGCGCGCTTCGCGGCTTAGCCGAGGAATTCGACCAGCAGGCGCTCGACCGTCTCCGGCGCGTCGACGAACGGCCAGTGGCCGCTGGCCGGCAGCACGTGGACCTCGGCTGAGGGGAAGGCCCGCTCCTGGTCGTGGGCGAACGAGGAGGGCAGGTAGGCGTCGCCTTCGCCCCAGATCACCAGCGCCGGAAGGTCGAGCGGGCGGAAGAGGTCGATCAGGTTTTCCGACATCCCGCCGGGGTCGGGGGTCGCCCGGTAGAGCTTCAGCACCGCCCGGCGGGTGCGGCGGTCGTACTGGTCGTACATCCTTTCGACGAACTCGCGCGGCAGCCCGCGCGGCTCCTGGCGGTTGACCAGGAAGCGGAAGAAGGGTCGGCTGGCGCTGGCCTGTAGGAGCTCTCCGGCTACCGGGGTGCGCCAGACCCGGGCCAAGCTGTGCCATCTGTAGCCGGGCATGAGGCCGGTGTCGATCAGGGTGATGCTGGTCAGCGCCCCCGGGTTCATCATCGCCCAGACCAATCCGATCGGCCCGCCGAAGTCATGGATGACGAGGTGGACGCGCTCGATTCTCAACTCCTCCAGCGCCTCGGCGATAAAGGTTGCGTAGGCCGGCACGTCGTGAGCGAAGCCGTCGGGCGCGATCGTCTCGCCGAAGTCGGGCAGGTCGAAGGCCACCGCGCGGTGGCCTGCCGCGCCAGCCGCACCGGCCAGCCGCTCCCAGTCGTCAGCCGAGCCGGGGTTGCCGTGGACGAAGACGACGGCCTCGCTCGCGTCGGCGGGTCCCGCCTGAACGAGCCTGGTCCGGGTGCCGCCGGCGAGCAGGCTGGTCCGCTCGACCGCCGCGCTCATTGGGCCAGCGCGTGGCGGGCGTTGACCGCGACCGCCCGCGGCAGCAGCCGCGACATCGTCTGCAATGGCCCGATCTGCCGCGTTCCCATTCGGTCGAGGAGGGTCGCCGCCTTCGGGTCGCGGGCAGCGGCGGACCAGATCATCCGCTCGGCAGGGTTGAAGCGACGGCCGGTCGAGTAGTCGTGGATGAAGAAGGCATGCCCCCGCAGCTCCTTCGCGTGCCGGCGCCGGTAGCGCGCCAGTCCCTTCTCCAGCGGCTCGTCGCCCTGAAGCGCGGGGCGGACGCTGTCGCAGAGCCACTCGGCCGACTGGAACGCCCAGCCGCACCCGACCCCGAATAGCGGGTCGGTGGCGAGGGCTGCGTCGCCGATCAGCGCTAGCCCCGGCGCGACCGGTCTGCGCATCCGGTTGGTCATGTCGACCTTGCCCATCGGCGTGTCGACCAGCCGGCCCTCACGAATCGGCGGTGCCTCGGGGACGTTGCCGATGAAGTCGACCAGGGCGCGGGCGGGATTGCGCTTGAACTGCGGCAGCCAGTCCTTGGTCGGCATCGCTGCGTAGAAGGTGAGGCCGTTGTCGGTGGGGAAGCCCGCCGCCCACTGCGGGTCGAGGAACCAGGCCGTCGCGTCCGGGGCATAGGGGGGCGCGCCGCCTTCGAAGTAGCCGCCGTAGGCGATGCGGTTGTGGGGGTAGGTCTTGGTCGGTACCTCGGAGAGCTCGGCGACCCGCGAGTCCCGGCCGTCGGCTCCGATCGTCAGCCGGGCGCGAATCTCCTCTTCCTCGCCCTGCGGGCTGCGAACGGCGACGCCGGCGAGGGTTTCCCCCTCTTTCAGCAGTCGCTGCGCCGTCCAGCCGAGCATCAGCTCGACGCCGGGCGTCTCCGCGGCGGTCGAGCGCAGCAACGGGTCGAGGACTTCGCGGCGGAGGTTGACGCCGCGGGCGGCGCGCTCCGGTGGCGCTTCGATCCATCCCCACTGGGTCCACATATGGATCTGGGGACGCTTGGCACCGGCTGCCTCCATCGCCTCGAGCAAGCCCAGCCGTTCGATCGCCGGCACTCCCGAAGCTTGGATGAAGTGCGAGCAGATGCGCTTGAACGCCTGTGGGTCAGGCTGTTTCTCGACCAGCACGACGCGCTGGCCGGCGCGGCCAAGCTGGATCGCGGCGGCACAACCGGCGAGACTGGCGCCGACGATGACCGCGTCGTATTCCGTTCTGCCGTTTACCATTCGTCCCGTACTATACGCCTTGAACTATGAAAAGCAAATCGAAAGAGATCAAGCTCACCGCCACCTCCTACGCGCTGATGGCAATGCTCCAGGAGTTCGGCGAGATGACCTCCTACGGCATCAAACAGGCGATGGAGAGCACGATCCAGAACTTCTGGCCGGTTCCCCACACCACCGCCTACGAGGAGCCGGCCCGCCTTGCCGAGGCCGGTTACCTCGCCGCCCATCAAGAGGAGGGGGGACGCCGGCGCCGCGTCTACTCGCTCACCGACCTCGGGCGGGAGGCGCTGGCTGAGTGGGCCGCCGACCGGGACGTAACCCCGCCGCAGCTACGCGATGAAGCGATCCTGAAAGTGTTCGCCGGTGCCGACCCCGATGGCCTGCACGACTCGCGCCTCGCCTGGCACCGCGAGAAGCTGGTGGAGCTGCGGGGGTACCTCAACCTGGTCCGGGCGGGTCAGGGCTTCGGCCGCTCCGAACGGACCCTGCTCGCCGGGGTGGCCTATCACCAGAAGATGCTCGAGGCGATCGAGATGGTCGCCGAGGAGAGGAGGTCGCAAAAGTAGTTTGCTAAACTAATTATCAGAGCTAATCAATGCCGATCAAGGCCACCGACATCCCCCTCAGCGAGCGCGCCGCGCACCTGCGCACGGCGATCGTCCGCACCGCCCGGCGCCTGCGCCAGGAGGCGGCGGCGGAGACCTCCGGCCTGACTCCAACTTCGGTGGCGGCGCTGGCGACGATCGAGCGCCACGGGCCGCTGACCCCGAGCGAGATCGCCCAGATCGAGCGGGTCAAGCGGCCGACCATCACCCGCACCCTCGGCTGCCTCGAACGCGAGGGGCTGATCGACCGCGCCCCCGACCCGGCCGACGGCCGCAGCTCCCTGGTCAGCGTCAACGGCGCCGGCCGCGAGCGGCTGCGCCGCCTGCGCGGCCGCAAGAACGCCTACCTGGCGCGGCGGATGAAGGACCTGAGCGAGGAGGAGGTCGAGACGCTCGAGCGGGCGACCGAGATCCTCGAGCGGATGCGGGAGGGAGAGCGGTCTTGACGGCCGCGATCCGCCACTCGTTCAACTCGCTGGAGGTCCCCAACTACCGACGCTATTTCGCCGGCCAGCTGATCTCCCTCTCGGGGACCTGGATGCAGACCGTCGCCGCGATCTGGGTGATCCTGACGCTGACCGACAGCGGCGTCGCCGTCGGCCTCACCACCGCCCTGCAGTTCCTGCCGATGCTCTTGATCGGCGCCTGGGGCGGGCTGCTCGCCGACCGCATCCCCAAGCGGCAGCTGCTGATCACCACCCAGGCGCTGATGGCGATTCCCGCTCTCGGGCTCTTCGCGGTCACCGCCACCGGCGTGGTCACCCCGTGGATGGTCTACCTCGCGGTCTTCGCGATGGGCTCGGTCAACGCGATCGACAACCCCACCCGCCAGAGCTTCGTGATCGAGATGGTCGGCCCCGACCGCGTCGTCAACGCGGTCAGCCTCAACAGCGTCATCGTCCAGGCGGCGCGGATCGTCGGCCCGGCGATCGCCGGGATCCTGATCGCCACCGTCGGCGTCGTCCCCTGCTTCGGCCTCAACGCCCTCACCTTCGTGGCGATGATCTTCGCCCTGCGGCGGATGGACCCGAGCCGGCTGCAGGCGGCGCCGGTCGCCCCGCGCGAGCCGGGGGCGATCCGCGCCGGCCTCCGCTACGTCCGCGCCACTCCCGAGCTGCTGGTGCCGCTCGCGCTGATGGCGTTCGTCGGAACCCTCGGCTTCAACTTCCAGGTGGTGCTGCCGCTGCTCGCCAAGTTCAGCTTCGAGTCCGGGGCGATGACCTACGCCAGCCTGGTCACGGCGATGGCGGTCGGCTCGATCGCCGGCGCCCTCGTCAACGGCCACCACGGCCGCACCGGCCCGCGCCTGATCGCCGGCGGCGCACTCGCCTTCGGCGCCTCGGCTCTGCTCGCCGCGGCAATGCCCAGCCTCGCCCTGGAGATCGTGATGCTCGCCCTCCTCGGCGCCGCCTCGGTCACCTTCGCCGCAACGATCAACTCCACCCTCCAGCTAGCCGTCTCCCCCGAGATGCGAGGCCGAGTAATGGCCCTCTACTCCGTCGTCTTCCTGGGCAGCACCCCAATAGGAGGCCCCCTAGCCGGCTGGCTAGCCCAGTCCTACGACCCGAGAGTGGCCCTCGTCCTGGCCGGAGCCTCAGGCTTACTGGCAGCCTGGGCCGCTCACGTCAGCTTCAACAAAATCCGCCGGCACCACGAGACGGCAACCGGCGAACACGCCGTGGCTTAGACCTATGGACAGGGAGGGACGGGTGCCCCTCTCCCAGAGACCGTCGCGCAGCTGAGACGGAGTGCTGGGCGCCACCGTGGTCTCAGGAGCCTCTGTGAGAGGGGCACCCGTCCCTCCCTCGACACGCTGGAACTAGCTGCTCTCAGCGAGACCGTCAGAAAGTCCGCATAGCGGACATTTCCACGGTCTCGCGGGAAAGCCATTCAGCCAGAGACTGCTGAAGGAGGGTGCCGGTGTCCCTCGGAGGAATGTTCGGCGATATGCAATCTGGTGACTGCGCGCGAAGCGCGCAGCATCTTCTCCCCGCAGCGGAAGCGGAGGGGAGGTCAATTCCGGAGAGGGATACCGGCACCCTCCCTCCCCGGAATCGCTTAGTCCTTAGCCGATGTAACCGGCCGATTCGAGGTACGCCTTGGCCGCGGCCTTCGGCGTTTCCTTTTCGAGTTCGACCCGAGCATCGAGCTCCTGCATCACTTTCAGGTCAAGCCCTTCCTGCACCTGCAGGATCGTCTTTTCGTAGTCCGGGCCCGCTTCTTCGGCCACCTTCTGGGAGGTGACGAAGATGACGTTGCCGGCTGGGAAGACTTCCTTGTCGTCTTCGAGAATGACGAACTTGTCGCTCTCGGCCGAGAGCTGGGGGTCGGTGGTGAAGAGGATCGAGAGATCCGCCTGACCCTTTTCCAGCACCGTGTAGCGGAGGCCGATGTCGACCGGGGTGAAGGACTTGAATTTCAGCCCATACAGTTCTTCCAGCCCAGCCAGGCAGTCGATCCGCTGGCGGCACTCGGGGGAGCCGTAGAGGCTCAGTTTTTCCGAGACGCCTTCGAGGTCGGAGACCGTTTTCAGGTCGTATTCTTCGGCCGTCTCGGTCGTCGTTCCGACCGCGTTGGCGCTGGCGAACGGCGTCGGTTCGAACGCCTCCAGGCCTTCGGCTTCGAATTCTTCGTTCGCCTTTTCCCACGCTTCGGTGGCGTCGGCGGGCACTTCTTCGGGTTCGAGGCCGAAGAACGAGGTGAGGGCCGTGCTTGCGTACTCCGGGTAGCCGGAGATCTGCCCCGACTTGACCGCCTTCAGGGCCACGGTTTCGGAACCGAGGTTGAGCGCGCTCTTCACCTTGTAGCCGGCCGCGGTCAGGGCCTGGGCGTAGATTTCGCCGAGGATTTCCTGTTCGGGGAAGTTCTTCGAGCCAATCGTCAGGCTGACTTTCCCGTTGTCGGGGTTGGACTGGATGGCGCCGGCTTCGCCGCCTTCGGTCGAGCCGGAAGTGGTGCTGTCGTCGCTGCTACCGCACGCGGCGATGCCGAGTGCCAACGCGAGTGCGGCTAACGCTGCAAGCAGCGCTCGCCATCTCGTCTTGTCGATCCTCACTTGATGCCTCCTTGGGGGTGGTTTGGTGGACGAGTCAGTGAGTCGTTGTTACGCAGTCTTTACCTTCAGCCCGTCGGAAGTCATGCGGCGCTGCAGGAGGGCGAGCAAACCCTCGAGCGTGAGGGCGAGGAGAGCGACGAGGATCGCCCCGGCGAGGCGGCCGTCGTCGCCGTAGATCGAAGCGTTGATGATGAAGTCGCCGAGGGTGACGACGCCGGCCAGGGGGGCGATCGTCGCGGTGGCGACGATCGCGATCGTCGCGCTGCGAATTCCTCCCATCACGGTGGCGACGGAAAGCGGCAACTCGACCTTGCGGATGATCGCCATCTCGCTCATCCCCATCCCGCGGGCGGCGTCGACCGTCGCCCGGTCCACTTGCCGGACTCCCACGTAGGCGTTGGAGATGATCGGCGGGATGCCGAGCACGGCGAGCGCAAGGGTGACTGGGACCAAGCCGATGCCGATCAGCGCGGCAACGAGGGCGATCAACGCCAGCTCGGGCAGGGCACGTCCGGCGTTCGCGAGGCCGACGAGCACCACCTCTCCCTTGCCCTTGTGTCCGAGATAGAGACCGAGCGGAAGGGCGACGATCAGTGCCAATGCCAGCGCCAAGGCCGTCACCTCCAATTGCTTAAGGGTCAGTTCGACGGCTTGCTCGAACCCGCCGACCTTCTTACCGCCGGTGACGTTGGAGGTCTGTTCACTGAAGATGAATTCGATCGCGCCGCCGAAGGAGGCGATGGGGGTCTGCAGCAGGCTCATGCCGATCTCCCTCTCTGCCAGGGGGTGAGGAGCCGCTGCGCCACCAACAGGCCGATGTGAAACACCATGGCCATCAGCACCACGATCGCCAGGGCGATGAAGATGCTGGTCGGGAAGGTGAGATTGCCACTGCCGTAGATCTGCGTGCCGAGGCCGCCGCCGCCGATGAATACTGCCAGCGTCGCGATTGCGATCGTGCTGACGACGGCAATGCGAAGCCCGGCGACGATCTCCGGGATTGCCAGCGGCAGCTCAACCTTCCAGAGGATCTGGCGGTTGGTGTAGCCCATGCCCCGCGCCGCCTCCTTGGCCGAGTTCGGGACGTTGTCGAGGCCCAGCATCGTGTTGCGGTAGATGATCTGCAGGGTGTAGGTGGCGAGGGCGATGATCGCCGTGCCCTTGCCGATCCCGGTCACCGGCACCAGCAGGAAGAAGAAGGCCAGACTGGGGATCGTGTAGAGGATCCCCGTCGCAGCGAGGAGCGGTGCGCGGAGCCAGGTGCTGCGATGGGCGAAAAGGGCAAGAGCGAAGGCCACGGCAAAGCCGATCAGCATCGAGATCACCACCAGTTCCAGGTGCTGCACCGTCGGCGTCCCGAAGCGGTCGATGTTTTCCTTCGCCCAGTCGAAGCAGAAGACCTCGTTGGCCTTGGCCTGACACGGCAGCGTGTCGCTGGTCCGTTCTTTGAAGAAGTCGCCGCCGACTTCGCCGGCTGCCGCCAGCAGCAGGGGGCTATTCATGCGGCCGCTCCACGGCCGGGTGCTCGTCGCTCTTCGCGTCGGGCGAGGCGAGGAACTCGGAGATGATCTCGACCGAGAGGACGCCGCATATATGCCGCTGGTGGTCGACCACCGGCGCGTACTGGGTCTCGCCCTGGAGCAGGTCGGCGAGGGCGTCGCGCATCACGTCGTCCAGCTCCAGCACCGGGCCGAGCGGCGAGTCGGGTCGACTGGGGACGGTCTCGGCGGCGAGGTCGCGCTCGCTGAGCCAGCCGAGCGGCCGCCGCTCGCTGTCGACCAGCAGGGGGTAGGCGACTTCGACGTCCGGCGAGGCCAGCTTCGCCCGCACCTCCGAGGTCGCCTGACCGACGTGCGCCAGCGGCGCCTCCCAGAGGTCGATGTCCCGGACCCGCATCAGCGCCAGCCGCTTCAACGCCCGGTCGGCGCCGACGAAGTCCTCGACGAACTCGTTGGCCGGCGCCATCAGCAGCTCCGCCGGGGTCGCGTACTGCTCGACCCGGCCGCCCTCGCGCATCACCGCGATCCGGTCGCCCATCTTGATCGCCTCGTCGATGTCGTGGGTGACGAAGAGGACGGTCTTGCGGATCTCCGCCTGGAGGCGGAGGAACTCGTTTTGCAAGCGCTCGC
Source organism: Solirubrobacterales bacterium (assembly GCA_035760445.1). Taxonomy (GTDB): domain Bacteria; phylum Actinomycetota; class Thermoleophilia; order Solirubrobacterales; family 70-9; genus VAYN01. The sequence continues at coordinate 13,673 of DASTSW010000016.1, read as the reverse complement.
GGTTGATCGGGTCGATCGCGCCGAAGGGCTCGTCCATCAGCATCACCAGCGGATCCGCCGCCAGCGCCCGCGCCACCCCGACCCGCTGCTGCTGGCCGCCGGAGAGCTGCGCCGGGTAGCGGTCGCCGAGCTCGGGGTCGAGCCCGATCAGCTCGAGCAGCTCCGCCGCCCGCTCGCGGGTCCGCTCCTTCTTCCAGCCGAGCAGCTGGGGGACGGCGCCGATGTTCTCGCTGATCGTCCGGTGCGGGAAGAGGCCGATCTGCTGGATCACGTAGCCGATCTCCCGCCGCAGCTGGGCGGGCTCGCGGTCGCGGACCGAGTGGTCGCCGATCAGGACGTCGCCGGAGGTGATCTCGACCGTGCGGTTGACCATCCGCATCGCCGTCGTCTTGCCGCACCCCGAGGGCCCGACGAGGACGCAGATCTCGCCCGCCGGGACCTCCAGGCTGAGGTGATCGACGGCGGGCTCGGAGGAGCCGGGATAGACCTTCGTCGTCTCCTCGTAGCGGACCGAGGAAGCTGCGGGGTGGTCGCTCACAGCCCCAGTCTCTCCGCTCGCTCGGCGGCGCGCACGACGATTTCCTCCAAGCCCGGGACCTCGCCGCCGCGCATCAGCACCCGGCCGGCGACGACGGTGGTGTCGACGACCGCGCCGGAGGCGCTGTAGACGAGGTCGGCAGTCAGTTCGCCGATCCCCAGCTCCGGCGCGTCGGCGCGGAGGAGGAGGAAGTCAGCGGCGGCGCCGGGCTCCAGCGCGGTGGCGCCGAGGCGCGGCGCGCGGGCGCCGGTGGCGACCGCCCAGGCCTCGGCGGCGTCGATCGCGGTCGGGTCGCCGGCGGCGTGCTTCTGGGCCAGGGCGAAGGTCTTCAGGTCGGCGAGCAGGTCGAGCGAGTCGTTGGAGCCGGCGCCGTCGGTGCCGAGCCCGACGGCGACCCCGGCGGCCCGCGCCGCGGGGTGGGGGAAGACCCCGCCGACCGCGAGCTTCATGTTCGCCACCGGGTTGGAGACGACGGTGGCGCCGCGCTCGGCGACCAAGGCCAGCTCGTCGGGGTCGAGCCAGACCCCGTGGGCGAGGACGGTGCGCTCGCTCAGCAGCCCCAACCGGTCGAGATAGAAAGCCGGCCGCTCGCCGTGGGCGGCGAGGCAGTCCTGGACCTCTTGCTCGGTCTCGGCGAGGTGGATCTGGACCGGCAGGTCGCGCTCGGCGCTGAGCTCGGCGATCCAGCGCAGCGACTCTTCGCTGACGGTGTAGATCGCGTGGGGGGCGAGGGCGGGGGTGATTTCGGGTCCATACCCACTTAGGGCATCCAATCCACGCTGGGCCGCCTCGCGCAGCTCCGCGGGGCTGCCATTGAGGTCGAAGAGGGGGGCGCCGATCGTCGCCCGGATGCCGCTGTCGGCGACCGCCCGCGCCGTCGCCCCCGGCTGCCAGTACATGTCCCAGAAGCGGGTGGTGCCGCTGCGCAGCATCTCGGCGCAGGCCAGGCGTGCCCCCCAGTAGACGTCCTCGTCCTCGAGCTTCGCCTCGACCGGCCAGATCTTCTCTTCCAGCCACGGCATCAGCGGCAGGTCGCCGCCGGAGCCGCGGAACAGGGTCATCGCCGCGTGGGTGTGGCCGTTGACCAGCGGCGGCACCAGGTGCGCCCCGCCGGCGTCGATCGTCTCGTCCCCCGGCGCGGGCGTCACCTCGGGCCCAAGCGCCGCGATCTTCCCGTCCTCGCAGCGGACCCCGATCCACTCGCCGTCGAGGAGCGCGCCGGTGACCGCGAGGCTCACCGGCCGACCGCCCCGAGTCGCGGTAGCACGGCCTCGAGACCCTCGCGCAGGCGCTCGGCGTTGATCAGCCGGTCGGCTTCCATCCCGGCGGTGCTGACCTCTTCCGCCGCGAGGCCGTTGGCGAGGTTGTCGACGACACAGAGCGCGGCGTAGTCGAGGCCGAGCTCGCGGGCGACGACGCACTCGGTGGCGATCGTCATCCCGACCACGTCGGCGTGCGCCGCCATCAGCCGGATCTCGGCCGGGGTCTCGAAGCGCGGCCCGCGGGCCTGCCAGTAGACGCCGCCGTCGCGCGGTTGCTGGCCGCCCTCTGCCCAAGCGGCGATCACTTCCTCGCGCCAGCCGGGCGAGAAGCCGGGCGCCGAGTGGGCCCGCTGGTCGCCGAAGATCGAGTCGCCGAGCCCCAGGGCGATGAAGTCGTCGGGGCAGACCAGGGCGCCGACGCCGAGCTCGCCCGGCTTCAGCGAGCCGACCGAACCGATCGCCAGCAGCCGGTCGCAGCCCTGCTCGAGCAGCGGCCGCAGGTTCGCCTCGTGGTCGATCATGTGGGGGAGGGCGAAGGCGCCGTCGGCGTTGTGGCGCTGGACGATCGCCGCCCCCTGGGCCGCGGCCGCGGCGGTGATCTCCTCGCCGCCCGGGCCGAGGGCGTTGCTGCCGAGGATCACCGCCAGCCTTCCCATCCGCCGATCCTATGCAGCTTCAGCCGCCGCGATGGGCCTTGAAAGCCGCCGCCGCCTCGTCGTGGTCGACGATCGGCTCGGGGTAGTCGAGTTGCTTGAACCCCTTCGCCAGCCAGGGGCGGAGGATCTCCTTGCCCTGCAGCGACTCCAGCTCGGGCAGGTAGCGCCGCACGTATTCGCCGCCGGGATCGAAGCGCTGCGCCTGGCGCAGCGGGTTGAGCACCCGGTTGGGACGGGTGTCATTGCCGGTCCCCGCCACCCACTGCCAGTTGCCGGCGTTGTTGGCGATCTCGCCGTCGCTGAGCAGGTCCCAGAAGTGCCACGCACCCTCGCGCCAGTCGACGTAGAGGTCCTTGCAGAGGAAGGAGGCGACGGTCATCCGCGCCCGGTTGTGCATGAACCCCTCCTCGGCCAGCTGTCGCATCGCCGCGTCGACCAGCGGGTAGCCGGTGCGGCCCTCGCGCCAGGCATCGAGCGCTCGCTTAGAGCGCGACCAGCGGTCGCGGCGGGGGCGGTAATCGCGGCGGGGGAGGGAGGGGGTCGCGGCCAGGACCTGGTGATGGAAGTCGCGCCAGCAGAGTTGTCGCACGAAGGCGGCCCCGCCGCGGCGCTCGCCCGCCTCGTGCGCCAACTCCAGCGGCGAGACGCAGCCCCAGCGCAGGTGAGCGCTGAGCCGCGAGGTGGCGTCGCCCGGCAGGTCGTCGTGGCGATCGTCGTATTCGCCGACACCGTCGCGGAGGAAGGCGCGCATCAGCCGCCGTCCCTGGACCTCGCCGCCGGGCCGGCGCTGGGGCGACGGCCTGCCGTCGGTCAGCGATTCCAGCGCCGGCAGCCGCCCGCCCTTCAGCTTCGAGGGTGCGTCGAGCTTGCGCGGCGCCCCCAGCTGCTGGCGCCACGGCAGCCCCTCCCAGGCGCGGTGGTAGGGGCTGAAGACCTTGAAGTGGTCGCCGCCAACCGGCGTCACCGCGCCGGGGGGGACCACGGTCACCCCGGGATGGGCGGTGAACTCGATCCGCTCCTCCCCGCAGGCGCGTGCCAGCCGCTTCTCCCGGCCCCGCGCATAGGCGCTCCAATCGGCGCTGACGTGCAGCTGCGTGGCGCCGCACTCGCGCGCCACCGCGATCGCCTCCCGCACTGGGTCGCCGCGCCGCACGTACAACCGTGCCCCCATCCGCCGCAGCCGCTCGTCGAGGTCGCGCAGCGCCTCCAACATGAACGCGACCCGGTTCGGCGCCGCGAAGCGCGACCCCAGCAGCCGCTCGTCGAAAACGAACAGCGGCACCGTCCGCTCGGCCTTCGCGGCGGCCGCCAGGGCCGGGTGATCGTGGATCCGGAGGTCGCGGTTGAAGAGGACGAGCGCGGTTTCGATTGGCATATGTTGAGGGAATGCAACGGGACGTGACTCAGGGACACACGCAAGGCCGCGATTCGGGGCGGGAAGAGAGCGAAGAGGAACGCCTCGATCGCAACCTCTCGGAGATGCTGCAGGAGCTGCGGGTCGCCCTTCCCGGCGTCCAGGTCCTCTTCGCCTTCCTGCTCGCGGTCCCGTTCCAGCAGGGGTTCGTGAAGATCACCAGCTTCCAGAAGGACGTCTACTTCGGGACGCTGATGTGCACGGCGATCTCAGCGGTGCTGCTGATGGCTCCCACCGCCTACCACCGGCTGACCTTTCGCTACCAGCAGAAGCGCCGGCTGGTCTACTACTCCAACCGCTTCTCGATCGCCGGCCTCACCTTCCTCGCGCTGGCGATGACCGGGGCGATCATGCTGGTTACCGACTACCTCTTCAACGCGACCGCAACGGCGATAGTCACCGCCTTGACGGTGCTGGCCTTCGCGACCTTCTGGTTCGCGCTGCCGCTGCACCGGCGGGTCAGCCTCGCGGCTGGGCAGGAGCCTCTAGGGAAGCCCGAAGCCGAGTGAGGCCCTCCTCGAGCGAGTCGAGGAACGGCAGCTCCGGCGCCTTCTCGCGCAGCAGCCCCAGGTCCGCTTCCCAGACCTCGAGCTTGAGCTCGACCGGGACCTTGAATTCGTCCCGCACCGTGTCGCCTTCCTCTGCGTAGGCAGCCTGGAGGGTGACGACGTTGGTCAGCTTGTCGGCGCCGTAGATCGCCAGCGCGTCCGCCGGCGCGGCCGCCACCCGTTCGCGATGCTCGGCCTTGCGCTCGCGGTAGGGCTCGATCGCTTCGTCGTCGGTGAGGGCGCCGACCATGCCGGCCACCTCGTCGCCGAACAGCTCGCGCACCTCATCCAGCGTCGTCTCCGAGTCCTCGATCACGTCGTGCAGCAGCGCCGCCGCCAGCACCTCGTCGCGGTAGCCGAGCTCCTCGAGCCGGGCCGCGACTGTGATCGGGTGCTCGACGTAGGGCATGCCGCCGCTGCCGTTGCGGACCTGGCCGGCGTGGGACCTGCGCGCCTGTTCGAGCGCGCTATGCACCAGTGGCGAGCGCTGCGCGGCTGCCTCGATCCTCTCGGCCGGGGTCACGCCGCCAGGGTAGATGATTGATTACTTCAGGCTGGCGCTGCGGCCCGCGCCGGCAGCTCGTACTCGGCCCGCTCGGCGGCCAGCTCCAGTGTCGCCGGGTCGCCGCCCAGCGCCACCCACTGCTCGCGCGCGTCGGCGCCGAGGCTGTCGAGCTGCTCGTCGGAGTGAAGCGGGTCGTGGTGGAAGAGGACGGTGCGCTCGGCGCCGGTCCGCCGCGCGAAGCTGAGGGCGTGGGAGGTGGCGGAGTGGCCCCAGCCGATGTGGTTGGGGTACTCGGCATCGGTGTACTGGCCGTCGTGGATCAGCAGCGAGGCGTCGCGGGCGAGGTCGAAACCGGAGATCCAGCTCTCCTCCAGCTCGTCGAGGTCGGCGCCGAGGGCGGGCTCGTGGTCGGGGATGTAGGCGAGCGAGGAGCCGCCGTCGTCGATCCGGTAGCCGAGGGTCGGGCCGCGGTGCGAGACCGAGGCGGCGCGGATCCGGGCCGAGCCGATCTCCCACTCGCTCTCCGGGCAGTGGCGGAAGGAGACGTCGCAGGGCAGCTCGCGGACCTCGACGGGGGAGAGCGGGGCGGAGATGTAGCGGGCGATGCGATCGCGCAGCGAGGCCTCTGGCGAGGCCGGGCCCCAGATCACGATCTCGGTCTGGGGGCGGAAGGCGGGGGCGAAGAAGACCAGGCCCTGGATGTGGTCGAGGTGCAGGTGGGTGAGAAGGATGTGCAGCCGGGTCGGCTCGTCGGGAAGGGCGAGGCCGAGGCAGCGGATGCCGGTGCCGGCGTCGAGCGCCAGCATCGAGCCGTCGGCGAGGGTGACGCCGACGCAGGAGGTGTTGCCGCCGTAGCGGATGGTTTCCGGCCCCGGGGCGGGAATCGACCCGCGCGTGCCCCAGAGCTTGACCTTCACGCCGGCAGCGCCCCGTTGCCGTTGCGTAGCGCGGGCCAGAAGACGGCGATCGCGCCTTGCGAGCCGTGCGGGGTGAGGATCGGAAAGGCCGAGACCTCGACCTCGTGCTGGGTGCCGTCGGTCGAGCGGACGGTCAGCTCGGCGTGGGCCGGGCGGCCGGCGCGCACCGCGCGGACCAGCGGCAGGTCGTCGTAGGGAATCGGCTCGCCGCTCTCGTCGAAGGGGCCGAACAGCGAGCCCCACTCCTGCGGGCCGACGGTGCCGAGCTCCTCGAAGCGTTTGCCGAGCAGCATTCCCGCCGCCTCGTTGTAGAAGACCAGCAGGCCGCCCTCGTCGACCAGGAAGGCCGGCGTCGAGAGCGCCGACATCAGGTTCCGGGCAAGGATCAGCTCCAGGGGTCTCTGCGTCACAAATGACACTTTAGATCGTCAGATTCGAAACGCCAGTTGCCGGAATTTGCCGCAGAGAGCCAAGAACAGGCAGGTTCCCTTTGTTGGGCTGGTTGAAGCGTGACTTTCGTCACTTAGAAAATTCGAAATGGTCTGGGTGGGCGGGGAAGGGGTGGGGTACTCCGGGCACCCCTCGCTATGGCTCGGCGTTGAGTGCCCTGAGCACCCCACCCCTTCCCCGCCTGGGGCACGGCCACTTTCTTTTCTCGCTGGGGTTAGCCGGCGGCTTCGGCGCTTCGGAGGCCGCCTCGGGCCCAGAGGGCGAAGAGGAAAGAGAGGGCTACTCCGATGGCGAAGGCTGCTGCTACTAGAACCGGGTCGCCGGAGATGAAGCCTCGGCCGGCCTCTAGCAGGGCGGTTACTGGGTTGATCGAGGCTACGGCGTGGATCCAGCCGCTCAGTAGGTCGAGGGGGACGTAGACGGGGGCTAGGAAGAGGATCAGGAAGACGGGGAACTGCATGAGGGGGCCGCCTTGGATCGAGCGGACCCGGAGGGCTACTCCGGCTGCCCACATCGTCGCTGCGACGTTGACCAGGACGGCGAGGGCGTAGAGGGCGCCTATTTCGCCGGCGCTGCCGCCGACTTCCATCCCGGCGATCAGGGCCACCGCGGTGAGGATCGCCCAGGTGAGGATTGAGCGGAAGATCGCCGCCAGCGCATAGCCGAGGACGATGCCGCTGCGGCGGCCGGCGGCGAGCATGTAGCGGCGGCCGAACCCAGTCTCGAAGTCGCGGGCCATCGCGAAGCCAGTGAAGACGCCGCCGAAGGCCGCCGACTGCAGCAGCACGAAGACGAACTGGAAGGCGGTGTAGCCGCTGGGGAAGTCGAAGCCGGGGACGTTGCCGATCGCTGCCAGGCCGCCGGCGAAGGAGACGAAGAAGAAGAGCGGGAAGAGGATCGCCGGGAAGAAGAAGGCGGGGTTGGTGAGGAAGTTGTGGATGCTGCGCCAGGCGACCGCGCGGGCGACCGTGAGTCGGGTGGTGATCGGGGTGCCGGCGGGAGTGGGCTGGTTCACGTGCGTACCAGCCTCGTCTTCAGAGCGCTGGTCGCGGCGGCCATCCCGAGGACGAAGATCGCCGCCGCGATCGCGAAGCCGAGCGCCAGGTCGCCGAGGTTCCAGCCTTCGATCAGCAGTGAGCGGAAGGCCTCGAGCAGGTAGGTGATCGGGTTGATGCTGGCGATCGTGTGGAACCAGTCGGTGGTCAGCAGGTCGAGCGGCAGGGCCATCGCCGAGAGGAAGAGGAAGACGAAGAAGACCGGGAAGAGGCCCTGGACTGCCTCGCCAGAGCCGAAGCGCAGGGCGGCGAAGAGGCCGATGGTGCCGAAGGCGACCGTGATCGAAACCGAGAGGGCGAGGATGACCAGCACCCCGGCCGGGCCGGCGGCTAGTTCGGCGCCGGCGATCAGCCCGACCGCGAGGTAGACGATCGCCTGCACGACGCCGAGCAGGAAGGCCCCGGCCAGCAGGCCGCTGAGCAGGGCGAAGCCGCGCAGCGGGGTGAGGGCGAGGCGGTTGAGGAAGCCGGTCTCGATGTCGCGGGCGAGGTCGGTGCCCGAGTTCATCACCGAGAAGAGGGCACCCTGGATGAACGGCACCGCGAGGATGAAGGTGAGGTAGGAGTCGGTCGGGAAGCCGGGCAGGTTGGTCGCGTCTTTGAGCCCGCCGGCGTTGACCGCGAGCAGGAACATCGGGAAGACGAGGGCGGGGACGATCTGCGCCGGCTGGCGCATCGTGCGCAGCGCCGAGCGGCGCGCGAGCTGGGTGACCTGGGTGCGAAGGCCCGGGTTCACGCCCCGACCGCCTCCGCCTCCGGCGCCTCGGTCTCGGCCTCGTCGGCGCCCTCGAGCGAGCGGCCGGTTTTGGCGAGGAAGACGTCGTCGAGTGAGGGGGCGTGCAGCTGCAGGTTCTCGATCGCGATCCCCTCGGAGTCGAGTGCCCGCACCACCTCGGCCAGCTGCGACTCGCCGCCCTCGAGGCGGACGGCGACTCCACGCGGGGAGGAGCCGGCCTGCTCGCCGAAGCGGCCGAGGACGGTGGCCATCCGCTCGCGCTCGGACTCATCGCGGGGAACGGCTTCGACCGTCGGGCGGCCAATTTCGGCCTTCAGCTCCGCCGGGGTGCCCTCGGCGACGATGTGGCCGTGGTCGATGATCCCGACCCGGTTGGCGAGCGCGTCGGCCTCCTCCAGGTACTGGGTGGTGAGGAAGACGGTGACGCCGTCCTCGTCGGCGAGGCGGGCGACCTCTTCCCAGAGCGCGGTGCGGCTCTGGATGTCGAGGCCGGTGGTCGGCTCGTCGAGAAAGAGAATGCGCGGCTGATGGGCGAGGGCGAGGGCGAGGTCGAGCCGGCGTTTCATCCCGCCCGAGTAGCCGCCGACCTTGCGATCGGCCGCGTGGGCGAGACCGACCCGCTCCAGCAGTTCGTTGCCGCGGCTCTCGCGCTCGCCCTTTCCGAGCCCGTGGAGGGCGGTCTGCAGGCGCATGTGCTCGCGGCCGGTCAGCAGCGGGTCGAGGGCCGCCTCCTGCAGGGCGGCGCCGATCGAGGCCCGCACCTTGGGGCCGTCGGCGACCACGTCGAAGCCGGCGACCCGGGCGGTCCCGGCGGTGGGAGGGAGGAGGGTGGTCAGCATCAGCACGGTCGTCGACTTGCCGGCGCCGTTTGGGCCGAGGAAGCCGTAGATCTCGCCCTGGGCGACCTCGAGGTCGATGCCGTCGACCGCCCGCGGGCCGTTCTTGAACTCGCGGACGAGGCCTTCCACCTCGATGCCGCCAACCGGTGCGCTGCCGTCCATGCGCGTCCCTTCAATTGCTTACAACTCTCAATATTTGAGGTTATCAAAGATTGAGGTACAATAAATTTATGGATAAGGCGGCGACTGCCAAAAGCCGGAAGAAAGCATCGGCCGGAGACACCGGCCGCGAGGCGTGGGGCCTGCTCTCGAGCCTCGTCTACCCGCCGCCGTTCCTGCCCCTCGTCCGCGAGCTCGACCTGCGGCCGGCCACCTTCGGCGCCCTGCGGCTGCTCGAGCAGCCGCGCACCATGAGCCAGCTGGCCGACCTGCTCCACTGCGACAACTCCAACGTCACCGGGATCGTCGACAACCTCGAAGAGAAGGACCTCGCGATTCGCTACCCCTCCGAGGTCGACCGGCGGATCAAGGTGGTCGAGCTGACCGTCAAAGGCGAAGTCCTCATGCGGCGCGTACGGCGTGAGCTGGCAAAGCCCCCCGAGTGGGTGAAGGACCTCTCCGTCGAGGATCAAGCGGCGCTGCGCGACATCCTCCAGCGCGCAGCCGACGCCAGAAACGCGTAGAACTCCGGTCCGTGAAGGAGCGGACCCGCACCTACGGCCTGGCGATGGCGCTCAACCTGCCCGTGGCCTGGTGGGGCCGCCTCCAGGTCGAGGGCCTCGAGACGATCCCCGAGTCCGGCCCGCTGCTGATCCTCGGCAACCACGACAGCCACTGGGACCCGGTGATGGTCGGCATTGCTGCCCGCAAGCGGCGCCAGATCCGCGCCCTGGCCAAATCGGAGCTCTGGGAAGTGCGCGGCCTCGCCCCGATCCTCAACGGCATGGGCCAGATCCCGATCCAGCGCGGCAAGGGAGACAAGGACGCGCTGGCGAAAGCGATCGAGACGCTGCGGGCTGGAGCCTGTATCGGCGTCTTCCCCGAGGGCACCCGCTCCAGGGGCAAGGTCCTGCGCGCCCGCAGCGGCATAGGTCGTCTGGCGCTCGAAGTGCCGGAGGCGCACGTCACCCTGGTCGCGATCGAGGGCACCTCCGACCTGACCGGCTTCCCCCGCCGGCCCCGACTACGCATCCGCTTCTTCGACCCAGTCGGCGGCCAGCCCCGTCCCGATGAGGACCCCGGCGAGCTCTCCGCCCGACTCCTGGCCGAGATCCGCGACCAGGTCCCGCCTTCGCTCAGCTACCGCAAGCGCGCCAAGCAATGAGCGTGGCCGTCGGTGGACGGCCACGCCATGTCGTTGGGCTCAGATTTTTTCGTGCAGGGTTATCGCCGTAGCGGACGAGTAAGACCCGGTCCATTTGCTGGACCCACCGCAGAGTCCGCTGCTTCCGGAATGGATCGGGATTTCGCCTGAGACGTCGATTGTTCCCAAGCCGTTGCCGGCTTTGGTTTTGTCTGTGATCGTGCCGATTACCGTGTTGTTGGTCAGGTAATTGCAGGTGATGCCGAGCCGTGTTTTCGTGACTGTCATTTCACTCGATGTCACAGTGCCTTCGCCAGCGGCTTTGTAGTGGATTTTCATTTTGCCTGGCGCAACGACTGTCGCGTGCCAGCTGTCTGTGCAGGATTTGGAGACATGGCCGAATGTCAGGGCAATGACTTTTCCTTCGACCGGCCCCCCGTTTCCGTGGGCCGTGACTTCGTATTCGATTGTCGACGGGCATTCGACGTTGCCGATGGGGGTGGTTGTTTTCACGTGCCCCTCGCTTGCGAAGTGGGGCGTGGGTTTTAGCTCGCCGTTGGGCCCTGTGAGGGTCGTCGCCGAGGCGCTGGCAGCAAATGCCAGCGTGGCGACAGCCGCGCCCAACAATCCGAGGAGCTTGTCGTTGTTCATGCTCATCCCTTTCTTGGTCCGGCATCTACCGGATTCGATCTCAGCTGAGTTCTAGATTGGAGTGAGCTGTAAACAAAGGAGTACGGTGATTCTTGAGCTCTCAGTCCTCGGGCTCTTCGCCGTTGGGCATCAGGGCGTACCACTCGGCGCCGAACTGGTCGATGTCGTTGCCGTTGGCTTCGCCCGGCTTCTGGTCGCCGACGTAGGTGTAGAGCGGCCAGCCGTTGTAGGTGACCTGGACGGTGCCGTCTTTGCGCTTGGTGGTGCCGAGCATGCTTCGGTCGGCGGGACCCTGTGCCTGGGGGTTGCCGTCGGTCAGCAGCGGCGGCCACGCTCCCGCGCAGGCGTCGTAGCAGGCGGACTTGCCTCCTTTGTCCTTGTGGAAGTCGTAGAGGGTCATGCCTTCGGCGGTGACCAGGATCGTTCCTAGGTCGCCCACGTTTGCCGCTGAGACGATGCCACCGCTACCGCCGCTGTCCGACGCCGGCTTCGTTTCCGAGCTCGTCGTCGAGCCACTGCTGGAACCGCCACCACCCTTGCCGCCGTAGGCACCGCCCGAGCTGCTCGAGTCGCTGCCACAACCGGCGATGGCGATCGCCATTACGGCCAGCAGCGCCAGCACATAGGTCATCCGTTTCACGTCGATTCCTCCTCGCTTCCGGGGTTGAGCGCCGCGGCCGATGGGTTCACCGGCGCGACGAAGGTCTGTCTGCCCGCGTGGACGACGACCGCCCGGGTCCGCGAGAGGTCGAGCGCCGAGCTGAGCACGGCGTCGGAGTCGTCTCCCCAGCGGTAGCGGAAGGTCCCGGCCGGATAGGTGATGCCCTTGGGCCCGCGCAGCGCCACCCGGCAGAGGGTCCCCGACTCGACCCCGTGCACGTACATGCGGATCTCGGTCCCGTAGGAGTGAGGCTCCAGGGTCGCGTCGATCGTGACCCCGGCCGGCAGCGAGGCGAACTCGACCTTGCGCTCGGGGCTCGCTTCCTCGCCGCCGAGGACGAACAGCAGAAGCACCGCCGTGGCCAGCGCCGCCGCCGCGCCGCCCAGAGCGAAGCCGCCGAACCGGCGCCGCTGCCGGCGCTTGCGCGACTGCTCCTTTTCGCCCTCGATCGTCGCCGCGATCCGCTGCCCCAGATCCGCCGGCGGCACCGGCGCCGACTCGAACCGCTCCGGGTCGGCGTGCGGCAGCATCCGCGCCACCGGCTGCAGCGCCGCCAGCTCCGCCCGGCACTCGGCGCAGCCGTCGAGGTGCGCCTCCAGCCCGACTCGCTCGTCGCCCTGCAGGTGCCCCAACGCATGGGCGCCAAGCAGCTCGCGCCATTCCCGGCAGTCCCGCCTAGTCTTCATAGCCCATCTCCTCGAGCACGACCCGCAGCGCCCGCAGCCCGTAGTAGACGCGGCTCTTCACGGTTCCCTCCGGCACCCCGAGCTCCTCCGCCACCTCGGCGTAGGGCCGCCCCCGGTAGTAGGTCTCGACCAGCACCCGGCGGTGGTCCTCGCCGATCCGCCGCATCGCCTCCTCCACCTGCCAGGCGAGCAGAGCGTCTTCCAGCGGCTCGACGCTCGGCTCGACCCCGCCCTCGGCGACCCCAGGCCGTACCGCCCGCGCCCGGCCGAGGTCGATGACCACGTTGCGGAGGATCGCGAACAGCCAGGTCCGCAGCGAGCCGATCTTCGGATCGAAGCGGTCACCGGCCCGCCAGGCGCGGACGAAGGTCTCCTGGACCGCCTCTTCGGCCAGCCCAGCGTCCCCCAGCGAACGAACCGCGAAGCCATACAGCTCACCGGCATGGGCGGCGTAGGCCTCGCGGACGTCGCGTTCGCGGCTGAGCGCGCCCCGGGTCGAATTCCGCAACTGGATCATCCGACCCGGCATACGCTCCCCGGCAATGCCGGGTTCAAATCCCTCTCAGGGAGAGCCCTATTCGAGTTTCCCGATCTTGAAGATTTTCGTCCCGCAGTCCGGGCAGACACCCTGGATCGCCGGACGACCGTTCTTCATCGTCACCTGTTTGGCGTCTTTGATCTCGACCTTCTTGCGCTCCTTGACGCAGTAACCCTCAGGCATGAAGGGGCCCTCCTTTCGTTGCCGCTGTGCGACAAATCTCGCCTTGCCGGCGAGGTGGATTGAGGCGAATGTAACGCAGCTTCAAGACGCTCAGGCGAGATATTGTGAGAATCCGCACTAAACGCCCGCATCGCCCGTCAATTACCCTGCTGCCGCAGTCGCAAGCCCTTCCCAAGCCTTCAAGGAGATAAGGAATGCCCGAAGCAGTCATCGTCGACACCATCCGCACGCCGATCGGCCGTGCCTTCAAGGGGTCGCTGGCCTCACTGCGCCCCGAGGAGACGGGCGCCTACGTGGTCGACCAGCTGCTCGAGCGCAACCCCGAGGTAGACCCCGCCCTGATCGAAGACGTCTTCTGCGGCGTCGGCATGCCGCAGGGCCTCGAGGCCTTCAACATCGCCCGGATCATCTCCCTGCTCAGCGAGAAGCTGCCGCAGGAGGTCAACGGGGTCACCGTCTCCCGTTACTGCTCCTCCAGCCTCGACGCGATCCGCCACGCCGGCAACGCGATCAAGGCCGGCGAGGGCGACGCCTACCTCGCGGTCGGGGTCGAGTGGGTCAGCAAGTTCAACGAGCGCACCGAGCCCGCCGGCGCCGCCGACCGCAACCCCAACCTGATCGGCGAGAACGGCCAGCCCAACGCCTACATCGACATGGGCATCACCGCCGTCAACGTGGCGAAGAAATACGAGGTCAGCCGCGCCGACATGGACAAGTTCGCGCAGCGCTCG